>NZ_CP104854.1:3715000-4015000 GCF_050916235.1 Maridesulfovibrio sp. FT414
GGAACGAAAGTTGGTCTTAGTGATCCGGTGGTCCCGCATGGAAGGGCCATCGCTCATAGGATAAAAGGTACGCCGGGGATAACAGGCTGATCGCATCCAAGAGTTCACATCGACGATGCGGTTTGGCACCTCGATGTCGGCTCATCACATCCTGGGGCTGAAGCAGGTCCCAAGGGTTCGGCTGTTCGCCGATTAAAGTGGTACGCGAGCTGGGTTTAAAACGTCGTGAGACAGTTTGGTCCCTATCTACCGTGGGCGTAGGAGAATTGAAAAGGGTCTGCCCCTAGTACGAGAGGACCGGGGTGGACGAACCTCTGGTGTTCCTGTTGTCGCGCCAGCGGCATAGCAGGGTAGCTATGTTCGGAAGGGATAACCGCTGAAAGCATCTAAGCGGGAAGCCTGCCTTGAGATTAGTTCTCCCTATGCATCAGCATCTGAAGATTCCAGGTAGACCACCTGGTTGATAGGCCGGAGGTGTAAGTGTGGTGACACATTCAGCTGACCGGTACTAATAAATCGTGCGACTTATCTTTCTTCTCTTCCCTATAACTTTAACCCCACCGGTTAAGGTTATAAGGACCCCCTATCTGACATATATTTCGGTTGGAAACCCCAACCAACATATTTGTCCTTGCGACCATTGAGGAGAGGTCACACCCGACCCCATTCCGAACTCGGAAGTTAAGCTCTCCATCGCCGATGATACTGCCAGGTAGCTGGTGGGAAAGTAGGTCGTCGCAAGGACTTTTTTGTTTCCAAAAAAGGCCCTTGCCCATTCAAGGGCCTTTTTCGTTTGCCCCGTTTTTGTTTTCCCGACCGAATTTTAAAAGCCCGTACAATTCATGGAGTTGTGCGGGCTTTTGGCGTTTGGGGGGATCGGTGGTATGTGGTTGTTTCTGCGCTGGATGTGATGATATGGTTGGAGGTCAGATACCGATAGATTACAGAATCGGCTGATAAAAATTATTTTCTCGAAGCAGGTATTAGGGTATAATTTAGATTAGGACTGTCTGACAGCACATCAACGTAAAGAAAAGGAAATTTTTTTCGCTATGGTCATTACCCCCGATATTCTACTCGTTCTCGGCGTTCTTCTTCTCGTGATTATGTGTTTTGTTTTCGAATGGGTGCGCGTAGACATGGTCGGGATAATGGTTATGGTTTTCCTGCCTCTGCTTGGACTGGTTACGCCTGAGCAGGCTATCAGCGGATTGAGCAGTAATGCCGTGGTCTCAATCATTGGGGTAATAATTATCGGGGCCGGGCTTGATAAAACCGGGGTTATGAACAAACTCGCTCAATTCATTCTGCGTTTCGCCGGAAAAAACGAGCACAAGATTACATCCATGGTTGCCGGTACTGTAGCCTTAATCTCCGGCTTTATGCAGAACATCGGTGCTGCAGCCCTGTTTATGCCGGCTGCGAAGCGAATTTCATCCCAGACCGGGGTTCCGGCCTCCCATATTCTCCTGCCCATGGCTTTCTGCGCAATTATAGGGGGAACCCTTACGCTTGTTGGGTCCAGCCCTTTGATTCTTCTGAATGATCTGCTTACGGTCAGGGGCGTTACTTACGATCATTTCGGGATGTTCAGCATGACTCCCATTGGAATTTTGCTGGTAATTTCGGCTCTTCTCTATTTTTCCCTGATGGGTAAGTGGATTCTTCCGAAGTGTCCGCCCCAGCCCTTGAACTGTCTGCTTTCTCCTTTGCTGGACAAAACTTATCATGACGTGGGGCAGCTTTACGAAATGGAGATTCCTACCATGGGTTTTGAGGAGAAGTCTCTTGATGAGCTGCAAATTCGTTCCGAGTATGCCTGCTCGGTTCTGGCCACGTATAATCCGATCACCCACAAAAGAAACAATGCTCCCCGCCCTGAAGACACACTGTGTCCCGGAGACCGGATTGCAGTGATAGGTGAGGCCAGATTCATTGAGCAGCTCGCCGCCGATTTCGGCTGGACTTATACCGATGAACTCAAAGTTTTTGCTGATGAGCTTTCGGCTGCAAATTCAGGGATAATGGAGGGAATCGTTACGCCCAGGTCTCGGCTAATTGGAAAGACTATTCACGATATTCAGCTGCGTAAGCGGTACGGGCTGGTTCCGCTGGCGGTTTATGTCGGGCACGAAGTCATCATCAGCGATCTTTCGAATATTGTTGTTGAGGAGGGCAATGCCTTTCTTCTTCATGGCAAGTGGAGCGCGTTCCACCAACTGAAGGCCCAGCACGATTTAGTATTTACTGAGCCTGTTCAGGGCGAACTGATGCGCGAGGACAGGGCCCGCTGGGCAGTGGGAACTCTCATCGTGACAATGTTCATGATTCTCATCCTTGATATCCGGCTTTCAATTGCTCTTTTATTCGGCGCGATGAGTATGATCATCGGAAAAGTCCTGACTCTTGATGAAGCTTACTGCTCGGTTGACTGGATGACTGTTTTTCTGCTGGCAGGACTGATTCCCCTCGGGCTTGCTTTCGAGAATACCGGAGCGGCAAAGCTTATTGCCGACATGATGATGAATGCTGTGGGTGTTCCTACCCCCACGGTTCTGCTTATCTGTATTGCGGTGCTGACTTCATTTTTTACGCTCTTTACCTCCAATGTGGGAGCTACGGTTCTTCTGGTCCCGTTGTCGATGAACCTGGCACTGTCCTGTGGAATGGACCCGCGTGTGGCAGCCATGACTGTTGCACTTGCTGCGTCGAATACATTTGTACTTCCAACTCATCAGGTAAATGCATTGGTGATGCGTCCGGGCGGGTTGAGGGCTGTGGATTATCTGCGTGCCGGATCAGGGATGACCCTGATTTTTCTGGCCGTGCTTGTGGCGGGAATGAGGTTGTTTTTTTGAGTATGAAAAGTTGTTGTGTGTCTGAATAAGAGGGGTTCTGGGGGCTTGACGCAGCTCATCCATGTCGAGTAACTAAGGTAAAGGATAATCAGTATTACTGTTGGTCGTGAAGGTAGCTGTTCGTTAGTCTTGTGATACCGTCAATGCAAAGGCGCAGGCTGCAATCATGGTTGTCCTGTAATTTAACTTAAAATAGTCGGGATGGAATATGTCTAAAGAAGCTTCTGCAGTTGGATCGGATCGTCCTTCTAAGGTTCTGGTTGTTGAAGATAGTATTACTTTTTCCGGTATTCTGAAAAGAAGCATTCAGGACAAGCTTGATGTTGAGGTTGTTGTGTGCCCTGATTATGCCCAGGCCAAGGAGTGTCTGGAGCGTTCGGCCGGTGAGTTTTTTATGGCCCTGCTTGATATTGTTCTTCCGGATGCACCGAATGGGGAAGTTGTTGATATGGTTGTCGCTTCCGGAATTCCTTCCGTTGTTTTCACAGGTGAAATCAGTGATGCTTTGCGTTCATCCATGTGGGCAAAACGAATCATAGATTTTGTTCCGAAGGGTAACTTTGATGATATTCAGCATGTCGTAACTGTTGTGGACAGGCTGCGCAAAAATATTTTCAAAAAAGTGCTGGTAGTAGATGATTCCAGTACCAGCCGCTCTCTGTGCAGGGAACTGCTGCAGGCATATAATTATGAAGTTGTTGAAGCTGCAAATGGGCGTGACGCTTTGAGCCTCGTGAAAAACGGTGATGTTGATCTGGTTATATCGGATTGTTACATGCCCAAGATGGATGGCCCGGCTTTTGTCAAAGAGGTAAGGAGATCATATTCCAAGGCAAAGCTCCCGATTATCGGTTTTTCCGGTTCCGGAGGAGCAAGCACCTCTGCTGAATTTTTGAAAAGCGGTGCAAACGATTTTATCACCAAGCCTTTTGTGCCTGAAGAGTTCTATTGCAGGGTTTCCAATACTGTTGATACGGCAGAGTATATCAAGACAATCACTTCGATAACTGACAATGATTCACTGACAGGTCTGTATACGCTTAACTCGTTTTATAAATACGGCGAAAAATTGTTTGCCCAGCAGAAACGCTCTCAATCGAGCCTAGTATCCGTTTTGATTGATATTGATGGTATCGGTGAATTGAATGATAAGTATGGCCCTCTGATCGGTGATGACATAATCAGGCAGGTCGGTGGGATTCTTCGTAATCGTTTCCGTATGGGTGATGTTGTCAGCCGGTATGGGGCCGATGTTTTTTGTATACTCTGTGCTGATATGAAGCTTGAGCATGTTGATAATGTCTTCCATGAACTGGCAGATAAGATAGCAGCAACCAGATTTGTGGATGATAATGACGACGTCAGAGTGACAGTAAGTATCGGGATCAACACCCAGGTAAAAGAATCACTGGAGAAAATGGTTCTGGAGGCCCGGAAAGTTCTTCTGGAAGCAAAATCAAATGGGCCGGGAAGCGTGTTCTCCAACCATGTATAGTCTTGTCTGAATAAGGATTATTCCAGGCAGTAGATTCTTTTTTGAAATTAAATGAAGCCTCAATATCCTTCGGGATATTGAGGCTTCTTCTTTTTTTGCAGTTGAAGTTGCTTATGCAGGTATAGAACAACGGGCTGAAAAGGTTTTTTTCTCAACTTGCCGTGAAACTGGAAGTTTTCGCAGTCGCCTAATCTTCTGAAACTTTCCTTACGTTATAGACAGCACGGCCTTCGGCAATGATCACGTCCGGTTCAGAGGCGGAGAAAACAATAATCTGGGTGTTGCCGACCCGGTTGCCCAGCAGCTTTACCCGTGCTTCGGCAATGATGTCTTCAGGCGGGGCGGGGCGCAGGTAGTCCACCCGCATGTCTATTGTTGCGACCCGGTCATTCACATCCCCGGAAGCCCAGACGGCTGTTCCGCCGCAGGTGTCTATCAGCATGGAGATGACTCCGCCGTGCAGTGCCGGACGGCGGGCGTCGCCTATAAATTCCGGACGGTATGGCAAGCGCAGTCTTGCGTAGTTTTTGCCTGCACATTCAACCTTCAGCCCAAGGAAATGATCAAAAGGTATCTTTTTCTCGATTACTTCCTTGATATCTATTTTTTCCTTCTCTTCATTCATCTGTCCCTCCCGTTTGCCTTTCCGGTTTTATGATGTTTTCGGTATTGATACTTGCGGATGCTTGAAGATTGTTCACGCACAAAGAAGGCCGCAGTTCTGCCAAACGATGGCATAACTGCGGCCTGTCCGTGGATATTTTTACGCTGCGGAAAGCAAGACGCTTACCGGTATGCTGCATCCTGTTTCAGTACATAGCTTCGGACTTTAAGACATCGCTTTCCTAATACATAGCTTCCGGAAGGAAGAGAATCAACTGCGGGAAGATGGCGAAAAGCACGATACCTACGATAATCGCCAGCAGGAAGGGCATGGTTCCCTTGAAAATTTCCTCCAGAGTGATGTCCGGGGCGAATTTCTGGGCCATGCCGTAAACCACGTAGACGTTGATCCCGACCGGCGGTGTGATTACCCCGATCTGGGTTACGAGCACGATAATGACCCCGAACCAGATCGGGTCGAAACCGAGGGTCGTAACAACCGGGTAGAATACCGGGATGGTCAGCATTATCAGGGCCAGCGCGTCCATGAAACATCCGCCGATGAAGTAGATGACCAGAATCATGGACATGATGATCAGCGGGTGCAGGTCAAAGGAGGCGGTCCATTCAGCCACGTTGAAGGGAATGCGGGTGACGGCCAGGAATTTGCCGAAAATTACCGCCCCGGCAACGAGAAAGAGCACCATGCAGGAAGTGCGCAGGGTCTCATAGAGCGAGTTGACGAAGGCCTGCCAGGTAAGCTGGCGTTTGATGATGCCCAGCACAAGGATGCCGAGCACGCCCACTGCCGCTGATTCGTTGGGGGTGAAAAATCCGAAGAACATACCGCCGATGACCAGCCCGAATACGGCGATGGTGTCGACCAGTCCTATCAGGGATTTTATTTTTTCGCCGAAGGAAAATTCTTCGCCCTTGGGTCCGAGCTGCGGGTTGCGGTGGCAGATGATGCCGATTGCCGCGATGAACAGCACTGTCAGCACCAGCGAGGGGATGATCCCGGCCATGAAAAGCGCGCCTATGGACTGCTCGGTAAGCACTCCGTAGACGATGAGCACGACACTCGGCGGCATGATCATGCCCAGTCCGCCACCGGATGCGACGGAACCTGCGGCAAGGGTGTTTGAATAACCGTAGCGTTTCATCTCCGGGATGCCGACGGTGGCCATTGTTGCTGCAGTGGCCGGGCTGGAACCGCATACGGAGCCGAAGGCGGTGCAGGCCGCAACGGTCGCCATGGCAAGTCCGCCCTGAATGTGTCCGAGGAAGTGGTAGGCTGTGCTGTACAGCTTGCGGCTGATTCCGCTGTTGAAGGCCAGCTGGCCCATCAGTATGAACAGCGGGATGGTGGAAAGGCTGTAGGATGAAAAAGTATCATAAAAACTGCGCGAAAGCAGGTTCATGCCGCCTTTGAGCGAGATGAGCATGGAGAATCCGCCTACGCCCACAAGGGTCATTACATATGCCACGGGCATGCGTGTCAGGAACAGGGCCAGCATGACGAAGACGCCGATGATTCCAATGGTGGTCGGTTCCATTCTATTCCTCCACTGCGAGGAGCATGACCAGCTCCTTGATGATTGTGAGGGTGAAACAGCCGAAACCGAAGGCCAGAGCGAAAATGATCAGGTCGGTGGGCAGTTCGAGGGTCATGGAAACCTCGCCGGATTCGCGTATGCTGCATCCGTACAGGTAGAGCCTCCATGTCACCGTGCCGAAGAGTGCCGCGCTGATGGTGTTTGTGGTTATTTTGAGGGCGCGGCGGGCGCGTTTGCCGAGCTTGCTGTAAAGAAATTCCACACCGATGTTGCTTCCCTGGGAATGCGTGTATCCAAGGGCCAGGCCTGTGGTCAGCACCGCCAGAATCGTAACTATTTCCTCAACCCCGAAAATGGGCGAACCGAACACACCTCGCGAAATGATGTCCGCCCCGGTCAGCAGGGCCATACCTATCAGACAGACTGCGGCAATGTTTTTCAGTACCGCTTCCAGTCCGTCCACCAGACCAGAAAATTTAAAACTGCTCACAACTCACTCCAATCTTTAATGCTCGCCTTTATTCAATCTTCATCTTTCACTGCCAACAGTATATTACTGCCGTCTAAAAAACACTTTTCCCCCGCCGAGCAAAGCAGGGCGGGGGATGATAATTTTATGTTATCGAGAAGCTACTGAACTTTGTTAAGTGTTTCAACGGTAAAGTCCAGAATCTCTTTGCCGTTGAGTTTTTTGCTGTTAGTCGCTTCTACGTATTCATCCATCATGGGAGCTGCTTTATCCTTCCAGCGTTTGCCTTCTTCTGCGCTCAGTTCGATGAACTGTCCGCCTTTTTCTGTCAGGAATTCGCGACCGATTTTGTCGCTTTCATCCCATGCCTGAGCGTGTTTGGCGGAGAATTCCTTGTTCAGGGCCATGATTGCCTTCTGGTCCTGTTCGGAAATAGCATTCCACTTGTCTTTGTTCATAACTACAAAGAAGGTGGTGGTGTAGCCGACGGGGTAGTCAAGGGTGCAGAAATCCACTACCTCACCCATTTTCCAGCCCTTGTTGGTTTCCATGGGATAGACACCTCCGTTTACTACGCCTTTGCGGATGGCCTGATAGGTGTCGGGCATGGACATGGCAACAGGAGCAGCGCCGAGTGCCTTCAGAAGCTGGGCGGAGTTACCGGTTCCGCGGAGTTTCATGCCCTGAATGTCTTCGAGGGTCTTAACCGGCTTCTTTGCTGTGAAGAGCAGGCCGGGACCGTGGGCATGGAAGAACATGACTTTTACGTCATCAAGCTCAGCAGGCTGAAATTTTTCGTATACGGAGTTGGCTACAGTGGTTGCTGCAACACCGGATTTGTAGCCGAGGGGCAGGTCGACAGCCGCCATGGTGGGGAAACGTCCGCGGGAATATGCGAGTGCGGACATGCCGATATCGGAAAGGCCTTCCACTACGCCGTCATAGCACTGCTTGGCCTTGGTCAGTGTTCCACCGGGAAAGTATGCGATGGTCACGCGGCCTTCTGTGCGTTTGGCAACCTCATCGGCCCACTCCTGAGCCAGCTTGGACTGGACATGGGTCGGCGGGAAGAAGTTGGAGTAGGTCAGGTTGACTGATTTAGCGCCTGCGCTGAGTGGCATAGCCACCATGCAGACTGCTGCTGCCATGACGGTGAGTAAAAGCTTTTTCATAGTGCCTCCGATTTTATGAAAAATTCAAGCCTGTGATATCAGGCTTTTTTGAGTCCATTGGTGAGCGCCAGAGTGACTGCCGCCTCGCGAATATCCTTGAAGTTCACAATGCCGGTTTCAAGTGCGCTTTGGACCATGAATCCTTCAAAAAGGACCGTGTTGAAGGCACCGATTTTTTCCGGCGGGTAGTCGGTCTCTATGTAACCTCGCACCAGATCGGCAAAGACGTCCTCGGAAAGCCTGTACTGACTGAGGCTGAGGTCTTCACGAAGTTCAGGTATGCGCGCGGCATAGACCGTGAATTCCAGAAATACTTTTGCCCAGTTCCTGTCACTGACAATGTTTTCCAGAAAATCCCAGATGATGTGCATCACTTCTTCAAGTGTCTCGGCCCGTTCTAGGCGATCATCGCGGGAGTTGCGGTAGCTGGTCAGCTTGTCTTCGACGATTTCCAGAAACAGTTTGTCCTTGCTCACCCAGTGGCGGTAGAAACTGCCCTTGGCGTACCCGGCATGTTTGGTTATTTCGGCCACGGTTGTTTCCATGTAACCTTTCCGGCCGAAAAGCTCATTGGCTGCCGCCATGAGTTCATGCTTGGTCTGCTGTGATTTTTCCTGTTGTTTTCTGGCCATTTGAAGTGCTGCTAAACGGTTTTGCGACCTCCGGTCATAAAGTGACCGATGGTCACTTTTGTGGCTTATAGCTGTGCGAAAGTCTGCTGTCAATACGATTGTCACAAACAGATGACTTGTCAGCGACGGAGGTAATTATCAATATGCTTGGCATGGCGTGCGAAGTCTGGGAATATGTGGCACATATTTATCGATTGCAGGCAGTTGTTTCAGTCTAAGGGACAAGATTTCGGCCCGGATATCTCATTGCGGAATGAACCCGGCGATCTTCTGAGGGGCAACGGCAAGGCTTTTGATGAAATGTGTTGGTTCATGGAATTGTTCATTGTACCGTATAAAACGGCGAAGCCATACTAAAAGATTTTAAGCCGCCGGAGGCTAAATCAAACTGTCAAAAGCACAAAGCGCATCAAATGATATTTGAGTGAGAAGTAATTACGTGAAAAATGTTTTTGCCATACTGGCGTTTCTGATCAGCTGCCAGACATGCGTTATCGCGCACGCACATCCTCTTGGTGAGGTGGTGCAGGAGACAACGGTCATGAATGAGGGGGCGCGGCTTCTGATAGCTTACAATACCGCTATTGGTCCTTCCATTACCGCCACGCTTATTCCTGATGCCGACAATGACGGGAAGGTTTCATCTCTGGAGGAGGCAAAGCTGTCCAAGGCGATAAGCGCAATTCTGCTTCCGAACCTTGAAATTCACCTTGATGATCGGCTTGTGACCCCGGAACTCTATTACGATTCCGTTTCCCCGGCTCCCGGTGGTTATAATAACGGGCTCCGGTCCAATCTTGTGTATTCGGTCCCGCTAAGCGGCGAGGACGCGTCCAAGCATTATCTGCGGTTTTCCGATCATAATTTCAGGGCTGGTGAGTTGAAATGGCTTAAGTGGAAAGTTCAGGCCGATCCCAGATTCAGCGTGGTACGAACCTCCCCTGATTCGCGTGAATTGAATTACCAGTTCTTTTTCAAATCACTGGATGAGCGTGACGGAGAGATACCGGACTCCGGCCTGACTGGCGGAAATTCCCTTCGCCCAGAGCCGAAGGAGGACCCCAGCCAGGCCGCGCTCAAGGAATACCTTTCACGGGAGAATCTGGGGACCGGAGCAGCCCTGTTTGCTCTGGGACTGGCTTTTGTGCTGGGCATGGGCCACGCTTTGAGCCCCGGGCACGGTAAGGCCATGGTAGCGGCGTATCTGATAGGCCGCAGCGGGCGCATCCGGGATGCCTTCACACTGGGGATAATCGTGACCATAACCCATGTTGCCAGCGTGCTTGTGCTTGGAATCGCGGCTCTGCTGCTGTCCCGCTATTTTCTTCCGGGTGATCTTTATCCATGGCTTGGAGCGTTTTCCGGTGCCCTTGTCTTCGTGGTTGGCTATCTTATGCTGGCAAGGAGGGCGGTGCACCATCATCACCATCACGAGCATCACCATGATCATTCCGACAGGAACGGGGCGGTCTCGTGGTGGTCCATGCTCAGTCTGGGCATAGCGGGCGGAATGGTTCCGTGTCCAACGGCACTGGTGGTGCTGCTGGCCTCGGTTGCATTCGGCAGGATTGTGTTCGGGCTGCTGCTCATTTCCGCTTTCAGTCTCGGCCTTGCCGCTGTACTTATCATCATCGGAATCCTGACCGTGCGGGCTTCCGGGCTGACCGAGAAGTTTTCCGGTTCCCGCAGGTGGATAGAAAATCTGCCGGTGGCAAGTGCCGGACTTGTTATGCTGGCCGGTATAGCCATCGCCTTGAATGCCCTGATTGCCGGGGGAGTGATTCGTTTGTCTCTGTAAGATGCATGGCTACTGAGTTTGGACTAAATTTTTAATGATGTCTCCGGCGCACTTTTAGCCAGTCCAATCCCGGTGCCTCTTGTCCTGCCTTATGTAGTTATGGTATTCCCTTGTAATCAAATGAATTTAATTGTTAGAGAGGGCTGATATCATGAAATTGCGCCTGATGTTGGTAGTTGTACTTTTATGCTTTGCCGGGTGTGTTTCCGGCAAAAAGGATTATGTGAAAGCTTCCGATGGGCCGATCCCCTTGCCGCAGGCACGGGCGGAGATCATAAAATACTATGATGGCGGTGATTACCTTAAGGATGCAGGTGTCAGGGCTAAAACTGTTGCCGAAGCCGCGGACAAGGCTCTGGCGGATAAGGTCAAATATCCTGCCGTGGTCATGGTTGTTGAGGACGTTCTGCTGTCCACTTACCCGGCGCGCAGGAAACAGGGCTTTTCCGATAATTCCGAAGCACGCAGGGAACTGGATTCCCATGTTATCCTGAGCGCACTTCCGGCAGTGGAGCCTTCGGTTCAGTTGTTTGAATCTCTTCTGGCCCGTAACATTCCGGTCTTTCTGGTCTCGTATCAACCAGAGGACCTGCGTATTTCAGTGATGGAAAATCTTTCCAAAAGCGGTTTTTCGGGCTGGAAAAAGCTGTTCATGAAACCGTCCAAGTACCCGGAGGACAGGAATTTCTGTGAAGAGGTACGCAGGGGGCTTGTTGATTCCGGGTTCAATATCATAGCCACGGTAGGTGTCCTTGCGGAGGATGTGGCAGGGGAACAGAAGGGGGTTGCTGTTCTTTATCCAAACTATATCTACGATAGGCGCTGAACTCTTTACCTATTTCATAAAAAAGTCCGGTTCCTTGTGCTAAGGGACCGGACTTTTTTCGTGTTTTTCGATCAGGTTTTTCTGACGTATTTGGCGGCACTGAGTCCGGCTACGCAACCTTCTCCGACGGCTTTAGCCATCTGGAGCGGAGGTCCGCAGATGTCTCCGGCAGCAAAAATTCCGGGTACGTTGGTGCGCTGCTGTTTATCCGTTTCAATGAATTTCATTGATTCGTCAAGCTGGATGCCGAGTTCGGAGGCGAGAGACATTACGCCCTTGGCACCGAGCTCGATGAATACTCCGGTCACGGCAAGTTTTTCGCCGGTGTCGAGAACCAGCCCGTCCACGCCGCTGTCTCCGGTTATTTCGGTGACTTCAACACCTTCATGAATAATGATGTTTTCGGTCTTAAGGCGTTCCAGCAGTTCCGGTGCAAAGTTGAATTCCTTTGCGATGAGATGGATTTTGGAGGCGATGTGCGAGAGGTGCAGTGCACCGCCTGCGGCAGCGCTTTCCCCTCCTACGATGGCAACCTCTTCACCTCTGAAGAAGTTCCCGTCGCATTCAATGCAGTAGCTTACACCTTTGCCGAAGAGGTCTTTTTCTCCGGGAACACCAAGCTTGTTGCGGGTTGTTCCGGTGCAGATGATAATTGCTTTGGTCTTGAACTGTTTTGTTTCAGTATCGATTGTAAACCCGTTCCCGTCTGGTGACATCAGGTCCGGGGTTTTGATTTTCAGGACATCTTCGTTGAAGAAAACCGCTCCGAAGCTTTCGGCTTGCTGCTGACCTGTTCTGAGGATCTGCTCCCCGGATATTTCAAGTGTGCAGCAGAAGTTTTCAATGTGCGCCCACCAAAGGCTGCTCTTGTCGTTTTTTCCTAAAATCAGGACCTTGAGTCCTTTTCTGGCGGAATGGATTGCAGCTTGCAGGCCTGCGGGTCCTGCTCCCAGGATGATGATGTCATAGTTGGTTTCAGTCATTTCCTGCTATCCGTTATGAGGTTGAATGAGTTGGTGATAACTCATAAAGTAAGATTCATCCTTAAAAAGACAAGCAATGCCTGAAACGAGTATCCCACAAAAACGGTCAAGAGTTAAGCTGTTCCATGATGGGATCGTAAAGATTTGTTATCCTTTCCGTGTCGGGCAGTTGTGAGAACAGCAGATCCACATGTCCGAGGGATTTCATCTGCTGCCTTGACCATCTGAAATTCAGGTCGTAGGCCCAGCTGAGGATAAGCAGTCTGAAGTCATTGACGCTCTTCATATCAAGGTAGTTTGCCTGCTGACCATTTTCGATGGATTGCAGGACCGGTTCGCTGACAAGGCCCGGTATGTCCTTGAGCCCCATGAGCGCTACGTTGCTTTCAGGGCGGATGTCCTGCATATGGGAAAGCAGTATCTTGATTATATCAACTTTGTCCGAGTCCCTGACTATATCCGTTGCCAGACGGATTTCCGGCGCTAGTTTTTCAGGCAGCTGCCTTCTGTTATGCAGGGCAATGGCTGCCAGAATGTTCTTGCGTCTCGCCGGAGACAGGGATTCCAGCAGGTGGTGGCGCAGTATGGTCCGCACTCCAGTTGTTGCGTGGTTGCAGGAGTCCGCGTCTCGGAAAGTCCCGTATTTTTCAAACTGGGGAAAGCGTCCGGTGTCATGAAACAGTGCAGCAATCTGGACCGTTTCCGCCTGCTCTCCGGTCAGGTCGATGGATTCGCAGATGGCGCAACTGTTTTTATACACTTCAAACGAGTGCATGAATTTAAGCTCAACATCGGCTTTCTTTTCCGGAGCGGCCTTTTGCAGATAAGGGGCGGTGAAGTCCCGGAATATTTGTTTGTATATTTCCATGCTCTTAGTGCATGATCCTTTTTTTCTTGAATTTGTAGTCAAGCTCGGAAATTTTACCGCTATTAAGTTCCTCTTCAAGATCCTGCAGAGCTTTTTCACGCATTTCAGCCGCTTCACGGTCAATTTCCGGGTCACGGAATTTTCCGTTGGGACCGAACAGCACTCGCAGGAAAATCAGAATAACACCGAGTATTGCGCTGACAAAGAGCATTTTAAGGGCTGAGGCCCAGAAATCTCCGTACCCCGGACCGAACGGCCAGTGGTCCCAGTGGGGGTTGCTTTCGTATTTGCCGACTATGAATGAAGCAATGGAAGAAACTGTTTCTATCATGAACTGATCCTGTGTTTTTTTGTGAATACGTACCTTTCATTTCCAGTCTCTGCAAGGAATTCCGCCGGGGTGAATAGTTTCATTGCGCTTGTATCTTTAGTTTTGCTGTGGTCTAATAATTAGAATAGTGCTCAAGCGAAGCAAGGGGTAATTTATGAGAATTCTGATAGCGGAAGATGAACTCGCCAGCAGAAAATATATGCAGCATGTTATGGACAGTTATGGCGAATGTGATTGCGCCGAGAACGGCACGGAGGCAGTGTCCATGTTCCGGACCGCCTTTGAAACCGGTTCAGGCTATGATCTCATCTGCATGGACATAATGATGCCGGGGATGGACGGGATAGAGGCCCTGAAAGAGATTAGGTCTTTTGAGCGTGAAATGGGCGTGGAGCCCCGCAAGGAGGCCCGAGTCATCATGACATCCGCCCTCGGTGATCCGGTCAATGTCATGGAGGCGTATTACCGGGGCGGTGCTTCGGTGTATCTTACCAAGCCTATTGAGATTGCCGACGTGCGCAACGCGATGGTCGAGTTGGGGTTTCTGAAAAAAAACAATTGATGATCACCGGTTTTTCTGGACAGGTCTCAATTCCGTTATTACGTATTGAAGTGCGGTATCCTATCGCACTTTTTTTACTTTAACGAATATGAGGTCTTAGATGAAACTACTCGGGTATTTGGTTCTTCCGTTGACTCTGGTCTGTCTTCTTGCCTTCTCGGCAGGGGATGCGGACGCAAAAAGACTGGGTGGCGGTAAATCATTCGGCAGCAAGCCATCTTACTCCAATACTTACAAGCAGCCCACAAGTTCTCCGACAATGACACAGAAGCAGTCCACCGGCACTGCCGGTACCCAGCAGGGCGGGTTTGCCCGGACCGGCATGGGTATATTCGGCGGTCTGCTTGCCGGTACATTCCTCGGCTCCATGCTGGGGGGATTCGGGGGCATGGGCGGCGGATTTTTCAATCTGCTGATTATCGGTCTGCTGGTCTATCTTGGATTTAAGTTTTTCAAATCGCGCAGTCGCAATTCGGACAACGTGTACCAGCAGGGCAACTATCAGCGCGGCCCAACCCAGTCTTCCGGGAACGGCGTGAACAATTCCAATGCAGATCCCTACGCACGCCGTGAGGATGCTGCTAAAAATGCCTGGGAACATCTGTCTTCCAAGCCTTCCGGAAATGCCGGGGCAGGCTCCGTTGCCGATGCAGGGCCTACCATAAGCAGACCAGCCGGTTTCGACGAGGAAGAATTCCTTGAAGGGGCAAAGGCTGTATACAACAGGCTCCAGAAGTCATGGGATAATAGGGATATGAATGACATTGCCCAGTTTGCGACTTCCGACGTGGTTGACGAAATCCGCAGACAGGCACAGGAAGATCCCGGTCCTTCCCTGACTGAGGTCATGATGGTTAACGCAAGGCTTCTGGAAGTAAAGGAAGACGGCGGAAAGACCATGGCTACCGTCTATTACGATGTGCTGCTTCGCGAAGATTCTTCACAGAGCCAGCCGTCCCAGGTTCGAGAGGTCTGGCATTTCATCAAGGAATCCGGAGGTAATGCCATGTGGAAGCTTGATGGAATCCAGCAGCTTGAGAATTAGGCTTTTTTAAACAGTAGCTTGAATTGAATGCAGGCACCGTCCCGAAAGGGGCGGTGCTTTTTTTGTCCCTACCTGTCGGTAAACGGAACGGAATCTGTTGTCTGTTTTGGCTAAAGAGGTTAAATTCATTGCGAAATATTTATAAAAATATGCGGGGAGAATATGGCTGATATAATAATTGAAAAAATAGAACGCGACCTGGAGGGGCTGGTTTCTGCGTTCATGGAAAATACCCTTGAGGAAATTGCCGTGCTGGAGAAGGCTATGGCTGAAGCTGATCTGCAGACAGCCTATCGAATGGGGCACAATATCAAAGGTTCGGCCCTGAATTACGGTTTCCTGCATCTGGCCGAGATCGGGCGGGCCATAGAGATAGCAGCCGGAGCCGGAGAGCTCAGGCAGGTACAGCAGCTTCTTGATCAGTTGCGCAACTATGTCCGTTGCGTGGAGATTGTCTTTAAGTGACGCGTCCCTACCAGAGGAAGCGTTCCAATTCGAGCCGGAACGTCTTCGGATGTATGCATTCTACAATTTCAAGCCCGGTGTACGGGGACTTGTCGTGCTGTTTGGAGAGGTCTACATATTCAGGAGTGATAGCCTTGAATCGGCTGTTGAAGACAATTTTCACCCTGGGCAGAAGCGGGGCCTGCGGAGTGTTTTCCACAACAACGGCGTACCTTCCGTCTGAAAGTTTTACAAAGCATCCCGCCGGGTAAATTCCGACGCACTTGATGAAGTTCTCGATATATCGCGGATGGAAGGATGAATTGGTCATGCTGTAGAGATGCTTGATGGCCATGTTGGGAGTCAGGGCTTCCCGGTAGGGCCGATCAGCGGTCATGGCATCGTAGGCATCGCAAATGGAGATGATGCGTGCGTATTTCGAGATTGAGTTTCCGGAAAGGCCGTTGGGGTATCCGGAACCATCGTATTTCTCGTGGTGTTCGGATACGGCCCTGACAATATTTTCCGGAATCCCGTTCTGCAGGGTGAGGTAGCTCTGGCCGCTCAGGGGGTGCTGCTTGATCTCATCGAATTCAGAGGCGCTCAGTTTGCCGTTCTTGGAGAAAATTTCCTGTTTGAGCCACACCTGACCTATGTTCATGAGCATTGCCGAGATGGAGAGTTCCTTAACGAACTCGCGGGAAAGGCCCATGTATCTGCCCAGAATGGCGCTCAGGATAGCGGTGTTTAGGCTGTGGGTGAAAAGGTAGCGATCACTGCGGGCCAGAACAGTCAGGCTGGCCGATGCGCTGCTGTTGCGCTCTATGGAGTCGAGCATGGGGTCCACGTCTTTCTGGTACTCAGATATTTCGAGCGGACCTCTTCTGCTGATTGTTTCATACATTTTCTGGATGCAGCCCAGAGCGCTGTTGTAGGCTTCGCGCGCAAAGAGAATTTCCTCGGAATACGAGGTCTGGGGGAAGCAGTTTCTGGGGGCTGCACACTTGGATGAATCAATCAGAACTTCGGTTATGTTCAGTTTGAGGATTGCTGTAATATCTTCTTTGGATGAAATGAAATTGTTGGAAAGATCCGGTGGAAGGCTTCCCATTCCGGTTGCGGAACAGACAACGAACATCCCGTTCTGAAGATTGGTGGTCTTGATTTTTTCTAGCATCTATCTCGTTTTCCGAAGCAGTCTGATTGATCGTTAAGCCGGTTAAAGCTATGTGTTTCTCATTATCGGATACACAAACAGCTGTCTCTAGGGCAAGAGAAAAAGTGCGTGTGCCGCGCTACGCGGCTGTGGGAGGTAACTCCGTCACTTTTACGCACTCTAATGTTTCTTGTTGCGACTCAATTCGCATATTTTATAACTTTTCGATTCTATTTTTATTTACCCTCCGTCTAGGTTCATCCCTTCTGATTAATAAATAATCATCCGCCTTTGTTTGTCCATGTCGTGAAAAGAATTTGCTGCATGTTTTGCAGTGTTCCCGTGTGGTTGTTGTTCAGTTGAACAAAATCATAGTGATGTTGAACAGTATTTAGTTGAATCCTTTGTTCCTGTAGTGTATATATTGATCAGTTGTTTAATGATTAACAAGTGTGCAGGTGATATGTCCGGTCAGTATATCAGTCTCAGAGAGGTAGGCAGGCGGTTGGGTATTCCTCCGTCATCGGTTGTCTACTATAGAGATAAGTACTCTAAATTTTTACCTTCTATTGGCGGAGAAGGACGTCGGCAGCGGTATTCCGTTGAGGTTTTGGAAGTATTCAGGAGGATACGCGAAATGTATGGTATGAATTGGTCAACTGAACAAATTGAAAATGAATTAACTTTGAAATTCGGTTTATTAATCGACTCAATTAAAAATGATCAACAATTGATCAACGAAGCTGGGCTGGAGCCGTCAGGTGACATGCAGACAGTCATCTGCGGGCTTTCCTCCGTGCTTGGCAAAGTGTCTGACTTGTTGTCAAACCAGGCACTTTTCCAGGTGGAAATCCGTGATCTTCGTGAAGAATTGGCGAACCTGCGCAGTGAAAAACGCAAGCTGGCTGCGGACACCAATGAGCGTATCCTCGATATGGCCATGGAGATAGGGCGGCTCAAACGTGATCGTGAGGAACTGTTCAGGCTGCTCAATCGAGGCGAGGGCAGTTCACAGGATGAGTCCTCCTTTCCTTCCGTGGACTATCTTGAACGTCCGCTTGTTATCATGAATTCTGAAGGGGAGTATCTTGGCGTGGCCGGGAAAAGCCGCAAGCATTTTTCGCTTGAGGACTTTGTCAAACTGCTCGAGAACAGTGTTAATTCTCATCGCAGTGTTGATCTCAGATGGCAGCATCGGGACGGTTGCTGGGTGCTGGTTATTTCCGCAAGCGAAGGTGACGAGTCCATGAAAAAGGAAATAGTTCTTGTCACTGAGGAAAATGTTACACCCAGCCGCAATACTGTGGTTCGCATTGTAAGCATGAATATTAACGACAAGTCGGTGCCTGATGCTTTGTTATTCAGTCTTTTCAAACAGATACGCGAAAGTTTTGACCGCTAGGATTGCTCTACGTAAAATCTAGAAAAAGTCTTGATGAAACTGCATAATGCGGTTATTAAGGCTATTGTATCAGTAGTGGAGTAGCCTAGGAGGACCATATGCCGCAGGTTGCAGCCAGAATCACGCATGACCACGAGCAGTGGCTCAAAAATTATTTCAAGACAAAGAGTGCCGGGGCCGAATTTATTCTACCCTGGGCTGTGGATATGTTTTTCAAATCCATGCGTGCTGTTGCGGAGGAATTGAACGTTCAGGAACTTAAAACCGTTCTTGAAGCGTATCGCGGGGTGAAGATCCTGCCCAACCAGTGCAAGGGAGCTTATCTTTACCTGCGTATTGAGGAAGCTTGCGAGATTGAAAACGTGCACGTAACACACGGAGTCAGCCGGGCGAATCTTGAGGCCAAGCTCAAACGTCTTTCAGACGTTCATTCTACCGCGCTGATGATCTGGGCTTCGGCTTACTGGGTAAGTAAAGTCTGGAACGGTGTGAGCCTTGAGGAGTACATTAAGCTTACCTGCAGTTGAGCTGGCCGGCTGCAGGATGCCTGTGCTGCCTAACTTCTTTATCTGTTTTTATCGTCCCCGGAACTGAAGGCGATCAACCCTCTTTTTCCGAGATCCTTCAGGAATGATGCT
This sequence comes from Maridesulfovibrio sp. FT414, assembly GCF_050916235.1. Taxonomy (GTDB): domain Bacteria; phylum Desulfobacterota; class Desulfovibrionia; order Desulfovibrionales; family Desulfovibrionaceae; genus Maridesulfovibrio. The sequence goes on from NZ_CP104854.1 coordinate 3,733,839, forward strand.
GTTGCCACTTCCGCTTCCCGGGGGAGTACATTGTATTTTTCCGCAAAGCTTGCCGCAATTTTCTTAACACTGTTGCGGCCGTCTATCATATCCCAGACCAGTGTTCCCATTTCATCCAGCTCAAGTCTTTTCATGGGCGGTGTGCCTTCTTTCCACATGCCGAACCGCTTGGCAACATCAGCAAAAAGCGGTTTCAGCCGCAGAGGATAGGCAAGGAGCACAAGCCCATTTTCCGAACGCGTTTCTTCGACATCCAGATTTTTCAACGGTTTGCAGGCCATGGCTTCGCCCCTTGTCATTTCAGGGGCGATTTTTTTCTTTTTACTGAATAATGTCATAGTTTGTGAAAATTGACTTGGCCCTGTCTTCTGCAAGTTCCTGTCTGGAGCAGACCATTACTGCAAGAATGCGGTTGCTCTCGTGAGTGTAGCGGACTTCAATCTGCGCGAAAGGGCGTTTCTTCGGATTCAGTCTGGCCATGGCCAGAGAGGTCCTTGAAGGCTTGTTTTTCTGTCCGAACATGCAGGTTGCGCCGGATTTGTGCTCCAGCTCTGCACGGGAGAGTCCCAGTCTGGAAATATCTTCCTTGAAGAATTCCCTTGAAAACTCGCCAAGTGTAGTGCTTTTCAGGATTATGTCAGCAGGGCTGAATCTGTAGAATGAGACGGTTTCATTGCCATCGGCAAGGGTCAGGATGAATCTGCCCGGTTTGAATTCGAATGAATCCAGCTTCATTTCAACCGGCATGTTCGCCTGCATGTCGTAGATACGCCAGGGTTTTTCCGTTCCGCTGTTGTGAAACTTGAGGGTTTCGAAAAGCATTACCGCTCCCTCATCGGTACAGTCGTCACACTTGTTGATGAACTGGACGAGCATAACCTGTGAGGCCTCTTTGCAATAGAACATGACTCCGCGTCCGGAGGTAAGATCCGACTGCCAGTAGAATCCGGTTGCATCGTATTTATCCAGCGGTTTTTTCCATGAGCCGGGCAGTACTGTGGATTCAATCTTGATTCCGGATGCGGCTTCTATTTTCTTTGCAAGTTGGCGGAAGTAGGTCTTTTCCTTGTAGGTGTTGCCTGCATCGTACCAGCGGATTTCAATGCAGGGCTGCTCCCCGTTGTCGAGCTGCAGGAATTTTTTATCAATTCCGCTTACTTCAAAGACGGACGGGATATCAAAGCTGATTCCGTCCCAGGCAATTCTTTTACGATCCATTATATAAGTTCCCCGATGGAAGCGGCCGCTGTGCAGGCGGACCGTGATACGATTTATTTTCCTGCCCCCTAGTTCTCAACTTGAAATCAGCAGTGATAACCTGTTTTCTAGGATTGGGGGCATGCTTTGGCGAAACATCCGGGTCAAGGCTATCGCCATATATAAAAAGAACCTGCATGAGTTTACCAGCTCATGCAGGTTTGTCAAAACATCATAAGATTAAAGTGACGTCAATAGGCCATTTTTCCCAATGACTTGAGAATGAGTGTGCAGCCCATGGCAAACATTCCGGTCAGACCCATGCCGCAGGAGAAACCTGCCAGCAGTACAGGTGCGTACTGCCGCCACATGGCACCGTATTTTTTCTGGAAAAAGTAGCGGCCGATGAGCGCCCCGGTGACTTCAAGGATGAAGCCGTGCGGCGTACTCTGGCCCAGCCCTCTGACTACCCCATAGACCAGCAGGACCGGCAGGCCCATGGCGTTCAGAATGGCGTAGAGCACAAGTCCCAGGCTGATACCGCCCATTACCACAGGTCCGCTCAGGGCCTGGAAGAACAGGGAGTTGCCTTCAAGCGTGGAGGTCTGCATCAGCAGGGTGTTCAGTGCCTGCAGGTGCCAGAGTTCCTGCGCGTAGGGATAGTTGGAGGACGGAATCGGAGCAAGCTGCCAGATGAACTGCGAGAACAGCAGACTGGCTATCATGACCACCGGGAAAACCACCAGCTCGGCCTTGATGATGCCGCGGATGGATGTTCCGGTAAGCTCGATTTCGCGGAAGTGAACCGTAGCTTCACCATAGTTGTGGATCGGGATCGGTGCGTACCAGATTTCTATGCCCTGATAGCCGAAGAATTTTGCCCCGGCGATGAAGCTGGCCTCACGCACCAGCGGCAGGCTGACGAACTGTCCGGCTATACCTTCCATACGTGCGGTGATGTAGGAGATCACCGGGGTGTAGATGAATCCGTACAGCAGGAAGAATATCCACGGGAAGTTCGGTACGAGGAAGAGGCTCAGGCCCACGTAGGCAAGTGTCGAGAACACGTAGATGGCGATGGACACCCAGAAGTTGATGTCCCCGCGTCCTGCCGGGGGCTCGAAAAGTTTGCTCCACGATTCGCGGGTCTTGGCGTGTTCGCCACGGAACGACTTGGCAACGTACCATATGCCGATGATACCGATTGCAAGACCCAGCCCGATGGAAAAGCTCATATAAAAGTCGAAGTTGTTCGCAAAAACAGTCTCGACGGTTTCCATGCCCGGATGCCAGCGGTGCAGTATGCCGTGCTCGTACAGTACCGGGTTGGCTGCGAAAGTGATGATGATACCGATCAGCCCGCCGATGACCGCCCAGAAGGGCAGTACCATGCCGATGAAGAACAGGCCGAGGTCGAACTGGATACCGGTTGCCACAGCGGGAAGTATTTTTTCCGTATAGGGCGTGAGCTCAATCCACGGGATGGGGATGAGTCTGATAGGTTCGGTGAACAGCAGGCCCGAAACAGCAGGCAGCAGCACGTAGACAGCACCGAAGGCCAGCCCGATGACCCCGCCCACGGAGAATACCCGCCATTTCCAGCTGGCTTGTTTTTCCTCGGTGGATTCTGCAAGGGCCATAGTACCCAGTGCACCGACCGGGGCCATGGGGAAGGGCAGCTTTTCCACATCGGATGTGATGCGGTAGAGCGCGTAACCAAGCCCGAAGTGGTCTATCCGCTGGACGATCTGCGCACCCACCAGCAACAATATGGGTATGAGCCAGTCGCGGTGGAAGAACGTGCGTTCCAGAAGCGATTCCGAACCGGGCTGCGGGGCTACCCATGCCGGTATGAACTCGGTAAGCCCGAGCATTCGCGCTGCATCCGACTGCACAAGGTATTGCTGCCACAACAGACCCGAAAAAGGCGAGGCCAGTGCGGCACCGGCCATGTAGTAGAGCAGGAAAATCTCCTGCTGCTTGAGTTCGGTGTACGACCTCTTGGCGATTTCGGCAAAAAGGATGATGGTAACCCAGCGTGCAGCCGGGCCGATTCCCTGACCGATGACCAACTGCAGGTACATACTTCCCGGCATCATCAGGAAACCGATGAAGATCGCACCGACAACCGTCTTCCAGTCAAAGCCCTCCTCAAATTTCGTCGGAGTCTTCAACAGGTCCCGATACTCTTGTAACTCTTTATCGTCGTACATACTTTTTTCCGTGGTGTGCCTCCGGCGGCCAGAGGGGAAAAACTTTTGCAAAAGTTTTTCCCCTCTGGACTCCCCTTTTCAAAACCTTTTAAAGGGGCTTCGCCGCCGGGGGCTGTATGTTTGTCATTTATTTAAAAAATTTTGATCCCGCATTTTTATTTAAAACAGGGGTGCTGATTTACTGGCTGAACCTTCCGCATACGATGGCGAAGCCTTGTTAAAAGTTTTTGAAGGGGAGTCCAGAGGTGAAACTTTTTTCAAAAAGTTTCATCTTTGGCCGCCGGAGGCATCAACCGGGCAGGACCTGATAGCTTTGTCCGGCGTACAGTCCGTAGAGCGCCCATGCTCCGCCCATGAGAAAATCACCCATGATGAGTCCGAAGAACAGGTAGCGGACCCGTTTGAACAGTCCAACGCCTCCGTAGCGAAGTGTAAGCTGGTTGCAGAGCCAGCCGAGGAAGAAGCTGAACCAGAGGATCTTCATGGCCGAGCTGTAGGCGGTCAGGTATCCGATTGGATGCAGCGGCCACCACGGCAGTCTGTTGTAGGCCACGACCAGCGCGAACATGATAACCGCACCGACAGTGGCGAAGGTTGAAACCCAGTGGCTGGCCTGTTCAGGTTCCTGAACAATGCGCACCACGTTGTCGTAGACGCTCATGGACGTTCTGGTTGCCCAGTCGAGCTGAAGTTCGCGTATGCCGTACTTGTAGCAGACCATGAGCATGGCCCCGAAAGATACGATTATGCCCAGCAGCAGGATTACGGTGATCCCGACCAGGAACATGCGTTTGTTGCGTACCCATTCGTTGATTTTGGAGCCGTGTACGAGAGACGGCATGAGTGATTCACGCAGGTCCACGAAGAGCACTTTCTGGCAGATTGCGGCAACGGCGATGCCTGCCGCTCCGAAGAATTTGGTCCCGAGCAGGGTTGTTACCCCGTCGAGGGGGGCGGCAGTCAGGGTGAAATAGGCTATACCGCCCTGACATATGGCCTTGGAGGCGACAAGTGTGAAGATGAAGAAGGCGATGAGCACAACCATTGCCACAAGCATGGGGATACCGAAATAGACGCACCATGCAGTGAGCAGCCCGCCGGAAATGATCAGTCCCCAGAAGGAGAAACGCAGGGACATCCATTCGGCCTGTCCCTGAGTGGATTCGGCACCGAAGGCTTCACGGATGACCTGCAGCAGATGCTGGCGGGCCAGCCAGACGATGAATACGAAAAAGACCAGATACGCGCCGATCATCTGTGTTTCTTCAGGTCTTGTCAGGGTCGGACCGAAGGTTACGCCGAGCGCCGAGGCCGGGATGTTCAGGCCGGCAACACTCAGGATACCGTAGAAAAGTCCGCCCAGCAGGAAGAAGACCCAGAAGCTGAATGAAATCTGGCGTGATGCGAGGAAGGCGAATCCTACGAAAGCAGGGTAGAAGTAGATCTTGAGCTTGTAGAACCCGGAAAAGAGGCCTGTCTTCGCGAAATACTGGCCTGCAAGGACCAGGGTAGGAACTTCCGGCACCGAGGGGATGTAGAAGTGCAGCCCGTTCATCAGGTGCAGACAGACGCAGAATATTACGCCGATGAGGAAGAATTTGTTGCTCAGGAACGATCCGTAGAGCCCCTGATCAAGCGCTTCTTCCATGAATCTGGGCAGCTGCAGCAGGGGAAAGTTGAGTCGCTCGTTTTCCACCCACTGGCGGCTGAATATGTTGGTCAGGCATAGCATCATGAAATAGCAGAGCAGGATAAAGGCTCCCCACCACATGAACGGCGTGATCCATGAGGACCACGGGATGGAGGTGAAGACCTCGAAGTTGTCCATGAACGGTCCGCCCTTGATTCCGTTGTACAGCTCCTCCACGACTTTGTGGTCGGCGGGGTGCAGGGCCTCGGGAATGAGCGGCTGCAGCACTTCCTTCCATTTGTTGCCGATGGTGGCGAAATGGAATGGCGCGGTCAGGTTTATGAAGAAGGTTCGGGCCAGACCGGTGTAGGATATGCCGGAGACGATCACGGTCAGTATCCACATGGTCATCAGGTCCATGCCGGTCATGAGCGGCCTTGAGCGCAGCACCTTGTGATGCAGGGCCGAAATGGCGGTCAGCCAGGCCAGTATGAAGAACGGCGCCAGCGGGAAATGTCCGCCCGCCAGCGGTGTGGCGTTCAGGTATGCGTTGTTGAAGGGCGTGAAGGCGCAGATGAGCAGGCCGAAGAATATGCCCAGCAGGATCGCCCTTTTACGTATTTTACCATGCATATGAAGAATCCCTTATTTACAGGTCCGCAAGAGTTTTCTTGGTGTTCAGTCCGGTAAAGCCGAAGGCCATCATTTCCGGGATCTTATCGCGGAAGGACTTCTGTTTTTCCGGTTCAAGGGAGCGCCAGATGAGGAACTGCTTCCTGATGGCGTTGATGAAATCCTTGTTCAGCCTTTTCCACGCACCGATTTCCCCGGACTCGCGGGTGATGAGCAGGACTGCTTCAAGGAATTGCGGGTGAACCTTTGCAGGCCTGAAACGCAGTTCCACCTGTTGCTTTACCCCGAAGTCGAAGGGGGCAAGCCAGACCCGCACGTTGAAGCGGAAGCAGGTGATGTGGTCCGGGCAGCCATCAAGCAGGTCGCAGGTGGACTTGGGCAGTTGTTCCTGACTGAAGTTGACCTCGATTTCCGAGGTGGAGAACAGTCCATGCGAAACATCGGTATGCGCTTCAAGATATTCGAGCATGAAACCGCCCGCATCCTTTTGTTCCTCATGCTTGAGCAGGAAGGGCAGGGTGGCCTCGATGGTGTTCGTGTCGGTATCCGGCATTTTCCATGAGCGGTTTACGTCGGGAATGGCGATGTTTGCCGCTACTCTGGAGGGATAGATTACCGAGATCAGGGTGACTGCGATAACCAGAACCATTGCCGCAACCCCGGCCATGGAGGAATAGTTTGCGGTCATGCCTGCCCAGAGCGGCGTTCCGGCCAGAAGCCCCGAAGCGGTCTGGGCGATAAGGTAGCCCACGACAACGCTGATGACCGCAAAGGCAATGGCTTCGGCGATGAACAGGAAGGAGACGTGGGTCGGTGCCATACCTATGGAGGTGTAGACCGCAATTTCCTTTTTGCGCTCGTAAACGCTGGTGATCATGGTGTTGAGCACGATCAGCGCGGATATGATCAGCGGGATGATGATGTTGGGCACACCGGAGTAGTTCATGCTGTCCGATGCCTGACAGATGTAGGTCCCGCTTTGGTCGCAGCTGAAGATGGGCAGACCGTAGCGGTCCACGAGCCTGTTGACCGTCTCCTGCGGGAATTCGCCTTTAACCGGTCCGATGGCCACGGCCTTGAGCTGTCCGCCCATGGCCATGATGGTCTCATAGGGGATAATGGCGGTAACTTCACCGGGAATATGGGTATAACGGCCCTGGAAGGTGTCGATGTCTTCACCGGCTTCGATGGCTTCGGCTTCAACCTCGGTAAGTTCCTGCGCCGCGGAGGACGGGAAGATTACCGGGGTCATGGGTTCGCCGTCGAGATCGGTGTGCTCGTTGAATTTCCTGCCGTCGAATATGCCCCTGAGCACGAAACCGGCTCCCCATACATTGACGGTGTCACCGGCCTTGGCTCCGAGACGCGCTGCCATTTCGCTTGAAAGCAGAATCTGGTTTTCAGCTCCGGGAGCAAGCCAGCTGCCTTCAACAAGAATCCTGTCGATGCCGCTGACTTCCGGTTCACGATGACTCAGGCCCACAAGGCCTTTGACCTCTTCCTGCCTGTCGCCGAAGCTTACCGGGGTCACGGCCGGAGTGGTCATGTCCTTGAGTTCCATCCAGCCGCGCGGGACAACTATGCCGCTCTCGTCAAAGTCGTTGGAGACTATGCCCAGAGTTTCGCGGGGCAGGTCGGTCCAGCCTATGTTTTTCATGAACAGACCGTAGTAGGGCTTGCTGTCGCTGTAGAGCACGTAGGTGTGTTCGCGCAGGGACTTTACCGCGGTAAAGCTCATGATGGTGAAGGTCAGGATGGTCAGGGTCAGGCAGGTCAGGAAGGTCCTGATCTTCCTGCGGCGCAGGTTGCTTACCCCGATGACGAAGGCGGATGTGAAGGCCTTCCATTTGCTTATCTCGGAGGTCTGGGTCCGGTGCGCCCGCTGCTGCAGCAGGATCATTTCTTTTTCAAACCTGAAGAAAATGATCAGCGAAACCATGACCGAGAGGCCGAGAATGAAGAAGGCCAGAATAACGACCATGGGACTGTAAGTCAGCTCGAATGCTGGATGCACGGAATAAATGACCGTGATAACTGCCGCGAGAATCGCCAGGAAGCCGATGATCCGCTTGTGAATGTCGGCAAAGGAGAAGATCACCCGCTCCATGCAGTAGGCGAAGGGGATGAACAGGGCGATGTAGAAGAGTACGCCCACCAGTACGTCCTTCTGGGTCTGGTCCACGTCCAGATAGACGCGTGAGGCCAGCGCCCAGGCTGTGCGCGACTCCTTCATGAAATCGTCGTAGCGGCGTTCCTTGTATGCTTTTCCGGCTTCTGCCAGTGCTGTGGAGCCCATTTTCTCGAGATCCCTGATACGCTGGTTTACTATGCCGTGTTCCTCAAGGTTGCTGATGCGCGGTCCCAACAGGTTCCACATGTCGGTTGCCGCACGGTGGTTGGTGGCCGGGATGATGGGCCATTCCTCAAGATTGTATCCGTTTCCGGCCGGGTCGCTCGCTTTGGAATGGATGAGGATCATCTTGCGGTTGAGCAGAGTGTCGGACAGGGTCATCTTGAGTGGAACGTCCGGCTCAAGGAATATACTGGCTATGGTGGAGGAACGGGTATCGATGCGGCTGAACCAGTAGTGCATGGGCTGGGCGTCGCGCGCACCGTCGAGAACCTCGATTTTGGTCATGTAGCGGAAGGTGCGCGGGGTCAGCAGGTCGAACAGGGTGGTCTGGCGGCAGCCGAACATGACAAGCTTGGTTTCCATGTCCAGCCTGTGCATTTTGACCCTGTAGGCGTTCTTGCCGGTCTGTTTCTTGTCGATGGCCCAGACTATGCGTCCGTCTTTGTTGTATCTGTAGCCTTCAATGATGAGTTTGTTCTGCACCAGTTTCTTGGAGGCCAGACCGCTGAACTGGAAATCTCCTTCGGAGTCGGCAAGGGCATAGAATCTGGTCTGGCCCTGAAAGCCCATGAAGATGGTTCCCGGTGCGGGCTGATCGGCAAAGAGTTCTCCCTGCCTGATGAAGCGGGCCTTGCCGCTGAGTAAGGCAAAGCCTTTGCGCGGTTTCTTGGTGGTAAGTTCTCCCGCGGTCCCGGCTATTTTGCGGATTAGACCTTCGATGAGCTGGCCCTGCTTTTCAATGGAATCCCAGTTCATGTTTTCAACGGTGTCGTACGGTGTACCCCACAAGGCGCGCCCGTCGTTGACCGTGGCGAAGGTGAATCCCAGTTCCCCGGCCATGGTTGCTATTTCACTGCTGAACTGCGGTTTGTCGAGCAGCCATGTCTGCCACGGACGGCTCTGGTCCGGGCGCAGGGTGTCGCGGTACATCCCTTCTGTTCCGGTTTCCTTTTCAGTTTCCGGTACGGCATCTCCGAGGATGTTGTTTATCTGTGAAAATGTGCGTGAAAGGTTGATGCTGGGACGCAGTTCATAGAACCAGCCCTGCCCGAAGGCTCCCACTCCCTCGCCGTGGCTGGAAAGATAGAGGGAGATAAAACATACCGGTTCCTTGGAACGCACTACCGTGCGCAGTTCGCGGGCACTGCGAACCGCTTCAAGCTGCTGCTTGATGTCGTGCCTTACGGTATCCACCTTTTCCCGGACTTTTGGGAAAAGGTCCTTTACAGCGGCAAGTTCCTCAGACGGCAGGTCCGAATAGTCGGTTTTCCATGAAATGCGGCGCAGGAGCTTGCGGCGGTTATCAAGTGCGGCAATGGCATCCTTGTCGGCATCTTCCTGAAGCCTCTGGTGCATCAGCTCCTTGCTGATGATGTCCACTTCGTCCTTGATCTGGTTTTTCAGCGCGGTGTAGAGCAGCTCGTAGAGCTCCGGATTCTGTGCAGCCACTTCCGTTGCCAGAGGATTGTCCTGTTCCAGACCGTCCAGAATCAGTGCCGCGTTGTCCTTTTTCTTGCGCAGTTCGGCCTTGAGCACCTTCAGGTTTTTGCTCTTGCCGGAAACGGCTTCAATAAATTCGCGCATGCCGCGCAGGGACTGACCGTGTCCTGACGTTGCAAGCAGGAGCACGGAGCGTTTGGGCGGGTTTTCGGCCAGCTTTTTTCCCATCTCGATGAGCGAGGCCACGGACAGGGCTTCGTCCGCTCCGGGTGTGCCGCCCATAAGATATGTAGAGCAGTCGTAAAATGCTTCGATTATGACCAGCTGTTCGGCAAGTTCGGGATCGCTTCCCTCGATTATGCAGTAGACGTTTTCAGCTTCAATCCGCTCCCAACCGCTCTTGGAATGCAGGAAACCGGAATCGTCGAGCAGTTTCTTTCTGCTGTCGCTGATCAGGCCTAGGCTGGAGCGTGCTTCTGAACCGCTGATGTAATAGCGCGGGAAATCAAGCGGAGAAAGCTCAAGCTTTTCTTCGAAAAATCCTTTGCGGGTCGGCCCGTTATCCACATAGATGAGTGCCGAAGCCCCGAGACTGGCTGCGTTGAGCCAGTTTTTTCCGGAATCCATGTCCATGAGCACGATGGCGTTGTGTACCGGCAGGCCGTTGAAATCGTCAAGGCGGCCCTTGCCCACGTAAATGACCGGGCCGTGCAGCCCTTTTACCGGAGTTGCGGGAGGGGTGATGGCATTGAATCTGGCCGGGCGTACATTTGCCTTTTTGCCGCTTCCAAGGGTGAAAGTAACATCTCCGCCGACTATGGCCGGTGTCAGGAAGAGGTGTTTACCGGTCTTGAATCTGCCGAGTTCCTTGAACTTCTTCTCAATGTACTCTGCGGCCTTGTCTGCCCCTTTGGAGCCCATGGTACGGCCGCCGAAGGATGACAGGTCGGTAATGGTCTGCCGGATGGTCTCCGGCGAGGCCGAAGCCTTGCCGGGAGCGATCAGCGTCAGAACCGCAAGCAGAGCCAGCAGGACTGCAAACGGTCGTAAATATCTGTTTGTTTCGGATGGCATTGACATCAGTGAGCCTCCGGGGATCAGGCCATGCGGATGCAGCCAACGTCGATGTTGAGCTGGTCGCGGTCCTGTATTTTCTTGATCATGCCGTCCTCGATCCAGACCACCCGGTCAGACGCATTGAGCATCTTGTAATCGTGGGTGGCGGTGATGATGGTAACTCCGCGTTCCTTGGAGAGTTGGTTCATAAGCTTGATGATTTCCTCCCCGGTGGAGAGGTCAAGGTTCCCGGTGGGTTCGTCCGCGAGGATGATGGCCGGGTCGTTTGCAAGCGAACGGGCAATGGCCACGCGCTGCTGCTGCCCGCCGGAGAGTTCCTGCGGTTTGTGGTTGTAGCGCTTGTTCAGACCCACGAGGTCGAGCAGTTCTATCCCCTTGGCAACGGCTGCATCGTTGTGCACACCGGCGAAGATCATGGGCAGGGTGATATTCTCCAGCGCGGTCATGACCTGAATGAGGTTGAAGGTCTGGAATATGTAGCCGATCTTGCGGTTGCGGAGCCAGGCCAGCTCAAAGGCGTCCAACTGGGCGATGTCCACTTCATCGATGTAGACCTTGCCTTCGGACGGCTTGTCCAGCCCCCCGATCATGTTGAACAGGGTGGACTTGCCGGAACCTGAAGGGCCCATGATTGAGAGGTATTCCCCGGCGTAGATTTCGAGGTCTACACCTTTGAGGGCCTGAACGTCGGTGCTGCCGAGCTTGAAGTTTTTTTTGACTCCGGAAACCCGGACGATGGTGTGCTGATCGGCCATATATTTCGCCTTTGTATTATTTCTTCTGGTTTATATGAAATTTATTCCTCAACCCGCATGGCCTCGATGGGCCGCATGCGGGCGGCAATGAAAGCGGGGTAGATTACTCCCAGCAGGCTGAGCCCGAATCCCACTCCTATGGAGTAAAGAATGGACAGTCCGGCCTCTGCCGGGGAAAGCATGGTCAAAGCTTCGAATCCGAAGCGCAGCATGCCGATGAGAATTGCGATGAGCGCCCCGAACAGTGCCCCGAGTACTGACCCGGCAACACCCTGCATGGAGGCTTCGAGCACGAACAGGCGCAGTACAAAGCTGTCCAGCGCACCGAGGCACTTCATGGTTCCGATTTCCCGGAACCGTTCGGTGACCGCCATGAGCTGGGCGTTTACGATTCCCACGGTACATACAAGCAGGGACAGGATTACAATCCAGCGTTCTTTTGCACTGCCACCGGCCTCATAGCCCGATTTCTCAAGGGCTTTCATCAGTCCGGGATCACCTGAATTGTATAGCCCGTTTGAAATATCACTGCCTACTAGGACATAGGCCAGAAATGAAACCGCCAGAATAAGGCTGGTGACCGTGACCATGTTGCGCAGGAATCTTGATTTCAGGCTTTTCAGGCTGATTTCAAACGACTTGTCGAACGGAAGCACCACCTGGGCGACAATGTCCGTTGCTGAGTCCGGGTCCTGGAAGGGTATTCTCTTTTGCGACATAAAAATCTTTACCGGACCTGTTCCGGGAAGGAGCAGATCCCTGCTTTTGCTGGATAACAAATAATCATGGCCTTCATAACATATATGCCGTCAGGGGCGATATGCAGGGAACACGATATAAGTCTGCATTCGGGCCATCTGTGGACCGGATACAGAACTGTCACGAGTGTAGATTTATTTGATAGCTAAAATGTACTGAAATGCAAAGAGAAAATGTCAAGATGCTGTTAAGTTCGCGGCTTTGCACTCATGTTCGAGCCTAAGCCGGATTCTCTTGCAATGGCGTGACAAAGCCGCGGGCGTGGTGTGTACGTCTACTGGAAAGTTTGTGTGCGGGGTGTGTTTACAGCGTGGTTTCAGGGAGCGATGCTAGGAAAGCATCATCCTCATATCCCGGATTTTGAATCCGGGGGTCCTTTTTATTTTTGCCAAAAGATAGTCGAGGAAAAGAACGGCTGTTCCGTTCATGCGCTGGTGGTGCAGCATCAGCCCTGCGTAGTCGGTTTTCACTGCATCCATAAACTGACGTTGCAGTTCCCTGACTCCTGCTTCGGGACTGTTTTTCTTGATCGTATGCAGGTCAACGTTGATGGGCAGGTCGGGAAGATTATCCAGCGGGCAGGGAGCCACATTGATGGATCTGGAAATTGCAACAAAGCCGAGGTCCGCGAGGCAGTGCATTGCTTCGCTGCTGCAGCGGTTCCACGGCGGAGTGAAGAACGGGCAGAAGTTCCTGCCCAGAAGACGGCCCAGTTTTTCCCGTCCACGAGTCAGTTCCGCAGCTATTACGGCCTTGTCCCGTGATGGACCGAACTCGAATTTCTTGCCTTCCTTTGCGCAGTTTATGTGCCGGTAACCGTGCTGGTGCATGCACCAGAGGCCGAGGTCAGGCCCAAGCACCTCAAGCAGTTCGCTGATGCGGGATTCGTTTACCCATGCCGGAACAAGGGCAAGGGACAGCGGGACTTCATTCTTCTTGAAGACCGTGATCATTTCTGAGAACTGTCTGCCGGGATAGCCTATGTCGTCGGCACGGAAAAAGACATCACAACCGCTATCGGGGATAGCGGCTTCAAGTTCCTTCCACCAGTGGTCGAATGATTCGATCAGTGTGGAGATTGAATTCTTCCAGATTGACGCAACGGGTCTGTGAGACATTAACTACTTCCGGCTTTCTCTTAAAATCGCGGCTGACTTGCCTGAACCGTCCAAGTTTATACCATGATCGGGCGAAGTTCGATTACGATTCAACAGGCCGTTTATAACATCTTCCATGGCTGAGGCAATAAGATCTTTCGGTTCCAGTACCTTAAGCGGAATATATCCGGCTATTCTTTCCGCACGCATGCGCTGCTCATGGTTGTAGTCAAAGGGCAGTACAGCAGCGGGAATGCAGGAAGTCAGGATGTCCATGCAGGTGTTGTATCCGGCCATGGAGATCATGGCATCGGCGGCTGCAAGCAGGCCTGTGAAGTCCGGGGAAAACCTTTCAACATCAATATTATCATGTCCGGCAGCGAGGGCGCACAGTTCATCAAATCTGGTCCGGTCAAGAAACGGTCCTGTCAGCATCAGCAGCCGGGTGTTTTTCAGGTCCATACCCGAAAATCCGCGCAGGACAGCGTCCATCAGATCGCCGCCGACCTTGCCGCCTCCTGCACTGGCTATGAGCAGCTTTTCATGGTCAGCAAGGCCCATTGAGGCCCGGATTCTTTCCCTTGATCCCTGAGCCGGTCTACGGGCGGCAAAGCCAGTGTACAGGCAGGGTATTTCTATCCTGTTCATAAGTCCGAAGGTTTCATCCAGAGCTGCAATGGCAGGGTCGGAGTGGATAAGCAGCATATCAAAATATTTATTAAGGTATTTTACCACCTTTTCTTCATGTTTGCCGCCGTCTTTGCGTTCCACAAGTATGTCGCGCAGTGAACAGACCACCTGAACGTTCCCGAAGCGTCCTTCCCTGATGGAATCGAGGACCGGAATCAGCTCGAAGCGGAAAGCCTTGCGGCCGAAAGGAAAAAGCTCGATCAGGAAAATGTCCGGTTTTTCCTCCTCGAAGATACGCATGATGCTTTGCGCCCGTTCAGCCTTGATCTCTTCCAGATCACGTCCTTCATCGGTAGGCCGGAGGTCGCCGAACTTTTCGTTCATGCACAGGCCGGGAAGCTGGCGGTAGTCCACATTGGCCGGAAGATTCTGGTCCGGACGCTCTCCGCCCGCAACAAAAATGACCTGCTCACGATCAAGGGCACGGGCAATTTCTATGCTGCGAAAGAAATGACCCATTCCAAGGACATGTTGACAATAATGAATTACTTTCATGTGTAAGTGCCTTTGGACGCCCTTATGCCTTCGGCGACCCTGCGGGAGCCTTAAACCCTTTGAAAAGGGTTTAAGAATCCCAAACTTTTTTATCGGGGCTTCGCCACCCTGAAGTATGAATCGGCAAAAAATGTTAATTAGTGTAATCACGCCATTAAATTTTTGGCGCAAACAGATTTTTAACTTATTGCAATCGAAGGCGTTGCAGCAAGATTAAAAGTGGCTTTTTGTCTACTCAAACCTGTCAGAAAGGAGAGTGGTTTGAGTTGCAATGTGAGACCGGCCTGTAGGTCTATAAACGGCTTAACTTTACCATTTGTTTTAATATTTATAACCGCAAAGCATATTAAAGCGTTTTTGGGAAAGGGGAGAGGAGTCCAGAGGAGAGGGGAAAACACTTTTTGGTTTTGGCAAAATGGTTTTCCCCTCTCCTCTGACCCCTGGATGGCCTTAAAAAGGCTGTTTACAGAATATCATTGAGTCTGTCGATGGAGAGTGTGCCGTTCCATTTCAGCCAGTGAACGCGGCGGCGTTTGACGAGTTTTGGTTTATCGGCGGAAAAGTCGTGTCCGGCCAGTTTGTAGATGATGGTTTTAAGCACCCCTTCGTGGACCACGGCAAGCACTTTGATATGGTCCTTGTTCACGATTTCAGAGAGTTTGGCCGCTCCCTCTTCAAGTGCGCGAATTCCGCGCTCGGACGTTTCTATGCGACTCTCTCCGCTGTTGGGGCGGAACATCCAGCCCTTGGCGATTTCTTTATCGAGTTTGCCGGGAAATTTTTCTTGCAGTTCATCGGTGGTGAGCCCTGACCATTCGCCCCAGTCCTGTTCGCGCAGTCCGGGCATCTTTAATGCGGGTAGCTGGAATCCTTCGGTTATGATGGAGGCTGTCTCTACGGCCCGCCCAAGATCGCTGGTGAGTACGGCATCAAAGGTTGCCGGGTCGAGGGTATCACGCCAACTGGCAGCCAGCTCGCGTCCGTATTTTGTCAATGGCGAATCCATGTGACCCTGAATTCTGTTCTGCTCATTCCATTCGGTTACAGAGTGCCGTATGATTGCTATGCTGACCGTTTTCACTTTTCCCCTCCGGATGTATGAGTTTCAGCAGTTGTGATTCGACATGCAAAAGATTCGACTGGAGATTGAATATCCGCCTGATGCGTTCGGGCGCTTCTTTGCCCATCCGTTCACGTTTTTCCCTGTCCCGCACAAGGGTGAGGATGCTTTCGGCCAGAGTGTTTATGTCTCCCTCGTCCGAGAGGAGTCCCGTTTGGCCGTGGGCCACGGCTTCTTTCGGCCCGTTGGTGGAATAGGCCACAACAGGAAGTCCTGCCGACTGTGCCTCAAGGTAGACCATGCCCAGAGCCTCGTTTATTCCCGGAAAGGCGAACAGGTCGGCAGCACTGTAGTAGCGGTAGAGCTCAGACCGTGGAATCCGTCCAAGAAACACCACCTTGTTGCCAGTTTTCTGTCTCGCCTGTGCCTCAAGTCTTGCCCGGGCCTCCCCGTCCCCGGCAATTATCAGCCGGACTTCAGGTTCCAGCCGGGCTACCTTTTCGAAGGCATTCAGCAGGTCAATCATGCTTTCGGCTTTTACATCCTCTCTCAGCATGGCTGTGGACATTATTACAGTGCACCCGTTCAGCCCCAGATCTGTCCGAATTCTGTTCCTGCTTTCCGGGCAGAAGCCGAATTCGTCCGTATTTATTCCGGGGAACGTTCGGGATAGTTTCTCTGATATAATAATTCGCAATAGATTGCAAAAGTCTATTTCTTTATTTGCAAATACATGATCAGCGTATAGGAGGGCTTTTTTGTTGGCTATATAGCCAGGCCAGGTCCTGAGATCGCGGCGGTATTTGGTTGCAAACACGCCCTGATATATTACGTATGGGATGCCAAGTCTGCGGGCTATTTCCGGCCCGAAAAGGTCGGGGGATTTGTGGTAGCTGTGGTAGGTGATCCAGAGGTCGGGGTTGAATTCCTTTACCCGTCTGAAGGTTTTCCGGAATTCAAGTAAAGCGCCTGCCCAGCATAATGGTCTTGATGTGATGTTCCAGAGCCGGATGCGGCTCGCAACTTCCATTTCATGTCCACGGGATTGCAGAAAATCGTACAGGCCGCGGCCTATCATCAGGTCGCCGGATGGGACAGGGTGATCAATCGGCTTATGCGGGGCAAAAAATGCAATTCTCAATGCTCTCCCCTTTAGTCGTTCATAGTATGCCTCCGGAGGCAAAAAAATCAGCCGGCCTTGATTCCGTAGAGTTCGTAGACGTCGGCCAGTTTGTTGATCCAGTACTTGTTGTCGAATATTTCGTGCACGCGCTGTTTGGCGGCAGGGATAACGGATTTACGGAACTCCTGATCGGTGAGCATTTTTTCCATGGCCTCGGCCATGGATTCGTGGTCGCGCGGCTCAACCAGCAGTCCGGTCCTGCCGTTTTCTATCAGTTCCGGTATGCCTGATACCGTGGTGGCTACAACGGGTACGGACATGGCCATGGATTCGGCAAGAACGTTGGGTATTCCGTCACGGTCCCCGTTTTCGGCGATTTCACAGCCGATGGCGAAGAGGTCCGCCTTGCGGTACAGCTCAAGCACTTCTTCATGTGTTCTGGTGCCCAGCCATGTGCATTTGTGGGCGATGCCGAGTTTGTCGAGCAGGGCAAGGGTCTGCTCCCTTTCATCCCCGTCGCCGACTATCTTGTATGAAAAGTCTATACCCTTTTCGTCGAGGGTCTTGAGGGCCTTGAATACAGTGGGCAGACCTTTTTTGGCAGTGAATCTTGCCACGGTGAAAATTTCATAGGGCGCACTGCTTGTGTGGTCCTTATCCGAACTGAACAGGGCCAGATCGATACCGTGGTAGACCTTGTGGATGGGTTTTCCTTCCGGTGCAATGGACTGCAGATATTCGCAGTTGTATCCGGTGCAGGTGACGGCGAACTTTGCTTCGGAAATCTTGGCAGTCACTTTTTCCGGCTTCTGGGTGTAGATGTCCTTGGCATGGGCGGTGAAGCTGAAGGGCAGCCCGGACAGCCTGCCGGCATCCCTAGCTACCGAACATGGGGAGTGGGCGAAATGGGCGTGGAAATGGAAAATATCCGATCCGGGCAGGATTTTTTCAACAATGTACTCCGCCTGAAGCATATGCTTGAAGGAGGCCTCACTACCGGTTTCGCGGTACACTTCCCAGATTTTGTCGATGCGGGAGGTGAATTCCGCGTCCTTGCCGTAGCGCGGGACCTTGAGTCCCGCATCTAGTTCGGTTGAACCGAAAAGCTCTTCAAGACAGCCTTCAAGTGTTGAAGGCAGGTATGATACTGCGGCCTTGATTTCGGAAATGGATTTGTGGGTGAAGGTCTCCCTCGGACGGCGCATGGAAATTATGTGAATCTTTACGCCACGCTGTTCAAGGAGTCTGATTTCGTTGGAAATAAAAGTCTCGGAAATTCTTGGGTAGCCCTTGAGAATCATCGCAAGGACTGGCTGTTTATCTGTACTCATTTGCAATATTTTTTGAAGTAGTCCACACGCTGATGCATCACGTCCAGACCGGTGAATTTGAAGTTTTTCACTGCATCTTTGATCTTCTGGGAATTGTTCAACAGGTTGTCCACCTTGCTCATTATTTCATCAGGTCCCAGTCTGTGCCAGGGCAGGAAATCCGCAAGATTCTGTTCTTTCAGCACCTGTGCTCTGATGGTCTGTTCAAGCCGGGGAGTTTCCCGGGGCACGATAAGGGCAACCTTTTTGTGCGAAAGAATTTCACAGAAGGTGTTGTAGCCGCCCATGCAGACGACAAGGTCGGCGTTGCTGAACAGTTTTTCCATTCTGCGGTAAAAATGGTAGAAAGTAACGCCCAGATCCTTGGACCGGCGTGCGAGATCCTGACGCTGTTCCTTGGCCATGAATGGACCTGTGACCATGATGGTTTTGAAATCCTGCGGTCCGTGTTTTTCAAGTCCCTTGAGGTAGGCGTCCATCATGGGATAGCCGTCTCCGCCGCCTCCTGCGGTGATGACCACCTGTTTCCTGCCGTTCTTGCGTTTTTCCGGGCAGGAGCGGGAATGGATCTTGCGGGGGATGTATCCGGTAAAAACCATCTTTTTGCTGATGGATTCAGGGATGTTGTATTCTTCGATGGGGTTGTAGTATTCTTTATGCCCGTAGACCCATATTTCGGAATAAAGGTCTTCGAGCACTTCATATATGCCTTTCTCGGTCCAGTCCTGAATGGTGCTTTCGGCATCGTCCATGATGTCGCGCAGGCCGAGGATGGTGCGGGTTTTCCCGTTTTCCTTCATCCACTGCAGGGTGGGGATGATCTCATGCTTGAGTCCGCGCGGGGCCTTGTCGACTATGAACAGGTCCGGTTGAAAGCTTCTGGCGGTTGCATCTATAATTGATTGGCGGATGGACATGGCATGTACCGGGTCTATTTTTATCGAATGAGGTACATAAATATCATTTGCCTGTTTGATCATCCCCGGTACACGGACGAAATCTATCTGTTCAGGAAACTCGAACCTTCCTACTATAGGCGATCCGGTAAGAATTAGTATGTTGACCCCTCTGCATTTCAGCTGCGATGCTATCGCCATGGTGCGTCTGATATGCCCAAGCCCGTATGTGTCGTGGGAATACATCAAAATATTGAAGGTCTTATCCATTTACTGTACCGGGGTCAGGGTTAGATTGTCTGTTTTTCCGTGAAATATTTTGTCTTGCATCACTATGAACGATGGAATATCTAGCGAAAAGGCGTACATCTGTAAATCTTTAAAAGAAGAGTCAGTGTATCCGTGGTAATTTTTATTATTTTTTCCCGGTGGAAGCAATCCCTTTTCTAAACTTTTGTTGCAGGTGTAAAGTCTGTTTAACTTGTTGTAATAATGAAGTTTAGTTTTGAATTATAAGGATTATCGATGAACCCTATAATAGATTTGATAATTTATGCACACGACGGTCGTGGACTTGGTCATGTAAGCCGCAGCGTTGCGATCGGCCTGGCTGTGCGCCGGTTGTTTCCGCAGATGTCCGTGCTGCTGGTGACCGGGTGCCCGTCTGTGGCGGAGCTTGTCGGCAAAGGGGATCTGGACTGGATCAAGCTGCCCTCGTACCGGACAGCAATTGTCGGGGGGAAGTCTACCGGGGCCACGGGACCGTCAAATCTGGACGACAAGATTCTAGGGGAACTCAGAGCTCGGAGCATCCGCCATATTCTTGAAATTTACAGGCCGAAAGTATTCCTTGCCGACCATACCCCGCAGGGCAAGCACAGGGAGCTTGTGCCATCACATGAGGTATCCCCGGAAACCCTGCGTGTGCTTGGGGTCAGGGCCGTTGTCGGCGATGTGGACAAGGTCTGGTCCGACTATTCAGCGGATATATTTCGCGAGGCATACTCCAATATTCTCTGGTACGGGGATTCTTCCGTGGTCGGTGATGCCGAGATTTCGGCCCTGACTGATCGTTACGGGGTTCGTCCGTATGAAACAGGTTATGTCTCACGGCTGGCTGAGATGAAACTTCTCCAATACCTCGGTGAAGGCGGGAGGAAGTATGCCGGCGTTATCTCGATTCCATGGTCCGGAGAAGGGACTCTGTGCATGATGCGCAAGCTTGCCGGTGCGTTGGAGCGTATCGGCAGTAGTCACGGCGATTGGAAAATTTATATGAATCTGAGAGAAGACGGGGCCGGGGAAGTCGTGAACCATTTTTCCGGGCTAAGTCATGTCAGTTTTGCGCAGGTGGGGCCGGATTTCCTGTCCGACCTGGCTTCTGCCCGGTCGGCGCTTATTTACGGCGGATACAACAGCCTGACTGATGTTATGGCCTGCAGTGTGCCTTCGGTGGTGCTGCTGCGGGGGATGAAGGATGGTGAGCAGGAAGAGCATGCCGCTGTGTTGTGCCGTTGTTCATCTTCCGTTTTGGATGTCTTTCCGGATAGTTCGGTTGAAATGGACGACATTGAAGGGGCATTGCGCCGCTGCCTTGAGTGCGGTCGCGGGCCTGAGCAGGTAAACCTGAACGGTGCGGAGGGCGCAGCCCGCTACCTTGCGGATCTTGCCGGAATTTCCGCACAGGCAGGAGGTGCCCGGTGCTGACCGCTACACCTGAAATGCGCAGCAGACTGCGTTCCATGACCAAGTCCCTGTCCCGGCACGAGATGGATCAGTGGGTGAACATACTGGCTCCCCTCGACCGCGGGCTTGCTGTTCTGGAAGTAGGCTGCGGACGGGGCGGCAAGACTGATTTTTTGTTGAAGCAGGGATTCAGGAATATACTCGGGGTTGAAAAAAACGAATTTCAGGTCCGCGA
The DNA here is from genome assembly GCF_050916235.1 of Maridesulfovibrio sp. FT414. Classification (GTDB taxonomy): domain Bacteria; phylum Desulfobacterota; class Desulfovibrionia; order Desulfovibrionales; family Desulfovibrionaceae; genus Maridesulfovibrio. Next base: position 3,754,509 of record NZ_CP104854.1, read on the forward strand.
GTGCTGTTCGCGTGGGTTGCGGGTGGTGACACTGGATGAGTTTGAACGCGATCATTCCGAAGCAAGGTTCGATCTTCTAATCCTTTCACATATTATAGAGCATTTTGATTCCGAAGGTGTGGTCGGGTTCATCGACGGCTATCTCAAATATCTGCGTCCGGGAGGGCTTTTGCTTATCGCCACTCCCATGCTGCATCCCCATTTCTGGCACGACTTGGACCACTGCAAGCCGTATTATCCGCAGGGAATCAGGAATTTTTACAGCGGAGAAAGCGAGCAGGTGGGATTCACATCAAAGTTCAGGCTGAAGCTTCGGGATGTGCGGTTCCGGCGCAGCCCGTTCAGGGTCAAGAATGACCGCAGTCTGCTGCTCAAGAAGAATGATCTGCCCATGCTGATGCTGAATCTGTTCTGGGCGGTTCTGTTCAAGGCAACATTTCATCTTGTGGGATACAAGTCCGGATGGATCGGGCTGTATAAGCTTAAGTAGATTACCCATTTACTGTTGTATGTAAGTGGATGTGATAGAATATGCATGTTTTTATAAAAAGTGCTTGCATATGATTTTGTGATGGAATATTGCTTCTTGAACATAAACAAATTTCTGGAAAAAATTAGAGTAAACGAAATGATGCTATCTTCCCTCGATCACATGTACGCAGTCGCAGCAACCGTCACCTCCGTGGTGATGGTCGTGATTACTGTCGTGGTCGTGCGAGGCTCAATAAGGCCGGAGGGAAGATTGTAAACTACAGTTTACGAATCAGGTGCAGTTGTAACCCCCACCGGCCAGGCCGGTGGGGGTTTTTTATTTTCATCTTGAAATGTGGGAGCGGAAAATGAAAATAAGTGGTGCAAAACTCGTTGTTAAGTTGCTGGAACGGCAGGGAATAGAGATAATCTGCGGAATTCCCGGCGGTTCCAACCTGCCTATCTACGATGCGTTGAAAGACAGTCCTATCAGGCACATTCTTGCACGGCACGAGCAGGGTGCTGGATTCATGGCTCAGGGGATGGCCCGGACCACCGGCAGGGCAGCCGTGTGTATGGGAACATCCGGCCCCGGCGTTACCAACCTGCTTACTGCAATTGCCGATGCAAGGCTTGATTCCATCCCGGTTGTTGCGATCACCGGACAGGTTTCCAGTTCCCTTATCGGGACTGATGCCTTTCAGGAGGTTGATACCTACGGGCTGACCATCCCCATCACCAAGCATAATTTTCTGGTGCAGTCCGCTGCGGAACTTCTGGAAATCATCCCTGAGGCATTCAGGCTGGCTGAATCCGGCAGGCCCGGACCTGTTGTTGTGGATGTCCCCAAGGATGTACAGAAGGAGATAATCGAGGTTTCCAACTGGCCTGAACCGGGCTGCAAGGATGCCCCGGCCATGTGTGATCCGGAACTGCTGACACAGGCAATTCAAATGATCGAAGCTGCGCGCAGGCCGGTAATTTACGCAGGTGGCGGTGTTGTTGCCGCAGACTGTTCCGGCGACCTCATCCGGCTTGCCCGGCGCAATTCCATCCCGGTTGTAACCACCCTCATGGGCCTGGGAGCTTTTCCGCATGGCGATCCCAACTATCTCGGCATGTTGGGGATGCACGGTTCCCGCGCAACCAACATGATAATGGAGGAGGCCGACCTGATCATCGCGCTGGGTGTACGCTTTGATGATCGGGCCGTTGGCAAGGCCTGCGAATTCTGCCGTGATGCCGACATTCTGCATATTGATATAGACCGTTCCGAGATCGGCAAGATCAAACCGACCAACCTTTCCATCGTTGGCGACGTCGGGCTGGCATTGCATGAACTTGCGGACCGCGTAGCCCCGTCCATCAGGATAGGCTGGAGTGCGCGCATTGCTTCTCTGCGTATAATGTACCCGGAAATCAAACCACAGGAGGAAGAGACCTTCGATCCACGTAACCTGATCAGGATTATGGGCGAGTCTCTACCTGATGACGCAATTATCACCACCGACGTAGGACAGCACCAGATGTGGGTTGCGCAGGGGTATCCCTTCCGCAGGCCGCGGACCCTGCTCACTTCCGGCGGTTTGGGGACCATGGGTTTCGGGCTGCCCAATGCCATCGGCGCTGCTCTGGCAATGCCGGAGCGCAGGATTGTCTGCGTTAGCGGTGACGGTTCCTTCCTTATGAATATTCAGGAGTTGGCAACACTTGCCGAGCTGCATCTCAACGTAAAGGTCGTTATTATGAACAACAATCGTCTCGGTCTGGTTCGCCAGCAGCAGGAGCTTTTCTTCGGTGAACGGTACTTTGCATCGAGCTTTGAATGCAATCCGGATTTCGCCTCAATCGCCAGAGGATTCGGCATACCTTCCTTCGACCTTTCCGAGCAGGAAAACCCGAGTCTGTTCCTGCGGCGGGCTCTTGGTCAGTACGGTCCGTGCGTAATCAATATTCCCATCGGATTTGAGAACAAGGTATTACCCATGGTTCCGCCCGAATGTGCCAACCGTGAAATGATCGGAGGTTAGTGATGCATAATTTTGTAATTGAACTGCTGGTACGTAACCATGCCGGGGTAATGAGCCAGATTACCGGTCTTTTTTCGCGGCGCAACTTCAATCTTGAGGGCATCATCTGCGGTCCGGTGGGTGAAGGTGATAAGAGCCGGATGATCCTTACCGTCGCCGACAACAGCAAGCTGGAACAGATAGTTTTACATCTTGAAAAACTGTATGATGTTCTGGAAGTGAAGCAGGTGGAGAACCACCCGTTAACAAGAGTTCTGGATGACCTTTAGGCTGCTTTAGCTGAAAAAGTTCTGATGAACGTTTGTTTAGAATGTCTCAGTATAAAGGCAAGTTGACGCCATCTGCGGCGAAGCCCCGGTAAGTGGTTTTGAGATTCTTGTTCCAGCCATTAGGCGAGAAGTTTTGCTTAGAGTCTTAGGGATGTTGAGAGCAGAGGGGCCGCCGGAGGACTGTGACAACCCAAGACGATAACAGGCCGCAATATCTTGTGATATTGCGGCCTTGTTTTGCGGTGAGATTTGTAGCGGTGAAGACAGGGTATTAATTGCTGCTGGTCAGGTGGATGGGGTTAAGGTCTTTCCACGTTTCCACTTCCGGGCAGGTGTAGCCTCCCTGATGCATGAGCTTCTGCATGATTCCGTCATTGCGCATTGCTTCCATTCCTTTCTCCAGAGCCTGATAAATCTGTTCGCCCTGCGGGTGCCTTCTGGAGATTATGAAATGTCGGCTTTCTATCAGCGAAATCTTGATTCCCTTTACCGGTACTAGCGAAATTCCCGCATGTTTTATCGTCATTCCCGGATGGTTCTGAAATCCCAGCGGAATCCAGTCCGCCCGGCCAGCCTTGATCATCCTGAACATGTTGTCCATGTTCTGTCCGCGCTCAATTCTGGTAATGCCCATCCCCGAAAGAACCCGGTAATCATTGTTCCAGTGCAGGCCGATCAATGCTGTACCGGCTTTCTTGAGATCTTCAAGTGTTTTGACGTCATGCATTTTGCGGTTTTCAGGCAGGCAGTAGATTCCTTTATGAAATTCACCGGACTGGGCTATGGCTGTGGTCAGGTATACTTTTGCATTGTAGTCGTGGATAGAAATATCTTTTTCGTTGAACAGGTTTGAACCGATCACCGCGTTTCCTTTGGCGACTTCGTCAATTTCTCTTCTGGAATTAGGAACTTGTATAAATTTGAAGTCAACATCAATGCCGCTGAGTTTCATGGCATTTTTTATGATCATCAGACTTACGGAACATCCGGAGTTTATTTCGGGAGCAATGTTGGACAGAGATAATGGCGTGTTACGGGCTGCTTCGGGAAGGGAATTGAATTTTTTTATGGCTGAAGGAAGAGTCGCTACTGAAATGGTTATCCGGTTTTCAGCCCTGCCCAGAGCTGGATTCAGGACAATCAGGACTGGAATAAGGATCATGAGCCGGTTTAAGATGGTTTTAAAAGTTTCCATTTGCTAGTCTACGTTATGATACTTGGTCGTTTATTATGTGTTGAAGCGGATTGCATTGATAGATTCCATCATTATCTATGCCATCAATTTTGGCTAGTGACAATGTCTATTGTGTTGTAAATTGCATAATTATTTTATTTTAGAAAATTTCGGCCTAACATTCTGAAATAATACAATAAATATTTTTAAAGGCGCTATCTGTTGAAAGAGGCCTTCTTTTATCTACCTATTTAAATATCTAAAATAACATAAAAATTAATTGCAATTTATTTACGGTAACAAGTGTTTTGTGCCGAAATGATTATATATTTATTGCGCAGGCAGTAATAAAGTAGAGAAGAGTTGTTCTTATATAAAATATTAACGTTCATAACTGTATAATAAATGTTTGATAAGAGTGTTCGTCTGAGAGGATTCAACAAAGATATTTTGTCTTGGGCGAAAAGAGGTATCAGATTTTATCTTAGCGGAACTTGATTGTTACATTGTCAATTGCCCAGAATTCTGTCTTGCGTCCGGTCAGGAAGCCTTTGAATTCGACAGTTGCCTCCCCGTTTATGATTAATGACGCAGGGACTTCAACAGATACAGGGCTTATCCAGTAGGCCCGGTCCCTTTCTCCTACCCGCACGAATCCGTCATGCCCGGTAGGCTGGTTGTCATCGTCATCTATTACTGCACAGGGAAATTTGGTCATGTCCAAAAGTACCGGTCCGCCTGCAATACTGACGGTGAAGCGGTCTGCGAGCTTGCCTTCGCTGTCCCAGCTTCCCACAAAAATCATGTCGAAACTGATTTCAACCGAACTGCCCTGCGGGATGTTGCTTACAGTTAGAGTTGTGGCGGAAGGATATTTTTTGTTGCGGTCATTGAAGAGGCCCAGACGCCTGTCATCGGCAATCAGGAATGTTTTCCCGGTCGACCATTCCGCCGGTGCCTTCTTTTTGCTGAAGGAGTATGTTTTTACCGGCTCCCCGGTTTCTGTCGCATGCGAAAAAGAGGGCAGCATACAGGCCATGACGATTGCTGCGGATAATATTTTTTTCATCAGATTGTACCTTCAAGCCAGTGTTCAAAAGTTGGCGGAGTGCTTACGCAGGAGAAAAGCTGTTTCCATTCGCAAAGGGCAGTAAGCTCAACACCGTGTTGGATCAGCGATACGGGCTTGTCCGCCGAGACAACTATAACGAGCAGGTTGTCGTATTTGGCAGTGAAGCGTAGGGCGGAGTTGAAGCGAGCGCCTCTGGCCCGGTTTTCACCGGATACGGACTGTCCATCCAGCAGGCAGGCGAATCCGTGCAATTTCAGATCTTTGCCAATGTGTACGGCCCCGTCAAGCTTGGTCAGGGCACGGGCCAGCCCGCGCATTTCAGGTTCGCGCATGTCCAGCGGTTCTTCAAGGGTCTGTCCGGCAATTTCCACGGGGACATCGTTGAAGTCCAGAACAAGTGTGCATCCGTGTCTGCGGTGGTTGGCACTGGTGATCATCTGGAGGACAAGCTGAAAAAGCATATGTCTGGTGTCCGCGGAAAGATCCAGCTCAAGCAGAACTTCCTCAAGCTGCACAAGGTTGGGTTTGTAGTTGGTGGAAGAGAATTTGGCATCGGCAAAGCTGCATATCGGGTCTCCACCAAGGTACAGCATTCCCCAGTCTCCTTTATAGTGGGCTGAAATGGAATTGTTGGTAGGTCCGATCGAAGCGATGCCGACCACGACTTTGCCGTCGGATACGAGCTTTCGGCCCGAGTTTTCCACGGACTGGAGCAGTTTTCGCACGTGCTTGTGGTTTTTCAGGGATGGCCGTTCGTTAGCGGGAAATTTGGCCATGTAATGAATGACGTTAAGTTCCGAAGGCTCTATGAAGATAAGGTCGCCCCTTGCCCATGCTCCTTCTTCTTTGGTTTTGGAAATGCCGAGTATGGCGTCAAGGATGGGATAGACCCTGAGCTGGGTATCCCAGCCCATGATGCGGTTGCGCTGATCCACTATGAAGTCGCGCACGGCATGGGTGGAATACTCACGCAGCAGGTGCCCGGAACTGTCGATGCGCAGGATGTTCTGGGTGGCAAAATCCTGCGAAAGGAGCAGGGCGGCGTATTCCATCCAGCTTTCCGTAGGCCCGGTGGAGCACATGTCCGGGTGCTGCTCAGTAAACCAGCACTGGTAGAAAATGCTGCTGGAGCGGGCACTGCAGGTAATCAGCCCCGCCAGCGGCAGGTCCCGGGAGGGAACCACTTCGATCAGTCTGGTGTTGTCGTCATGGTTGCTGCCGTTGCGCCATTCGTTGCACTCAAGGAAATATTCACGGAGCTTGGGTTCGTGTTCCTTGAGAAGATCCTGCGGGTCGTATATTCGCAGCGGGTCATCGGGCGTTACAGCATAAATGAGCGCGGTACGGCTGGTGCGTGAAAAATGGGACAGCCCATCCCGCAGGCCGTCCATGATATGGAAAATGCACAGGTTGGCAAATGATTCGGAACTCATGAAAATATCCCTGACTGAATTTGTTTTCCATAATAATTACTTTATTTTATTCTTATTTGTGAAGCCTTTTTTTGATTTATTGCGGGTAAAATTATTGTCCCCGGCGGTTTGTTTTGAACCACCGGCGTTTCTGCCGCCTTTTCCTGCTTGTTTCGCCTTATGTTTTCCGCCCTGCGGACGCTTCTCGTCAGAACCGTCTTTCTTCATTGTTTTTGGACCCTTGGCTCCACGAGCTGCTCTGGGGTCCTGTCCCGGGTCGGGAATGAGGATGCGGTGCTGCCTGAGTCGCTGGGCATCGGTCTTGGCTACGTAAATTTTATTGCCGTCCGGGTCGCATTCGCAGTGGAACATGGCTGTTGCCACCGTACCGGGAGTCGGGATGAAGCACTGAACCTGCCTTGGTTTCCATCCGCGTTCAGCAAGCCACGATGCCAGCATGCGCATGTCGTTGTCGGTGCATCCAGGGAACGCACTCATGAGGTAGGGGATTACGTACTGCTCTTTTCCGGCCTTGCGGGATTCCACGGCGAACATCTCCAGAAAGCTTTCGAATACCGGAAGATCCGGCTTGCGCATGTGGCGCAGCACGTTCGGAGAGATGTGTTCCGGGGCGACCTTGAGCTGACCTCCCACGAATTCCTTGAAAATATCCTTGAGGCTGGTGCGGTCCTGTTGTCCGAGGTCGTAGCGAACTCCGCTGGCGACCCTGACATGCTTGATACCGTCCTGACTTGCGGCTTCGCGCAGCAGTTTGAGGTTGGCCTTCTGATCGTATTTGAAATTGGGGCAGACCTTCGGTACCAGACAGCTCTTGCGCTTGCATTTGCCCCTCTCAAGGGTGCATTCGGCATTCCACATGTTTGCGCTGGGTCCGCCGATGTCGGATACCGAACCCCTGAAGTCCGGATGTTCGGTCATGCGTTTCATTTCATCGAGGATTGACTTCCTGCTCCGGGAGCGGATGTGCCGGCCCTGATGCATGGCAATGGAACAGAAGGAGCATCCTCCGCCGCAGCCGCGGTGGGAAGTAATGCTGAATTCGATCATATCCGCGGCCGGAATCCTTTCCTTGTATGACGGATGCGGCAGCCGGGAAAACGGCAGGGCGTAGAGCCAGTCCAGTTCTTCGGTGGTAAGGAAATCCGCAGGCGGGGCGATTATAACCTGCCTGTTGTCAGCAGGGTGTACGGCCCATGAAATGCCGTGGTGAACCTGTTCCTCCAGGGCGAGGGTGGCTTTCATCAACTGTTTCGGGTCGGAGTCGATGTCGGCGTAGGACGGAAGCTCTATGACCGGGGCTCCGGGCTCGATATCTTCAACCGTGCCCATAAACGCCGTGCCCCTTATTCCCTTGAGGGTTTCCGGGCCGGGATTTTCTGCGGCAGCAAGACGGAAGGCGGCTTCCAGCATGGCCCGTTCTCCCATGCCGTAGACTACCAGATCGGCCTTGCTGTCCATGAGGATGGGTTTGCGGATTTTGTCCGTCCAGAAATCGTAATGCGATATGCGGCGCAGAGAAGCCTCGATGCCTCCGAGTATTACCGGAAGACCTTTGAAGGCCTTCCTGATCAGGTTGGTGTAGATGATTGTTGCGCGGTTCGGGCGTGCTCCGGCTTTGCCACCCGGAGTGTATGCGTCATCGCTTCTTTTTTTGCGGAAGGATGTGTAGTGGGCCAGCATGGAGTCGAGTGCCCCGGCAGAAACACCGGCGTACAGCCTTGGACGGCCGAGTTCCTCAATTGCGCTGCTGTCGGTCCAGTCCGGCTGGCAGATGAGGGCCACCTTGAATCCGTGGGCGGCAAGAACCCTGCCCAGCAGTGGGATTCCGAAGCTGGGGTGGTCGATATAGCTGTCTCCTGAAACAAGCAGGATGTCAGGCCTGTCCCAGCCCAGTTGATCCATTTCTGCACGGGACATGGGCAGGAAGCGCGGTTGCGGTCTGTTTTTTGCGATGATGCTTTTTGTCATGGGCGGAGCATATAGTTACTGAATTCCGCTGGCAACAGGCTAATGATTCTTTTTAAACGGCAATTTTATAATGAATCTGGTCCATTTCCCCGGTACGGACTGCACGTCCATCAAGCCTTTGTGCAGGTCCGTTATGATATAATAGGAGACGGAAAGCCCCAAACCGGTTCCCTTGCCTATTTCCTTTGTAGTGTAGAAAGGTTCAAAAATACGTTTGCGGACTTCTTCATCCATTCCCATGCCGTTGTCTTCTATTTCGATCACCGCCATTTTGTCTTCCCGATATGTTTTGCAGATGAAATGCGGGTTTTCTTTTGCAGTGATTCTGTCGAGCATGGCTTCTGCTCCATTCTTGAATATGTTCAGCAGAACCTGCTGAATTTCATTTCTCTCACAATATACCAGAGGAAGATCCGGGTGCAATTCCTTGGTAATGCCGATAATCCTGAAATCATATTTACTGTTCAGGTCATAGTCGCTGGAAGCCAGATCAATTGTCTGACTGAGCAGTTGATTTATATCCTGAGGGCTGAATTTGTTTTCGCTTTTGCGACTGAAGGCAAGCATGTTGCTGACGATTGTGGCTGCCCTTGTCCCGGCTTCAAGTATGCCGTCAAGCATCCTCGTTATTCCCCTGTTTTCCAGATATTCACGCATGTTCTCCAGAGATACGTTGCATTTTTCCGCTTCTGTCAGGTTCTTATCCATGTCACTGAACAAGCGGTTCTTTATGTTGCTGGCATGTCCCAGAATTCCTGCCAGCGGGTTGTTGATTTCATGGGCCATACCGGCAGCCAGGCCTCCGATTGACAGCATCTTTTCCGATTGGACCATCATTCGCTCAAGGTTCACACGGTTTGTGACATCGTCAATTCGGATCACAGCTCCGCATACTCCGTTCGCTATCAGGGGGTATATGGTGATGTCTTCACACGGCTGGTCATTATCACCTGAATCCGGCCTGTTCATGTATGTCTGCATCCGGCGGGTCTCTATTGCCATCCTGACATTTTCCATCTGTGGAGCAAGGGCTGGCATGGTCTGTTGCAGGTAGCATCCGAGAGCTTTGTCTGCACTCGTTCCGTAAGCGTATTCCGCTCCTTTGTTCCACTGGGTAATCTGGCCTTCCGGGTTGACTCCGATCAGAATCGAGGGCATTGAGTCGATTATGTTTGCCAAATAATTTCGAAGAGTTGTTATTTCAGCTTCAGCCTTTTTCTTTTGTTCAAGTTCAATGAAGTTCTGCATGCTTTTTGTTGCGGAGTCGGAAAGGAAAGATGCCAGTGCTGTGTTGTACTTAAGTATCTCCTCAACTTCGGGGTAGCTGAAGCGGGGAACTTCCGAAAGTGCTGCCAGGTATTCCTTCTGGTTGTAATTGTATTTTCGGGCCTGACGGATAAAGAAGTCTACGTCCGGTTCTTCGTCCTCATAAAAGAACTGCCCCAGAAAGAATGTAGCTACGTGTTTCTTCATACACATGATGGGGATGCCTACATCCCAGAGCCCGTTGGCACATTTATATCCGTGGTGTTGTCCTGATTGTATCCTGTCCGTAATTGCTGTGTCGCTCTCAATGCATTGTTTCTGGCTTTCCGGATTTTTTCTGTGAAATTCCAGACAGATTCTCTGCCATCCAGCCCCTGCATATATTTCTCCGCTTACAGCATCTATTATACCGGAAGGCATCCTGGTTGCTGCATAACTTACCTCAAGCAGGTTCTGGAGCTGCTTAAGCTCGACAAGATCCTTGAAAAGCATGCCGGCCAGACGTTCGTTAGTTTCATGCTCATAATTGGCATTGAGTGAAGATATTTCCATGTCATAATTCCTTGTTTTCCATTGCAGAGGGACTTCGCTGACTGATTGGACATTTTACATAAGGATCCATATCTTATATAAACCAATTGGCGGATACTTGTCTACGAAGATGGATTCTGCAAGCCATGTTGAGTGCATCAGGCATTGAACAATTATTGACCGGGATATGTGTCAAAGGTAGAAACCTGCCATCGATTTTATCTTGTTGAATTATTATATAGCTGTTTTGAACTGATTTGTTCGAGGAGGCCAAATGGGACCGCTCCCATGCGTTTTGACCATAGCAGGCTCTGATTCCGGCGGGGGAGCCGGGATTCAGGCCGATCTGAAAGCCATATCCATGGCCGGGTGTTACGGTGCCAGCGCCATAACCGCGCTAACCGCCCAGAATACCGCCGGTGTTGCCGGGATTGAGGCTGTTACTCCGGAATTTGTCTCCCTGCAGATAGAAACTGTCTGCAAAGATATAAAGGTTAAGGCTGCCAAGACCGGGATGCTTTTTTCCGCTCCCATCATCCGGGCAGTTGCCCATACCCTGAGAAATAAGGATTTTCCGCTTGTTCTTGATCCCGTGTGTGTAGCCACCAGCGGGGCCAAGCTGCTTCAGGATGATGCTGTGGAGGCCATGAAGGAACTTTTTCCCATGGCGGACCTGATTACCCCGAATATTCCCGAAGCAGAGCTGTTCTGCGGGTTTGAGATCCGTACTCGTGAGGATATTTTTGCAGCAATAGACCTGCTGCTGGAAATGGGACCAGGGGCGGTTCTCATCAAGGGGGGGCATCTTGACTCCGTAGCCGCTACCGACTGGCTGGGTATCCGCGGTCAGCAGCCCATTCCTCTGATGCAGCAGCGGGTCAAGACCCGCAACAGTCACGGCACCGGATGTACTCTTTCCGCCACCATTGCCGCCAATCTTGCCAAGGGGCTGGATATGGTCATGGCGGTGCGCAAGGCTCAGGAATATCTCAATCTGGCATTGCGGGCCGGTTTTGACCTCGGCGAAGGCAGCGGACCGCCGAACCATCTTGCCCCTATGCTCATTGAACAGCGCAAACTGGGACTTATTTCCGACCTGCACAGGTTCGGAGTTGGCCTCAGCCGTATGGACGGGCTGGTGAAGCTTGTTTCCGGGGTGCGTGCCAACGTTGTCGCGGCCCTTCCTTTTGCCGGAAGCATCAAGGATGTTGCGGCCTTTACAGGCGGTATTGCCGGTACCAGAACCGGGGAAGTGCTGGTCTGCGGCTGTCCCGGGTTCGGGGCGTCTTCATGTCTGGCCCGCGGACTGCTCTGCGCCGCCAAATCCAATCCGGAGATCTCTTGTGCAATCAGCCTCCGCTACGATGCAGGGATTATGTCCGCAATTGCTGCCTGCGGTTTTGTTGAAGCCTGGTTCGATCGTGAGGACGAGGCTCAGGAGCTCAGGGGCAGCGAGGAAGCGACCATTGAATGGGGAACCTGCAAGGCCATGTCAGAGCATCCAGTGCCCGAAATGGTCGATGTGATCTGCGATTCCGGCGCAAAGGGACGCGAGCCCCTGATCCGTCTCCTCGGTCGTGACTTTGCCGATCTCGAAAGCAAGTTGGTGAAATTGCTGGCTGCAATGAGAGAGCAGTAGCATAATTGTCTTTTTTGTGGACAAAAACGTCAATTTTTATTGACAAGCTTTAGCACTGCTTATATTAACGCAGGCGGCTGCAGCGCATGTTGTCTTTATCATCTTGATTAATAGGCAATATTCAGGCTATAGCCCCTTTTACAGGGTTGCGAGAGTGGCGGAATTGGTAGACGCACTGGACTTAGGATCCAGCGGCTAGTCCGTGAGAGTTCGAGTCTCTCCTCTCGCACCAAAGATAATAAAAACACCCCCTTAACACGCTTTCTAGGCCGCGTGGATAGGGGGTGTTTTTTTTGTCGTTCCACCTCAAAGGGAGCGGTTAAAGTCTTAGTCCACTGAGAAACCCCCCAGCTATGCTGGGGGACCAGTAAAGTTTGACTTATGCGGGAGTAATATAAAGCCTCTCCTTGTGAGCTGCTCAAAGTGAGCAGAGGAGAGGCTCTATGAAGTGCAATTCAAGCCTATGCCATACAAAATGGGACTGCAAGTATCATGTTGTGTGGATACCGAAATGTCGACGCAAGGTGTTGTTTGGCAAACTGAAAAACTACTTGGGCGAGGTTTTTCATAAACTTGCGCGACAGCGCGAATGTATGATTCTGGAAGGCCACTTATGCAACGATCATGTGCATATGTATATTGCTATCCCTCCCAAATATTCGGTAGCCCAAGTTGTTGGTTTTATAAAAGGTAAGAGCGCAATTCATATTGCTCGTGAAATCGAAGGCCGAGCACGCGGTTACGCTGGGCAAAGCTTTTGGGCCAGAGGATACTTTGTTTCTACCGTGGGTCGTGATGAAAAAGTGATTCGGGAGTACATTCGGAATCAGGAAAAAGAAGACCAACGGATTGAACAATTGAAATTCCGCCTTTAGGCGGTTCTTAAAGCCACTTCGAGTGGCTCACAAAAACAAGCCCCCGGCTTTGCCGGGGGTATTATGACTTATAGTTAATTTCTTGAGCAACGAAGCAAGCGATAGAGACTTGTTGTAAGTGTGACTTTGGCTTCGTGGTCCGTGAATTTCCATCAATGATGAGGCCTAAAATAAAATCAGTACAAATTGCATTATGAACTAAAATTATTGATTGAAAATTACTATGATATGACTGTTGTTTGATCTGTGCTTGTGATTGTAAGCGGGTGTTTTGAATTTTAAATGAGATATTAAATGGAAAAATATTACTTTTTATACATATAAAAAGTGCATTATTTTCCACCTGATCGAGTGTTTGTGTGGTCATTTTTGTAAAAAAATAGTCCAGAGTGAGAGCTGCAATATTTAAATAAAACCTTCAAATTTGTATGTTATTCTTTTTACAAGTAAACTTGACATGTCAAGCATGATATGCATAACACAGCTCATCCAATATTAAAAATCAAAAGGAGATTTACAATGGAACTCAGCGCACGCAACCTCATCCCCGGTAAGATCAAGGAACTCACAGTTGGAATGGTCAACGCAGAAGTCGTTATCGAAATCGCTCCCGGTATCGAAGTGGTTTCTGTCATCACCAAAAATTCTGTTGAAAGAATGGGCCTTAAAGTTGGGGATGAAATCAAAGCAATGATTAAAGCTACTAGCGTAATGGTGGCAAAATAGATATTGCCGAAGTCCATATTTATAGACCTGCAGCGATGTGTTGCAGGTCTATAGCATCGTAGCCATCTCTAAAATTCACTCCTTGGCGATCTGCCCCCCTCTTTAACTACGCTTTCAAGACCGTGTGATAAGAGGGTGTTCTTTTTATTCAATTCAAATTTCCCTGCCCTGAATATACTCAGCTAACTGCATTATGAAAAAATAGTGCAAGTTCATGTTTGATAGTGCGCACTGTCATATTCTCTCGTGATGTCTTCGGATAATACAAAATGTGCTGTAATAATTCCTTCTGATAAGATATAAAAGAAATAGGGTAGCACTGTCTTTCAACAGGAGGAAATAATGAAACGCGCCATGAACGTATTCTTTTTTATGTTTATAATCTTATTTGCCTTTTCGACCGTGGCTGCTGCCGGAGATATGTCTGATGGCCTTCAGTGTCCGTCCGGGTGGAAGGAAAGCAAGCCTGTGAGATCTAACGGACTTATAAAGCAATGTGTTTCCAAGATTGATGATGGAGTTATTCAACTTTATGCCAAGCGTGGGAAAGCTGTACCGCTCGATGTCCTGCTGGACAGGTGGTCTGAGAATCTGGTCAACAGGGGAAAGCCGTATCAGCAGCTTGAGAGGGAATCTCCCGGGCATGTTTCCGGGTATCCTGCTCTGCTCCGCGGGTATTCCGGCTCTGATCGTCAGGGTAAGTGGTATGACTCGTATCTTGTTTCTTCGCGGTATAATGGAGTTAATTATATCTTTATCGGCTACACCATGAAGGGGCATGACAAAGTCAGAACGCAGATGCGAAATGCTATGAATGAATGGTACTATCCAGGTGTTGAAGATCAGCCTGAGTACCAGAACGGCAACACCAACAATAATAATTACGGGTCAAGCTACCATACTAATCGTCCCAATCATAATAACCGACACAACTATAACTCCAACGGTCAGAACTCAAATTCTCAGAACAATAAAAAGGACAAGTTCAACCGTTATCTTCTTGAATAGGAATATTATTGAAAGGCCAAAGGATCATGTCGGTAGTGTGGCCTTTGAGCTGGAATATTGGTCTTAAATGTGCGTCCAATGGCTTCCCAATTGTTACAACCAAGCCTTCCTGAAGTAATTTAAAGGTACGGTCAAAGAATTATAAGTAAAGGGGAGAGGCAGTGCCTGAATCCAGAGATGCTATTTTCAAAGAGTACACTGTGAAGCGCAAGCTGGGTGCCGGCGGTTATGGAACTGTATATCTGGTCGAGAATGATAAGGGGATTCCTTTTGCCCTGAAGGTGCTGCACAAGGACGTGACCCTCTTTGAACGGGAAGCGCGGGAAACAATCGGAATTACCGATCCCCGACTTGTAAAGGTTATTGATTACGGTGAAACCGTGGACGGCGAACCATGTATCCTGATGGAGTATGTTCCCGAAAATCTGGAGACAGCACTCGATTGGGATAATATTCCAGAAGAACAGGCTGTTGAGCTGTTCAGGGAGATTATGCACGGTTTGCAGACCCTTGAAAACCACGGATTGCTGCACCGGGACATAAAGCCGGAGAACCTGTTCCTTGCCGGAAACGTGGTCAAGATCGGCGATTTCGGATCTGCCCGGATTACCAGCGGTGAAAGTGTTTCCATGTCACAGAATGCGGCCATGACAATCCATTATTCCTCCCCGGAACGCTTTGACACCAGTTACGGGTTCGAGGTGGACCGCTGGGCAGCTGCGGTTATCTTCTGTCGTATGCTTGGCGGTTATGTGCCGTTCGGCGCTCAGTCCTCTGATCTGCAATCCATCATGAAATCCATCATTCTTGCTCCGCCTGATCTTTCCACCGTTCCTGACCGGTTCAAGCCGTTTCTTGAAAAGGCATTTGAAAAGAATCCAGCTGACCGGCATGCGGATGTACAGGAAATGCGCGATCATTTTGAAGAATGCAGTCGTATGGAATTCGTCTTCTCCGACTTCTCCGATGAAGATGAAGTCTATGAAACCGCAGAGGAAACAGCGGATGAATATGTGGCGGAATCTGAAGATCAGGTGGAGTCCGATGAAGCCGAGTACGAATACGGTCTGGAGGTCAACTGGGCCGAGGAACCCGGAGACGGAGAGCAGATAGAGGACCCGGTTACGGGGCATTATCTGTGGGTATGGGTGGAGTCCAACAGCGGAATAGAATTTGTATGGGTCTGTTCCGGAAAATTCGATATGGGAGATGAGGACGGGTATGAAGATGAGCAGCCGCTTCATCTTGTAGAGCTGGACGGTTTCTGGATCAGCCGTTACCCGATTACGCAGCGGCAGTGGAAAGCCCTGATGGGTGAAAACCCATCGTATTTCCCGGGTGATACAAATCCGGTGGAGTCGGTCTCGTGGTATGATACGCAGCAGTTCATACGCAAACTGTCCGCTGCTACGGACTGGGCTTATACATTTTCACTTCCAACTGAGGCCCAGTGGGAGTACGCGGCGCGCAGTTGCGGCATGTTCGAGAAATATTCAGGGTCGGACAATGTGAACAGGGTGGCATGGTACAGCAAAAACAGCCACGATACCACTCATCCTGTCGGTCAGAAAGCCCCCAACGGAATCGGGCTGTATGATATGTCCGGCAATGTATGGGAGTGGTGTGAAGACTGGTTCAGCCCCGGTGCTTACGCGGTTCATGCTGCAAAGAATCCCATTACAGTCAGTTACGGGGAGCAACGCTGTGCCCGTGGAGGAAGCTGGGGGCATGATGCCGAGTATGCCCGCACTGTCAACAGGTTCGGGCTGGACCCTGAAAGCAAATTCGGGGATCTGGGGTTCCGGTTGGTGCGGGAGCGTTGATTGGAGGGCTGAGTCCGGATGGTTGCGGATTCCTGCGGTGGGCTTATGCCCGCAGTTCCGTTGCTGTATGTCTTTAGTAATATGGTTTTGCCCCAGCTCCTTTAGCCGCCGGAGTTTTTTTAGGGATTTAAGGAAATATGTATGTTCAGTAAACCTGCAGGCAGATCCAGCTTACGTTGTCATCAGATTGGTTGGGGATGACTACTTTACTGATACGTTCCACAACGAATCGGTATGGCTCGTCCTGAAGCATGGTTTCGTGTCCCAGTTCTTCCACTTCTTTCAGTTGCAGGAACTGGTTCAGCCCGTCCGAGTTGAGCAGGAATATGTCTCCGGGCGATGTCTCGCCTTCGAATCCGAGAAGTTTAATGCCCTTGCCCATTCCCACAAAGGAGAGCAGCTTGTTGTGGCCGCTGCCGGTCAGGTATTCCCTGTAGGTTTTGCGGCCTATTGAGTACATGGTGAAAGCGAGGTTCTGATCCTCGGTAAGCAGGGCTGTTTTATCTCTGTTGATGCGGTATATGCGGGTGTCGCCGGTGTGTGCGATGTAGTAGCGGCCTTTTTCCAGCCAGAGAGCGGAACACGTGGCCCCCCGGGTGGACCTTTCCGATTCCGTGAGCCTGTTGTTTGCCCGGTGCAGGGCGTTCTTTAATCCATCCAGTCTGCTGGCTGAGTCCTGAATGTCGGTATAGGACATTTTGAGCGAATTGCGCACTTCCTGCGCTGCCTCTGCCCCACAGCACATGCCGCCCATGCCGTCTATTATGGCGAACAGCGCGTTGTCATCTCCTGTTAGGCACAGCAGGCGGTCCTGATTTTCATTCCGTATTCCCTGGTGGGTGAACTCTGTATACTCGATTTTCATGACACTGTTTCCTTATTTACCACAGATAGTAGCCCGTTGCCGCTCCGAAGGCCAGAATGGCGGATAACCGCAGGGATATCCGTGTTCTTTTGGTCAGGTCCATCCTGTATCCGGCTGACGGGATGATGAAAAAGAACACCAGCAGGAATGCGGCCGCCATCACTCCGAACAGCCAGTTGTTCAGCGGGTCGAGATCTCGCAGTTTGGGGGACCATACCTGATCGCTCCAGATGATGCGGCCCTGCTGGTCCTCGGCCTTGAGGAACAGCTTTATCCTGACATGCGGCTGCTGGAAGATTCCGCTTTCGTGGATGCTGGATTTCACGTGCAGGGTGTATGTCCCGTTTGCGGAAAAGTCATACCTGTTGGATGAATCGGCCAGATCGGCCAGCAACATGGATTCCAGTTCCGGGAACGGTCCGGAGACTTCGAGCCGGAGATCTTCATTGCCGAGCAGGAATATGTTTTCGGTGTTAAGGACCATTACAGCGGACCGGACTGCTTTTTCCAGCAGCTTTGAGCTGCGGATGTCCAGTTCCGCATGGGCTGCAACGCAGAATACACAGAACAGCATGGTGGTGAACAGTATGGTGGCTGGCTTTCGTGTCATGTCATTTCACTGCGCTGTTGAAGGTGAATGAAACGTTGGTTTCCTTGAGTTTGATGTCGGCTCCGGGTGTGATTTCGCAATTCTCATCCACGCTTTTCAGATGCAGGGTCCTGCCGCTGCGGACCAGCTCAAACGGGTGCTGCAGGTGCGGATTTTTTATGTGCCCTGAACTGTCGGGGGCAAATCTGAGGCTGCGGTTGATCAGGATGACGTATTTTACCTGCGAGGAGGATCCAACCTGAGAGGCCACATGCGGGGTCAGTACAAGGGCGTCTCGGTCCGCTGCCTCCACACGGCATTTGAAATTTATGCCCAGCTTGAGTTCATCTCCCGTGCGGAGGGCATGGGACATACTCTTTTTCCCGTTGACCATGAATTCGCCGTCAATGGCTTCAATCGTGGGCACGTCATTTCTGAATGACAGCCGGGCGTGTTTTTCCTTGATCATGGGGGCGGTTAGAGGAATTGCCTTTCTGTCTTCGGCCGCCTTGCGGTTTCCGAAGAAAGGTTCCTCATTCAGATAGACAAGGTATGCTCCCCGGTTGAGAATCTGGAGCAGCATTCTGCCTTCTATTCCGGTCTGCGCGGTGATGATGCTTCTGTAATCCGCAAGGGAGTCGTGTTTCAGGCCGAGCAGGGTGAGATTGGCCGCTGCCGGAAGGAGTTTTCCTGCCCGGTCCAGTTCATTGGATAGGAATTCAAGCTGACTTAACGACAGGCTTTCCGGCGAAAGTATGTTCCTGTCTACACCGAGCATGATTTCACGCGCTGTGGCGATGTCCTTCTGCTGGGCTATGGCTGCGGTAAGCTGGGGCAGGTCGGTGCACAGGGCCGAAGCCTTTTCAATGCAGGCAGCCGCTTCCGGCAGACGCATCTTTTCCAGTTCCATGAGAGCGAACCGGGCCTGTTGGACCGCATCTTCCAGCTTCTGTTCAAGGTTGGAGATATGCAACGGGTCGGATTCTGCAAAGTCCGGGTACTCCCGGTCCAGATTTTCCACAGGTAGGCGTTTCATTTTTGCGTGCAGCCTGCGGGCTCCATAAAGCTCCCTGTTGCCGGCTTTCTGCAAGTATGTATTGTGCAGGGCAGTTGCAACCGCATTGAGTTCGCCGGACATGAGCGGGTGCGTTCCGTGATTCTCCAATGACTCCAGAACCACAGCCTGATCCAGCAGGCCAGCCGTATCAGCTCCGTATTCCTTGCGAAGTTCTGAAATGGTTTTAATCTCGTTGCGGATGGACCGTTCTTTCTTAACCTCATCAAGCCGTTCACTGATCAGTGGTGAATCCCTGAAGGATTCCGCCAGTTGCGCGAGCCCGTCCCTCATTTCGGCCAGTTCCGCATCCGTTATCCCGGACAGAGGATACGGGTCGGTGGAAACCGGTTCCGGAAGGATTGCCAGCGCCTGACTGTTGTAGAGGGCCGCATCGGATCGGGCTTCTTCCAGAAGGGGCAGGGCTTCCGCTCCCAGTTTACGGTCCGTGACAGTGGAAAGGGTGCTTATTGCCCGGGTCAGCTTGTGTTCGGCCAGATGCTGCCTGCCGTTTTCAAGGGCCAGTGCCTGGGTCTGGTATTCACGGCGGACCTCATCCAGTCGGCTGCCGGATGCCGCGTCTGCCGGTGAAAGCACCAGCAGTTCCTGCAGGCAGCGCTGCTCGGCGTGCAGGTCGAGCTCCTTGCGGGCCCGGGATGCTTCCAGCCGCAGCCGTGCTCCCTGCAGGGCGTTGATCCTTTCTCCAGCTTTCCGGCCGATGTTGCCGGTATCGGACTGGCTGATCCGTTCCAGCTTTTCAATGTGGGCGGTCAGGGCAACTGGGTCGAGGTCGTGGTACGGGGTGTTGATGACGGCAAGCTGTGCGGCCAGCCGGTTGCTCCTTTCGGTTCTCAGGAGGGCCAGTTGGGAACCCTCGTATGCGCCGACTTCTATGCACAGGGCTTCCAGCAGTTCCTTTTCGGTCTGGATGTCATGCACGGTTGAGCGCACTTTTTCTATCCTTTCCCGCAGGGCCGCTCTGCGCCGGGGTTCATCGGCGGAATATAGGGAGCAGGTGGCATGGTCGAAGCGGGTCAGTTCTGCTATGGCCTCGTCGAACCTGAGGGAGGAGGTCTTTTCGTTGATTCTGGAGCGGTTGGATTCGAAACAGTCCCGGAAAACGGCCTTGAGAACCGGGTATTCCGCAAGGTTGGAAAAACCGGATGCGAAATGTGAAGCAAGGACAAACCGGGTGAACCATTCTACGGCCTCATCCGGCCCCATTGTCTCTCTGGTCTGCAGGGTCTTGTTGACGAGGAATGCCTTGGCCTCGTTCTGGAATTCCTGTTCTAGCCTGCGTGCTTCGGGCATGTCCGGGTTGAACCTGACGAATTCACGGATGTCGGCCCGCAATTCTTCCAGTTCTTCTAAGCTGATGTGGGCGGTCCCGCTGCTCAGGTGCTGCACTCTGCGGTAGAGCGATTTGCCGTCCAGAAGGGTGCGCCTTCTCCTTTCCTCGATCTTCAGCTTGAGGAGGTTCAGTTCTGACGAAAGGTCCTTTATGTTCTCTAGTTCGGTTCCATATGATTCGACCAGCTCATCAAGATACGCTCCCGCCTCGTCGTATCTGCCGTGTTCAATGAGAAATTCGATCTGACCTTTTTTCTTCAGGATGTGCTGGTCCCTTCTGGTCCTGATTCCTTCATATTCTTCAATGATCTGCTCCATCCTTTTCCGCAGGTCCGTGTTTGAGTCCAGATACCTTATTTCCTGCTGCCAGCGGCTGGCCGCAGGTCCTGAACGTCCGGTGTTGGAAAGGTCGTCCAGAATCTTGCGGACTTCTTCACAGAACTGTTCCTCCAGTGCCGCCTTGTCCTTGTGCCCTATGTGGGTCCAGATGTTGCTACCGAAGATCATGCATGCTTCGGCAATGGACCCCTGCCTGTTATCGAGAATTTTCCGGACCCTGTTCATGCAGTAGGTAATGGCCGGGACCTCCACTTCCGCGGCACGGTTGGCCTTGCCGAATCTGAGTTTCAGCCATTCCGGGCTGCCCACAAGCTCGTTGACGGCATCATAGTTGTCGTTGCTCAGGTGTTTCCTGAACAGGTCGAAAAGCTCAATAAAGGGGTCCTTTCCAGTAAACATGCGAGGTCTCCAGACCGGTACGGTTTGAACGGTATTCTACTTAGATCAAGTATATACTGTTATATCGGCTGGGTAAACACGGAAAGGTAAAATGCGTGAGGTTCATATGGATTGGGGCTCTTCAATGAATATTTTTTATCCTCCATCCGAAAAATATTTCTCCGGACTCCTGTGTGGTGTATACTCTCTGCAAAATATGCAGACCGCTTCCATAAGGAGGAGCCGCTATGAAGACGTTTCGGGTTTCATGTCAGGGTATGGACAATGCTTTCAGGGGCAACGGGTCATATGATGAGCTTGAGCTTGGCGAAATGAATGAAGATCAGCTTTATGATTCCTTCAGGAAATTTATGGAAGCGGTAATGCCTGAAGGAGATGATGTCTGTCCTCCGGGGCTTTACGTGGCTGCCGATGGCAAGGATTACATTTTCTATCTCGATGGGACGGACATTGTTTGTGAAAATATCGAGGCAAAGCTTTCGCCCATAGAGGCGGTCAATCTTGTTTCAGGCGTTACCGACAGGAAGCAGGTAGCGGAGGAAGCTGCTGCTCAATCCGGCAGTTCCGGTTCGCGGTCCGGGGCTAAGTCGCTTGCATGGGGAACCGACTATCCCGGCATACAGGGCATGAGGCCGGTGCGTCGCTTTGATCTGTCTCCCACGGACAAGGATCAGCACAGCCGTTTCAACGTGAACACCTCGTCAGAGCAGCCGCATGTAACTTTGTCTGTTTATAAGTCTGAATACACCGGCGGGTTTGCAAAGGGCATTTACGCCTTCAGCATTCTGTGTTTTGTGCTTGCTGTCGGCCTGCTTGCAATGCGCGATTCGGTTGGAATTGCGTTTGTTATAGTTGCACTGGTGTTGGCCGTTGCAGGGTTTATGTTAAACCGGCGGTGGGGCAGGACTTTGCTTCGGGTCGGTTTCGATTGGGCCGCTAACGCTCTCTGGATGAAGCTGGACTCGGATAAAGAGGCGGCCATGATAGAGAATGCAAACTGCATCAAGGAGTTCTGCGTTTCAGCCCATGACGAGTTGCGGAAAAGCAGGATCAGCATGGATCCTTCAGACCATTTGAACAACCCGTTTTCTTCCATGATCAGGCACTCCTATACAGAGAAGAGTTTTTTTATTCTGGCGGTTTATTCAAATAACACAAGTCGCATCGTACATGATTTCAAAAACAGGAAGGAAGCTGATGCCGCCTGCGAAAGGCTAAATTCATTCCTGCGGCACAACGGTTGATGTACTGATAACGAAATGCGCAGGTGGCAGTTTGATTGTACGATAAACATTGTGAACAGCGCAGTGGCGAATCCTTAATAAAAGGATTTCAGGCCCCCGGAACAATTTCCGGGGGCTTTTTTTGCACTAGATTAATTCCTATCTGTCAATAATATACTGTAGTATCAGTGTCTTAAGTGTGTGGTTTCCTGCTCTTTCACGCTGTTGCTGAAGGCATTTGGTAGAAAGCTTCGCATCGGGGATACTTACCTCAAGAAGAAAAAGGGCGCTGACTATTCTTTCACCACTTCTTAGGTAACGGTCATGTACAGATGACTTCTTCCGTAGATCTTCTGTTCTGTTTTTTACCTTTGATGCGGATTGCCCTTACGAATTTTTGCCCCGGTACGGTAATTCCCTTGTGCAGCCTGAATGAGACCTTTGTCTTGCCGATACCCACTTGGGCAGGAATCTGTTTTTAGAACATTAACTCATTGATAAAGTTTGTACTCTGGAATGCAGGTAGTTGAGGCTAAAATGCAGGGCGCGATATTGCGTGTTAATTAATCTGCATTTCCGTCAGAACGAGCGTTCAATCACGTAGCAATCCATCCGTTGGAATTAATTAAAAAATACTGATCGCGAAAAAAAAAGGATTCATACTTCGAAAATGGCAATATTGAAATAAAATGTTGACAAAAATGTAATGTATTGCTTAAGAGCAAAAGCGCTCATTTATTCAATCTTTAACTTTCAGGAATGGTTATGAATCAGATATCAGAAGTATTTAAAAAGATCGCTTCAGGCAGTCTGGTACTGCAGATCGTGATTGGCATTCTTGCAGGTGTTTGCCTGGCTGTTTTTTCTCCTGACGCAGCAAACTCTGTCGGAATTTTCGGCAGCCTGTTCGTCAAGGCCCTTAAAGCGGTCGCTCCGATCCTTGTTTTCGTGATCGTTGCTTCCTCCATTGCCAACCAGAAGAAGGGCGCTCACACCAACATGCGCTCCATCATCACCCTCTATCTGGTGGGAACCTTCATGGCTGCTCTGGTTGCTGTATGCATGAGCTTCCTTTTCCCCACCACAATGACTCTGGTTGCAACTGACACCAGCGTAGCTCCCCCCAACGGAATCGGTGAAGTCCTTAACACTCTTCTCTTCAAGATCGTGGACAACCCCGTTAATGCACTTTCCACCGGTAACTTCATCGGCATTCTTGCATGGGCCATTGCTCTGGGCTTCTTTTTCCAGCACACCGGAGAAGCAACCAAGACCATGCTTTCCGACATTGCTGACGGCGTTTCCGGCATCGTTAAGCTGGTAATCCGCTTTGCTCCCATCGGTATTTTCGGTCTCGTAGCCCAGACCATCGCAACCACCGGATTTTCTGCCCTTGCAGGCTACAGCCACTTGATCATGGTACTGCTTGCTTCCATGGGCATCATCGCATTCGTGGTAAACCCGGCCATTTCCTGGTTCGTTACCCGTCAGAATCCCTATCCGCTGGTGTTCACCTGTCTGAAAGTCAGTGGTATCACTGCATTTTTTACCCGCAGTTCCGCAGCCAACATTCCTGTGAATATGGACCTCTGCAAACGCCTCAACCTGCATGAAGATACTTATTCTGTGTCCATTCCCCTCGGCGCGACTGTAAATATGGGCGGTGCCGCAATCACCATCACCGTTATGACCCTTGCAGCTGTCCATACTCTGGGCATTCAGGTTGACCTTGCAACTGCTCTGCTGCTCAGCCTTATCGCTTCCATTTCCGCATGCGGTGCTTCCGGTGTTGCCGGCGGTTCCCTGCTGCTGATCCCCCTTGCATGCAGCCTTTTCGGTGTATCCAACGAGATCTCCATGGAAGTTGTTGCTGCCGGCTTCATCATCGGCGTGATTCAGGATTCCGCTGAAACCGCGCTGAACAGCTCCACTGACGTTCTGTTCACCGCCAGCGCCGATATCGCTGCACGCAACGCTGCCGGAGAAACTGTTGA
Organism: Maridesulfovibrio sp. FT414; assembly: GCF_050916235.1. GTDB lineage: Bacteria > Desulfobacterota > Desulfovibrionia > Desulfovibrionales > Desulfovibrionaceae > Maridesulfovibrio. The sequence goes on from NZ_CP104854.1 coordinate 3,778,607, forward strand.
TTCTCCCGTAAGCATATAGTCACTTAGTACATATTCTTTTCCGCTTGATTCAGGCCGTTCTGCGAGAGCAGGGCGGCCTTTTTCTTTGGGCTGTGATGACTGTCTGCATACCGTTGATGGGGGCGAAACTGATTATAATCTTTGGATTTGCCGGACAATAATGTTCAAAATACAACAATCTTGCCACAAAAATGTCATAATGTATTGACCTGAAGTGTTCATTTGGATACTTTTGATTCGAAATAATTTTCGGAAACGATCATTTTTTTCGAGTGGTGTTTTCATAAGTGCTTGAATGAATTAATGGCCGGCAGCTAGCCTGTGGATTGTTTGCTTTATGCCGCCGGTTCAGAGGGGTGTGTGATGAAGATCAAGTCTTTATTGAGCATTGGTGTGGTCATTTCAGCCGCTGGTGGTGCTGCGGCTTTGTATCTGGTCCTAAAGCTCATGTCCGATTCTGCTGCTGGAGGGCAGGTTGTTGTTTCTTCCGGTCCACTGCTGTCAGCAGTTGCAGCCGGATTTTTTGTTTTTGCGCTGATCAGCGGGGTATTTTCTTTTATCGCAGCCGGGCGCATCAGCAGACAGGAGGGCGAGGTTGTCGCGTTTTTAAAACGGGTTGCTGCCGGTGATTTCAATTCAGGGCGGCCTGATTCTGCTGATGCCGCTTTTTGCGGACTGAACGGGGAGCTGTGCAACACTGTGGACATGCTCAAGCGCAGGCTCGGTTTTGCCGAAGGAGTGCTTAACGCCATTGCAAAGGCTTATCCCTTCATGACCTGTGACGGTGAAGCAAGGGTTGATTTTGTCGGTAGCAGGCTGTTCCAGATTTCGGGAAAAAAGGGAAAGCCGGAAGACTACTACGGTCTGACCATTGGCGGATACATTTACGGGGATAATTCCCGCAAGACCAGAACCGACCGTGTTGTCCACGAAGGCATCAGGATTGAGGGTGAGACAAAATTCGAGGGGGACGGCGGTCTGCATGAACTGCAGTTCTCTGCTGAGCCTATCTATGACCTTGATAACAAGCTCTGCGGTGCACTTACCATTTATTTCGACCTTACCGAGGTCAAACAGCAGCAGAGGGATATTGAGGAGAATGCCAGAAGGGTGGCTCAGGTTGCATCCGAGCTGGTAGGCATCACCGGGCAGGTGAACTCTTCAGCAGGGGTTATTGCTTCCCAGATCGAGGAAGCTGCCAAGGGTGCGGCCTTCCAGTCCGAAAGGACCACCGAAACCGCCACGGCAATGGAAGAAATGAACAGCACAACCATGGAAGTTGCGCGCAACGCCGTGAGTGCCGCGGATAACGCCATTGCCGCCAAGGATAATGCGCATGAAGGACAGGAAGAGGTCCGTAATCTGATCAAGTCCATTGAAGCCGTTCGCGGACATGCCGAGAGCCTTGAGACTTTCATGGATGAACTCGGGCAGCAGACCGTTTCGGTCGGAAGTGTAATTACCGTTATTCAGGATATTGCCGACCAGACCAACCTTCTGGCCCTTAACGCCGCAATTGAGGCTGCCCGTGCAGGTGAAGCCGGACGCGGTTTCGCCGTTGTCGCGGACGAGGTCAGGAAACTTGCGGAAAAGACCATGACCGCCACTGACGAAGTCGGATCTGCCATCAAGGCCATTCAGGCCGGTGCAAAGCGGTCTATTGACGGGGTAAAGCAGGCAACCATGGCGGTTGAAACCTCCACCGACATCGCCCAGAGCTCCGGAAAGACACTGGAGCGCATTGTGGAGATAGTGAACAGCACCTCCGATCAGGTTCAGTCCATAGCCACTGCGGCTGAACAGCAGTCCGCCACCAGTGAGGAAATCCACCGGGCTGTTGACGACATCAATACCATTGCCACCCAGACTGCGGCAGGCATGCAGGAAGCCAATGAGGCCAGCAACGGGCTTGTCGGCATGTGCGAAGAACTCAATTCCCTGATTAAAAGACTTTCAACATAAACAACAAAGCGTTAACCTCCTAACCTCCAAAGACGGGCCGTTCTGCATCGGGCAGGACGGCCCGCGCCTTTTTTTGAGATACAGGCCTAGACTGCAGAAAATATATTTATATGTTGTTATGCCCGGATTTGTGCTATCCATTACCCTGTATTCCCTCTTTGGTCTCATGCCGGAAGTTATCAGGCTGTATGAGTGTTTCTGGTGGTGGGGGGTACACCGAATTGTGGCGGCATCAGGTTAACGCAACAACGGAGGAACCATGGGTAAGTCTGTATCTGTGGGTGTCTGGGTCAAGATAAGGGTGTTCATCCTGTTTATACTCGGGGCACTGTTTACCGTTCCCGGTCTGCTGATGGTTGTTGCCGGGTTCATGGAGCCGGATATCAAGGCTGATGATACCCTGGCCATGTTTTTCATGGGAGGGCTGCTCTTGTTCTGCGGACTGCTTATCTGGTGGATGATGCGCAAGATTTACCGCACGGCGCGCAGGAGGGCGGTGTACAGAGGAGGCTCCGATCACATGGCGATGGGAATGGGGATGGCCCATGCGCACTACATGACCAGTATGTATGATTCGGAAGACTCGGAAGTTGAAGATTCAGGCGGTGAGTCGGATTCGGATTTTGGGGATGACGGAGGTTACGATTCCATCGACGACTGATCAGCGGCTTTTTCTTACCAGATGCGAATAGGCATTGGCAGTAAGGCCGTAGACTGACTTGAACTGCCTATTCAGGTGCGAAAGGTCGTAGAAGCCGCACTTGAGCATTACCGTGTAGATGTCATCATTCTCGTCGAGCAGCCTTTTGGCGTGCTCGGTTCTGCGGTTGAGGAAATACTGGTATGGCGAAAGTCCCTTGATGTCCTTGAACTGGCGGATGAAATGGAATTTCGACAGCTGTACTTCAGAACATATTTCATCGAGTTTCAGCGGTGTGTCCAGATTGTCGTTCATCATCTCCACTGCCCTGCGTACGGCAGTGTAATTGCGCGGCATGCGCATTGATTCTTCCGCATTTGCCGCCCTGTTGATGACGCTCATGATGAGTTCCGCAGTCAGAAGATCACCGTGTCCGGATTCTATGGAGCGGGTCAGGTTTATAATGTCCAATGCCAGTTTGCGGTCGTAGACAATGGGCGATGAGAACCGGACCACATCCTTTTTTCCGGAAACTTCTTCAAACAGCTTTCTGGGGATATAGGCCATGACGTATTCAAGGTCTGTCTTGTCCCCTGAACATCCGTCGTGGATCTGCTCCGGATGGAAGAGCATTATGCCTCCTGACTTTGATCTGCAGAGTTCATCGTTCAGGCGGTACTGCTGTATTCCGGTAAGGGTTACGCCGATTGCGTACTCCTCGTGCGAATGTTTCTTGTATTCGAACTCGTCGAATCTTGCGGAGAGGACGGTCATGTCCTCATGCTTGGTGTAATTGAATTCGCGCATGGTTCAACCCTGCATGATGCTGTTGATTCCGGATACGGTCCAGGCACAATAGACCATGGTAAGTGAAAGAATGATGTTGGCCTGACGCTGGTAGGGACTGAGAAATCTGCGGAAAAGTGAGCCCAGCACTACCCAGGAGCTGTATGCACAGCATCCGATAACTGTCAGTATAGCCACGAAGATCATTATGTCCAGAGGATCGGAGCTGGCCGGGACCACGAAGTTAGCTATCACGGTGAGCGTGAAGAGCACTACCTTGGGGTTGATGAACTGCATGGTGAATCCGGTTTTGAACCCGCCGCTCTTATCCGTCTTACTTCCGGCATCCATATGCAGAATCTTCCATGCAAGATAGAGCATGTATACGGCGCCGATTATCCCCATTATCCCGCTGATTTCAGGCATTACCCTGTAAAGGTAGCTGTTGAACGCAGCTGACAGGGACAGAAGTATTCCGAAGGCAAGGGTCGCCCCCGCGACGAACTCCAGTGCCTTGCGCGGTCCGTGATTCTGTGCGGTTGAAAAAATGAGGATATTCGACGGGCCGGGGGTGAAGGTTACGACTATGCTGTATGCCAGAAAAGCCATTATGTTCATGGTGATCTCCCTTGTTATTGATTCTTGCGGGAAAATGGCATGAACGGATGGTTCGGGCATAGGACAGAATTGCTGTCGGCCTCCTTCCTTAATCAGGTTCGTAAAAAGTCAGCTCAAATTGCACATTCCTTCGCTGCAGTTGAGCAGGGCATTCCGATCCAGAATTCTTACTTCCGGTCCTGTTACTTCAATCAGTCCGCCCGCAGCCATTTTTTTCATGGCCCGCGAAAGCGCTTCCGGTGTTATCCCGATGATTTTCGATAGTTCGCGGTAGGAAATGTCCATTTCAAGAAAGCCGTCTTTTTCCCTGCTCATGAAATATGCCGCAATGCGCGACGGAACCTGTTTCAGCGACAGGGAATCAATCATCACCATAGCCTCCTTGAGTCTGCGGGACATGACCCGCATCATGCTTATCAGGATTCCCGGATCTTCCTGCACCAGCCGCTCATATTCGTCAGGCCTGATGAAGAGAACCTTGCTGTCCTCAAGGGCTCCTAGATTGGCAGGCAGCACTCCATCTGAAAACGCGGAACACAGGCAGAAGGGCTCACCGGGGCCGAATACGAAAATGGTCTGTTCCTTGCCGTCCTCAGCAATCTTGAAAAGTTTGACCTTGCCTGAAAGGAGCACGTGAAGTCCCGTGGATGAGCTGTCCTCACTGTAGAAGGTGGATTTTCTGGGAAATTCGGTGACCAGTGCGCTTTTAACCAATCTCGAAATCTGATCGTCGGTGAGCCGGGCGAAGACCGGGAAATCCCGTACCGCTATTTCTATTTCCTGTTGATTCATTTTTACCTCGAAAAATATGGCCTGTTGATCTCGATCAATGTGTACTGCGGGTTAAAGGCATATAACCATATTCAGGAATTGAGGAGGGAGACCATGAATTCAGCGATGATACATTGTCCGTACTGTTCATTCAAGCAGTCGGTTCCGTACAAACCCCTTCACGATAATTTCAGGATAGTGTGTGCCGGGTGCGGACGCACGTTGGAAGCCAGATGGCTTACCCATGGAGTGATGATCCTGCCTATGAAAACAACCTGTAAAACAGGAGATTAGATATGTGGAAAGTTCTTCAGAGTATTACGAGAAACCTGATTCTTGCCATCCCCCTGACCATGCTTTCGGGCTTCAGTTATGGTTTGCTTGTTGAAGCTGGGTGGCTGAAAAATCTGATCATACCTTTTACCTTCCTCATGGTTTACCCAATGATGGTGACCCTGAAGGTGCGAAAGGTCTTTGAAGGCGGGGATGTAAAAGCCCAGTTACTGGCCCAGTTGATAAACTTCGGAGTGATTCCGTTTGTAGCATACGGCTTCGGTATGTTCTTTTTTGCGGACAGGCCGTACATGGCCCTGGGGCTCCTTCTTGCAGGGCTGGTTCCCACGAGCGGCATGACCATTTCATGGACCGGTTTTGCCAAGGGTAATATGTCGGCTGCAGTGAAAATGACCGTTATCGGGCTTGTCTGCGGTTCCCTGCTGACCCCGTTTTTTGTCAAGGCACTTATGGGTGCGACAATTGAAATGAGTCTTGTCGCCGTCATGAAGCAGATTTTCTTTGTTGTTTTCCTGCCCATGACTCTAGGCTACATGACCCAGCGTTATCTGGTGCAGAGGTATGGTCAGGAGGACTTCCAGAAGGTGGTTGGACCCAAGTTTCCCCCTCTCTCAACTGTCGGTGTGCTTGGGATAGTCTTTGTGGCTCTTGCCCTCAAGGCCAGAACCATTGCGTCCGCCCCGGAAGTTCTGATCAGCATACTTGTGCCGCTGATAATCCTTTACGCATTCAACTTTGCGCTCAGTACACTGGTAGGTCGGAGCCTTCTGTCTCGCGGAGACGGGATTGCCCTTGTCTATGGTTCCGTGATGCGCAACCTTTCCATCGCACTTGCAATTGCACTGAATGCCTTCGGGCCGCAGGGTTCCGACGCGGCCTTGGTGATAGCCATGGCTTATATTATTCAGGTACAGTCGGCAGCATGGTATGTAAGGTTCACTTCGAAGATTTTTGGTCCCCACGAGTCTGAGCTGCCTCTGGCAGAGAAGGCCGGCTGATAGTTTCCTGATGCTGTATAAATCCCGGTTCGGTTCGCCGATCAGGGATTTTTTTGCTCAATATTTCAACGGATGGCAGGTTTTGGAGCAGGGGAGTCTTTTTCATCGGCAATAGTTGCATAATTTATTTTCAAATACATTTGACAACGAGAATGGTTTTCAATATCTTTAAATCAACAACGCATGAAAAAAGTCATCAGGAAAATTAAATATAGCAGAAGGGAGAGTATTATGTGCGGATTCAGCCAGGTATGGCAGCTCAGCAGGGAAGGCATGGAGGCATGCAACAAGGGAGATTTCTTTACAGCAGAAAACAATCTCAGGACAGCAATAGCCTTGGCGAAGTGCAAGTCCAAAAAAATACACAGGGCGACCATGTATAACAATCTCGGCGTGGTCTACCAGATGAGCGGGAAGGTTCAGGATGCTCTTGAGGCATATTCCACAGCAGTGGGCTTTCTCGACCCCGGTCATGATGGACAGGCTAATCTCATCAGGCGAATTTCATCCAAAATTGATGGCCTTAAGCAGCAGACGGCTGCATAAATCAGGCTTATATTATTGTATGCTTCTCCTCCTTATTTAAGGCGGGCCTTCCTGAAGGTCCGCCTTAATTATTTGCCCAGCCGGTTGAGACGGGGCAGGTTATATTTTCGGGTAAACGATGTTTATTTACATTATTTGTGGTGGAATCCCCAACAGGGGTTGACTTTATGGGGAAACTGCCTAAATAATCCCAGTTCTTTTGTAAGGGAAATGTGAAAGACTTCACTTTCCGCCGAGCACATGCCAAAGTACCCAACTGTCCCCCGTTTCGGGCACGGCAGATATATTTTAGGAGGATGCCTCAAAATGGATTTTAATATTGTAGAAATTTCACCGGTAGAAAGAGAAATCAAAGTTTCCGTACCCGCCGAAGAAGTAGGCGCTGCTCTGGATGCGACCGTAGCTCTCTATAAGGTTCAGACCCCCATGAAGGGTTTTAGAAAGGGTAAAGTTCCTGCATCTGTTGTGCAGTCCAAGTACAAAAAGCAGATCATCAGCGAAGCTACCACCGATCTCATCAACTACCAGATCAACGAAATTTTCAACGAGCAGTCCTTCGTACCTGTTTCCAAAATTGATGTGGACGCCAAAGAACTCGTTCGCGGTGAAGACTTCAGCTACGTAATCAAGTTCGAAGTTGTACCCGAGTATGAAACTCCCGTTTACCTCGGACTGACTGTTGAAGAAGAGCGTGCTGAAGTTGCCGACAAGGAACTGGAAGAAGTTGAAACCAGACTTCTGCAGTCCATGGCAAAGATCGCTCCCATCGAAGACGATCGTCCGGCAAAAGACGGCGAGCTTGCTTCCGTAACCTTCTCCGCTGAAGTTGACGGCGAACCCGTTCCCGGTATTCAGGCAGACAACTTTGACCTGCCCATCGGTGAAGGTCATTCCCTGAAGGAATTCGAAGATTTCGTTAAGACCCTCAAGGCTGGCGAATCCGGTTCCACCGACATCACCTTCCCTGAAGATTTCATCAACACCGATCTTGCAGGCAAGACCGCAACCATGAAGGTTACCGTCCACGCTGTCAAAGAACGCAAAATGCCCGAACTTACTGACGATATCGTCAAGAAAGCCGGCGGTTTCGAATCCGTTGAGAAGATGCGCGAAGTTATCAAGCAGTCCTACACTGCAAACCGCAAGCAGCTCTGCAAGAGCGCTGCTCAGACCAAGCTCATCAAGGACATCGTGAAGGATCTGGACTTCCCGCTTCCTCCTTCTCTTCTGAATGACCGCCTTGACCGTATGGTTCAGGATGTTATTTCCCGTACCGAACGTTCCGGCAGAAGCTTCGAATCCCTCGGCAAGAGCATCGACGAACTGCGTGAAGAACAGCGTCCCATGGCTGAAGAGTCCGTTCGCACTGAAATCTTTTTGCTGACCGTTGCAAAACGCGAGGAAATCTCTGTTGAGCCTCAGGAAGTTGAACGCGCTCTTTACCAGATCGCCCAGCAGACCCGTCAGGATTTCAGCTCTGTTAAGTCTTACTACGAAGAGCACAACCTCATTGTGCCCCTTAAAGACAGACTGCTTGCCGACAAGGCCGCTGAATTCATCTATGAAAACGCTGATGTAACTGAGATCGATCCTGTCAAAAAGGACGAGCAGTAGTTTTATCAGTCTCTAGACAGATTCCGGCGGCACGGTTTGTTAAAGACTGTGCCGCCTTTCTTTTGATTTTGGCTTTGCCGTAAATCTCGGCAGGGCAGTGCCTGAGCGGGCTTATTGTGAATTGAACGCCTGTGCCTGATTTATACTTGTCCTTGCGCCTTCAAATGTTTAGGATGTGTCATTGAAAATTGTCCTTTTGAAGGTCAGGTAGTTTTTATTCAATTAAATCAGTAGCCTCTTTATCCTAATAATGTTCTCATCGGGAGAGATTGATGTCTGGAACCATACCTATCGTAATTGAAACCACTGGCCGTACCGAACGCGCCTACGATATTTATTCCCGTCTGCTCAAGGACAGGATCATACTTCTCAGCGGTGAAGTTAACGATCACGTCGCCAGCGTGATTTGTGCGCAGCTCCTTTTCCTCGAGTCAGAAGACCCGGAAAAGGAAATCTACATGTATATCAACTCCCCCGGCGGGGTTGTAACTGCCGGGCTGGCCATTTACGACACCATGAGATACATTTCAGCTCCTGTGGCAACCCTGTGCATGGGTCAGGCCGCAAGTATGGGAGCTTTCCTGCTCAGCGCAGGTGAAAAGGGGCATCGCTACTCCCTGCCCCACAGCCGTATCCTGATTCACCAGCCTCTCGGCGGTGCACAGGGACAGGCTACCGATATTGATATTCAGGCACGGGAAATCCTGCGACTCAGAAAGTCCCTCAATATTATTATGGCCGAAAATACCGGTAAGTCCCTTGAGGTGATTGAAAAGGATACAGACCGTGATTACTTTATGTCTGCTCAGGAAGCCCTTGAGTACGGACTGATAGACAAGATCATTGAATCTCGTGGTAAAATTGAATCCAAGGAAGGTTAATTCCTGATGAGTAATGTCAGAAAAGGTTCAGGACAGGACCTTCATTGCTCCTTCTGTTCCAAATCTCAGGATGAGGTTCAGAGGCTTATTGCCGGGCCGGATGTCTATATCTGCGACGAATGCGTGCAGCTTTGTAACGACATCATGGCTCAGGAAGCGGTCGGCGAGGAATTTGATGCCGGCAAGCTCCTGTCTCCGCAGGAAATAAAGGCTCTGCTCGATGAATATGTTATCGGGCAGGATCATCCCAAGAAGATACTTGCTGTAGCGGTACACAACCACTACAAGCGCGTGTTTTATGCACAGTCCAGTTCCGCCGATGATGTCGAGATCGACAAGAGCAACATCCTGCTCATCGGGCCTACCGGATCAGGTAAGACACTGCTGGCCCAGACTCTGGCCCGCGTGCTCAAGGTGCCTTTCGCCATTGCCGACGCGACCACTCTGACCGAAGCCGGTTACGTGGGCGAGGACGTTGAAAACATCCTCGTACAGCTGCTGCAGAATGCCGACTACGATATTGAGGCGGCTTCAAGGGGCATCATCTACATTGACGAAATCGATAAGATTTCCCGCAAGGGTGACAGCCCGTCCATTACCCGTGACGTTTCCGGTGAAGGCGTGCAGCAGGCCCTGCTGAAGATCATTGAAGGTACCGAGGCGAACATTCCGCCCAAGGGTGGCCGTAAGCATCCGCAGCAGGAATTCATCCGGCTTGATACCTCGAACATTCTGTTCATTCTCGGCGGAGCCTTCATAGGGCTCGACAACATCGTTCAGCAGAGAATGTCAGGTGCCGGTATCGGTTTCGGAGCCAAGGTTGAAACCAAGACCGAGAAGGGGATCAGCGAACTCTTCGCCAAAGCCGAACCGGCCGATCTGGTAAAGTTCGGTCTCATTCCCGAGTTCGTAGGGCGTATACCTGTCCAGACTGCTCTTTCCGAGCTGACCGAGCAGGATCTTATCCGCATCCTTAAGGAGCCGAAGAACGCGCTGGTCAAGCAGTACAAGAAAATGTTTGATCTCGATGGCGTCCGCCTGACTTTCACTGACAACGCTCTCAAGGCAATTGCAGCCAGAGCGGTGAAGAGAAAGACCGGTGCACGCGGCCTCAGAAATGTTCTGGAATCAATCATGCTTGACATCATGTACAAGCTGCCCTCCATGACAGGCGTCAAAGAGTGTGTGATCAACAAGAGCGTTGTTGAGAACGGTATTGAACCCATTCTCTTCTTTCACAACGAGATAAAGAGCGCTTAGCTGTTTATATTATAAAAGTTGTATTTTGCCCCCGGTTTTCACAACCGGGGGCTTTTTTTGTGATTTCTCATTGATTATTCCTGTTATATCTGTACGGTGTTTTTTGTTCCTGGACTTGAACTTTTTAGCCAATACCGTAAGGTTTTAAGACAATGTGATTGTTTGTTGCTATTTTATTTATAATTAATTTGGAAGCACGCATGTGGCGGATTGGGTGAGAGGTAGTTTTCTTATCATGCGAATGATTAGTGCTATTGTGTTGATGGTAGTGACTTTGGTGATCGGAATGGTCACTTCAGTTGTTTGCGCTCAAAGCCGGGTTCTGCTTCTTAGTTCCTACCATCCTGGTTTTCCCACGTTTTTTAAGCAGATTGATGGAATCAAATCTGCGCTTGACCCTGAGGGAGTGCTGTTGGATGTTGAGTTTATGGACAGCAAGCGATTTTATTCACCAGAGAACCTCTCCAAATTTCAAAATCTTCTGGAGTATAAGCTCCAATCAGTTCCACCGTACGATGTAATAATTACTTCTGATGACAATGCATTGAGTTTTGCACTTCAAAATCGTCGGGTGCTTTTTCCGGATACTCCGGTGGTGTTCTGCGGAGTGAATAATCAGGATCTGGCAAGGCTGCTGGATAGTAATGACAGTTATACAGGCGTCATTGAGTCCGCTTCCATTGCCGATAATATCTACCTGATCCCGAAACTGTTTCCTGATATCAAAAAAATTTTTGTAATTGCCGACTCCACTCCTTCCGGAGAGGCTGATTTTGACCATTTCAAGGATGCGGCAGCTTCTTTTCCCGATCTTGATTTTAAAACATTGTCCCTTCTTCATCTCAGCTGGGATGACCTGAAGAACAGGTTGTCTGCGGAGTCTTCTGAATATGTCGTTCTTCTGCTTTCCGCCTACAGGGATGCTGAAGGTGTCTCCATGTCTTTTGAGGAGTCTCTTGCTTTTATCCGCAAGTACTCACGGGGGCCGATCATTCATCCTTATGAGCATGGACTAGGTTCAGGTGTGCTGGGTGGAAAGGTTATTTCTCACTATGCACAGGGGCAGCTGGCCGGGAAAATGGCCATGGATATATTGCATGGAACTCCGATCAAGCAGCTCAAGGTAATAGATGGCGGGGAAGCAAACCGCTATATTTTCGACGCTAATCAGCTCAAAAAGTATGGAATTACAAACTCCATGCTACCTGAAGACAGTGTGCTGCTAAATGCTGAAAAGTCTATTTTTAAAATTTATAAAGCTGAAATTGTAGCCTTTTTGGTGATAGTTATTGCTCTGGTGGTGTTTTCAGCTGTTCTGCTTTTTTATCTTGTGCGTCTGCGCAGAAGCGAAGAACAGCTTCGAAAGAGTGAAGCGCGTTTTTCCCTGGCGATGGATGCCAACAAGGATGGAATCTGGGATTGGGATATAAGGACAGATGAAGTCTATTACAGCCCGGGGTACAAGGCCATGCTTGGGTATGCTGTGGACGAGGTTCCGGCCCATGTCGATTCGTGGCTCGACCTTATACACGAAGAAGACCGTGAAGGGGCCTTCCGGGCCAACTCTGACTGTATAGAGAACAAAAGTGCCAATTTCGAAGTCGAGTTCAGGATGCAGGCCAAAAGCGGAGAATGGAGGTGGATTCTCGGACGCGGCAATGCCGTGGAACGCGATTATCGAGGGCGTGCCCTGCGTATGATCGGGACCCACACGGACATTACCGAGCGCAAGAAATCTGAAGGTGAAATCCGCAGGCTGCGTAATTATCTGCGCAGTATTATTGATTCCATGCCGTTTGTGCTTATAGGACTTGATGAGCAGGGAAGGGTGTCCCAATGGAACTGCCGGGCTGAAGAGGATGTCGCTATTGCTGCAGAGCAGGCTGTCGGCCGGCCTCTTGAAGAGGTCTTTCCCAGGCTTGCTCCTCAGATGGAACGGATCTGGGCTTCTTTGGAGCAGCGAAAGATTTTCAGCGATTCCAGGGTTTCAAGGCGTGATGGCGGAACTGTAAGGTATGACGATATAACCATCTATCCGCTAGCATATGATGGCGGGGAAGGGGTTGTGGTTATCCTTGAAGACGTTACCGAGCGGGTGCGCCTTGAGGATATGGTCATACAGAATGAGAAGATGCTTTCGATCGGAGGTCTTGCCGCCGGAATGGCTCATGAGATCAACAATCCGCTTGGGGCTATTTTGCAGGGTGCACAGAATATTCAGCGCAGAACTCTCGGACAGCTGCCGATGAACGCCAAGGTGGCTACAGACAACAACCTGAATATTGCAGATGTTCATGCATATCTGCAGGACAGGGATATTCCGAAGATCATAGACGGAATAAGTTCAGCGGCTTTGCGGGCTGCCCGCATTGTCAGCAATATGTTGAGCTTCAGCCGCAAAAGTGAAGATAATTTCAGCAGGCATGATCTGACATTGCTTCTTGATGAAGTTGTTGATCTGGCTGCCAGTGATTATGATCTGGCAACCAAATATGATTTCAAAAGAATCGATATTGTCCGCGAATATGGCGATACTCCACCGGTTTATTGTGAGCGTGGTGAGATACAGCAGGTGTTTCTGAACCTGCTGAAGAACGGCGCTCAGTCCATGAATTCCAAAGAATACGAAGGTGAGAAGCCCCGCTTTACCCTGCGGGTTCTTGGCAGCGAGGATTCTGTTCGGGTTGAGATCGAGGATAATGGCTGTGGAATTGCTCTTGACGTCCAGAAGAGGATTTTTGAACCTTTCTACACTACCAAGCAGGTTGGAGAGGGTACCGGCCTCGGACTTGCCGTTTCCTATTTTATTATCACCGATCTGCATAAGGGAAACATGGAAGTTTTTTCGGTTCCCGGTAAGTGGACAAGATTCGTCATAACCCTGCCTTCCGGTAAGTAGACAGGTCTGTGATCCGCGAGCGAAAGCATTTATTCCCCGCTCCCACTCTAATTATCTGCAGCAATCCGCCGATCTCTGGTTAATGATTTCTTGCTGCCAGGCCCGCCTTGTTTAGCTGTAAGCCATCTTTATTGCAAATAATGCTGCCGGAAGTTTGACAAATCATGGGCAGGTATTATTTCATTAGTCTGTAGTTTTGTCCCGTGCTTCTGTGACTGGAGGCGGGATGTTGTTTTGTAAAAAATAATTGTTTTGTTCTTGTTTGATATACATTTATAATGAATCGTCTCTGAGAGTTGTTTACACTCAAGCAATGTAGTTTGTAAGCCGTATCCGGGTAGAAAGCAGGAGGATAAATGTCGTCCACAGATTTTGAAGGTGGCTCATCCGCTGAACTTAATATTCTTCCGATGATGTCCTTGAGGGAAGTAGTAATGTTTCCCCGGTCCATTGTTCCTTTGTTCGTGGGCCGTGAATCCTCTATAAAGGCTATTGAGGAAGCTCTTGCCGAGTATGACAAGAAGATTTTTCTGGTTACTCAGGAATTTCCTGAAAAGGAAAAACCTACGCCGCAGGATCTTTACCGCATAGGTACGGTAAGTAAGATCCTTCAGATGCTCAGGCTTCCCGACGGTACTATAAAGGTTCTTTTCGAAGGACTGCACCGGGCCAGTTGGGATCCTGATGTTGACGGAATCACTTTCAAGGACGATTTCCCCCTCGTGAATATCGAGAGGGTTGATGACCTGCCCGCAGAAGAACACGCTTCTGAAGCTCTGGTGCGTTCTGTTCATGAGGCACTTGAGAACTTCGGAAAGGTCAACAAGAAGATTGCGCCTGAAACCGTTCTGGCTATCTCTACCATAAGGGTTCCCGGAAAGCTCGCAGACTCAATCATGCCGCACCTGAAGGTCGATTTTGCAAGGAAACAGTCGATTCTTGAAATGGTCGATCCCCTTGCTCGGCTTGAGGCTGTTTTTGAGCTGCTGCTGGGTGAAATTGAAATCGTGTCCATTGAGAAGCGGGTAAAGAACCGCGTAAAAGGGCAGATGGAGAAAAACCAGCGCGAGTATTATCTTAACGAACAGCTCAAGGCCATCAACAAGGAAATGGGCCGTGAAGATGATCCGCAGGCCGAGGCGCATGAGCTTGAAGAGAAGCTCGATGCCAAGGATATGGCTGACGAGTCTCGCGAACGTGTGCGCAAGGAAATCAAGAAACTTCGCCAGATGTCTCCTTCCTCGGCAGAGTATACAGTTGTCCGCAACTATGTGGACTGGATCATGGAGCTGCCGTGGAACAAGTACAAGAAGACCAAGCTTGATATTGCCGAAGCCCGCAAGATTCTCGATGAAGACCATTTCGGGCTTGAAAAACCCAAGGAACGCATCCTTGAGTACATGGCCGTACAGTCTCTGGTTGATACCATAAAAGGGCCCATTCTCTGTTTTGCCGGCCCTCCCGGTGTCGGTAAGACCTCCATCGCCCGTTCCATTGCCAGGGCCATGGGGCGTGAATTTGTCCGCCTTTCCCTTGGCGGAGTTCGTGACGAAGCCGAGATTCGCGGACACAGGCGTACCTACGTCGGGGCTCTTCCGGGTAAAATCATTCAGTCGCTGAGACGGTGTGAGTTCAGCAACCCGGTTATCTGTCTTGACGAAGTTGACAAGATGAGCACTGATTTCCGGGGAGACCCTTCTGCAGCGCTTCTTGAAGTCCTCGATCCGGAACAGAACAGCTCTTTCAGCGATCATTATCTTGATCTGGATTATGATCTGTCCAAGGTTTTCTTCATAACCACGGCCAACGATCTGCACTCCATCCCGCTTCCTTTGCAGGACCGCATGGAGATCATCAGGCTTCCCGGTTATCTTGAAACTGAGAAAATGAACATTGCCAAGGATTTCCTGCTTCCCAAGCAGATCAAGGAGCATGGCCTGAAAGAAGATAATCTTTCGGTCAGCGACAAAGCTCTTGAAGACATTATCCGCACCTACACCCGTGAGGCCGGAGTACGTAACCTTGAGCGTGAACTTGCACGTGTATGCAGAAAGACGGCGATGCAGATCGTTGAATCCGGCAACCGTGATATGAAACTTGATGTGGACAGTGACAATCTTTCCACCATTCTGGGCGTCCACAAGTTCCGCTTCGGTTCCAGTGAAGAAAAATCGCTGGTAGGTGTTGCAACCGGACTTGCATACACTCAGGTCGGCGGCGACATGCTCATGGTCGAGGTTGTCCTCATGCCGGGAAAGGGCAAGGTTGTCATCACCGGCAAACTTGGAGAGGTCATGCAGGAGTCGGCTCAGGCCGCATTGTCCTACATCCGTTCCCGTTCGGACCTTTTCGGGCTGAAGTCAGATTTTCATGAGAAGATCGATATACATGTGCATGTTCCCGAAGGAGCAACCCCCAAGGACGGACCTTCGGCCGGTATTACCCTGTGTACCGCAATTGCCTCCGCTTTCCTCAACGTTCCGGTTCGCCATGATCTGGCCATGACCGGGGAAATAACTCTGCGCGGCAGGGTTCTGCCTATCGGCGGACTTAGGGAAAAGCTGCTTGCTGCGCACAGGGGGCAGTCCAGGACTGTTCTCATTCCCATTGATAACAAGAAGGACCTCAAGGAAGTGCCGGAAGCTATCCTCAAGGATCTTGAGATCATCCCGGTTGAGAATATGGATGAAGTCCTCAGCTCTGCATTGGACAGTCTGACTGCCGAGGAGCTTTTCAGAGGAAAGAACAACGTTACTCCCATTGCCTTGAATCTGATCAAGGAAGAATACCAGAGCCAGCCCCATTAGCAGGGGTTGCTGTAAGTGAATATCAAGAGGGTGTCCCGTGTCGGGACACCCTTTTTTTATGGTGGTATGTTTTAAAGCGGACATAAATATGCTAGTAAGTTCACAGAGGTGGTAGAGTTAACTGACAAGCTGTCCGGCGGTATGCATTGCCAAAAAAAGTATCCTGTTTTTCATGTATTCTCATTTATCTTTTGTGTGCCTGTGTGCCGGTTCTGGCTGGTACCGGTGTGCGTCAGGACGTGGAAAGGGTTTTCAGGGAAGCGGTACAGGACCTGAAAATTCCAGGTGCAGTGATGCTCATCCGGAGTCCGGAAGGTGAAGAATGGACGGTTTCCGCCGGGGTAAGGATGATCGGGAGCGAAAGGCCTGTGTCCGCCAGACATCGGTTCCGCATAGGGAGCATCACAAAGACCTTCGTTGCGTCGGTGGTGCTCATGCTTGTGGATGAAGGAAAAATGGACCTTGATACCCGTGTTCATGAGATTCTGCCTGACATTGTAGGCAGGAATGATCCGGTGACAGTGCGTCATCTGTTGCAGATGCGCAGCAATGTAGGCAATTTTTCTGAAAATAAACTGTTTCTTGATGAGTTCAGGTCGAAGCCGTGGAAGTTGTGGTCGCCTGTAAAGCTGCTGGAGTATCGGAATACCGGGGGAGGGGAGTCCGGCAAATTTTTTGAGTACAGCAACACCAATTATATTATTCTCGGGATGATTATTGAAAAGCTTACCAGAGATACTTTTGAAAATCAGGTACACAGGCGGATTCTTAAGCCCCTGAATTTGAAATCAACCTACTTCCCGACCTCCGATGTCGAGCTTAAGCCGCCCTTTGTCCGCGGTTATGACTATAATCCCGATTCCAGAGAGATCGCCGATTTGAGCTTTCGGATTAATCCTTCTTGGGCATGGTGTTCAGGGAACGGAGTGTCAAATGCGAATGATCTGATGGTCTGGATTGTCGCATATCTCAACGGGTACGGGATAAGTCCGGAGCTGCATGCCGAACAGATGGATTTCAGGCCTGCGCTGCATTACGGCGTTTCTTATGGGCTGGGGATAATGAATAAATATTATGCCATCGGGCATAACGGTAATTTTGCAGGGATTTATACTTCACTGGCCTTCCGGTATCGGGGGCATTACTTCGTGCTGCTGACGAACGGGCAGGCCTATGGCGGCGGGCAGAATTCAACAGCCGAAGCGGTTTTTTGGAGGATAATAAACAGGTCCAGGCTGTTCAAGGACTCCGGCGGTACTGTTGCACGCATTAAAAACTGAATCCGAAACCTATTCCTATTCCCATTCCTTTTGAATTGTCCTGCGGACCTTCGTACGACTTGATTTTTTCTCTTTCCATTCCGAATATGATTCCGGCCTTCATGTCTTCATTGATGTTGAGGCTGTTCATCATGTTGTCGAAGGTCGTCCTGTCATAAAATTCCATGTTGCGGTCAGTACGGTCCAGCTTGTCTTTGTATTGCCCAGCCTCCAGTCCGGCGGCGTAGGCGGTTGATGTTCCTAGTGCAGCCAGCAGGCTGGATATGATGATTATAGATTTCCACATGGTCCACCTTCCCCTTTTATAATCGTGGAAATGATTTGGGAGCATCTATCTGCCCAGTCTTTTTTCAAGAAACAGGCCATGAATTTCTAGTGCCATTAATTCAGGAGGTTATTTTGAATCGCACTGGTCTACAGCCCGGTAAAGCAGGAAAAATAATCGATATTTGAGCAATCATGTGTGGTATTTTTGCAAACGCCCGTGAATGTCGGAAATTAATTCCTGTCGGCATTTGGGGTGGAAGTCCAAGGCGCAATGTTTCGATCCTGTGACCAGAAATCGAGAGGAATGAGATCCGATAATTTGGACAAATGGACGAATCGTGTTCGGAAAAGAATTATTTTGTTGAAGCGCATAATGTATAAAATTATGCTTAAATGGTAATTTTGAGTCATATAAATTTTGCGTTATTTATAATTATCCACAATAAATTAATAAATGTCATTTATTAAGACTTTTTGTTCACTTTGGTGATATGTAAAATAAATTACATTTTTTGAATATGCATTTTCGTTTTCAATAATAAATACATTTCGGAATGTTACGATTATGTTACAATCTGTACGTTCTCGAATCAATATAAATACCCCATTGACTTTATTTTTAATCAATTTAGGGTGGCTTCAACTTTTTTATTCATTGAAAAAGTCAGTAATGGGTAGGAGTGTGATGATTTTTCCGGGGTGGCTGTGAATCGGTGATAGGTGAGAATCCGGTTCGGCCAGATTTCATTGCTACTCATTCACGCGTGTTGTTTTGCGAACCCTTTATTTTCGTTTTTCGTTTGTGTGTGGAGACGAAAAAGGGGTAAGCGTGAATGCTCCGTGTTGCCGAACTATCTGCACGGGGCAAAACCTTAACTATGGTTTGGAGTATGTATGTTTAAGAGGATTCTTCGTCCTGCTGTGCTGGCTGTATGTATCAGCCTGCTTGCTGTCTCCGCTTTTGCGGCAGCACCCAAGTATGTGATTTACTTCATCGGTGACGGCCTCGGCCCCACACAGCGCATGGCTGCTGAACTGTTCTACAAAATGGAAACAGGCAACCCTGATGCAAAGCTGGTGATGAACACTTTCCCCGGCTCTGCCCTTGTTACCACCTATTCCGACAACACTCTGGTAACCGACTCCGCTGCCGGCGGAACCGCTCTTTCCTGCGGATTCAAGACCACCAACGGTTATATTGCAAAGCTTCCTGACGGATCCAACATCAAGACCATCGCCGAAGCAGCGAAGGAAAACGGCTACGCTGTAGGTATCGTTACCACCACCCGCCTGACTCACGCTACTCCCGCTTCCTTCTCCGCACATAATCCTGATCGTGATGCTGAGAACGAAATGGCAATCGACCAGGCAAACTCCGGTTTCGATTTCTTTGCAGGCGGCGGTTACCGTCACTTTGTTGCTAAAGACAACAAGATGGGCCTGAAGTCCAAACGCAAAGACGATGTAGACGTTGTTAAAATGTTTACTGATAAAGGCTACAAGACTTTCGTTGGCGATTCCACCCGTGATGCTTTCCGTGCCTATACTCCCAAAAAAGGCGACAAGGTTTTCGCAGCTCTGACCAGCAGCCACCTTCCTTACGAAGTTGAGCGTCTGCACAGCACCATGAAGGAAAATAAGCTTCCTTCTCTGGTTGAACTGACCGAAAAGGCTATTGCTTCCCTCGACGCACAGGACAAGCCTTTCTTCCTCATGGTTGAAGGCGGACGTATCGACCACGCTGCTCACGCTCACGATCCCATGTCTGTAATCATGGACACCATCGCAATGGACGATGCTGTTAAGGCCGCTTACGAGTTCTACAAGAAACATCCTGAAGAAACCCTGATTGTTACTGCTGCCGACCACGAAACCGGTGGTGTTGCTCTGGGTATCTCCATGGACTCCAAAGGTTACTTCCTGAACCTCAAGGCACTTGAAAACGTTAAGGTTTCTGCTGAAGACAACCTTGACCGCTACTACAACAAGCTTGCTGAAAAGGAAAAGGATGTTGAAAAACGTCACGCTGCTTTCATCAAGTACGTTGAAGAAAACTGGGCCCTTACCGACCGCACTCCCGGTGAAGACAAGATCCTGATGGATGCCATGATCGTTCAGGACAAGAACCAGGATCTGTCCATGGAAAAGAAAGTCCGTTACGGTTATTCTTACACTCCGACTATGGTTGCCGTTACCGACCTGATCTCCCAGAGAGCACGTATCTTCTGGACTTCCTTTGTTCACACCGGTACCTTCATTCCTGCTTCCGCAATCGGAAAGGGTGCTGACCAGTTTACCGGGTTCATCGATAACACCGATATTCCCACCCGTATGGCTGCACTCATGAACGTGAAGCTTTCCGACAGCAAGAAGACCGATTCCAAGGCTCTTCTTGGTAAGACTTTCGGTCCTCAGGAAAAGTACTCGAAGATTCCTTACAACCAGTAGGAGAACAGACTGCCTGCGCATGCGCGGGACAGTCCTTTCGGATAAGATTAAGCAGGGTCCTCGCTTCGGCGGGGACCTTTTACTGTATTTTATGAGGTCGTTATGAAACGGTTAATCTCCCCGTTGATCTTTATTCTGCTGATTGCCGCTGTCATCTGGCTTTTTCAGCATGAGCAGGCAAGTAGAAATTATGACCAGGCCATAAAGGAATTGCGGGCAGTCGTAACAGATGTGGACAACTCCTCGATTCTTGAAATGGGTACAGCCCGCATCGGAACCCAGCACGTGGATGTGCTGCTCATGGAAGGCGAGGTTAAGGGGCAGAATGTACGGGCTACCAACCAGCTTACAGGCCAGCCGGAAATGGACGAAATCTACTATCCCGGTGACACTGCGCTGATGGCTGTAAAGATTGAGGACGGCAAGGCCGTAAACGCCCGAGCTGTAAACCATTACCGGCAGGGTTGGGAACTGGCACTGTTCGGTATATTCGTCGTTATCCTGCTGATTTATGCCCGGTCTATCGGTCTCAAGGCCTTGTTCAGCTTTGTTACCAGTTTTTACATCATCTGGAAATTTTTCATTCCCGGCCTGTTGTCCGGGAGCAGTCCGATCATGCTGACCGTCATTACCCTGTCTTTGCTGACCGTGGTGATCATCACTTCCGTAGCCGGGTTTTCCCGGGTGACGGTCATTGCCACTCTCGGAACACTCTGTGGGCTGTTTCTTGCCCTTACGCTGACGCTCTTCTTTGGGGAAAAGCTCAAGCTGGCCGGCATGACTGCGCCGTTTGCCACCATGCTTGTCTTTTCCGGGCATTATACCCTTGATCTGCTGGATATATTTTATGCATCGGTAATTCTGGGGGCCTCCGGTGCCGCCATGGATATTGCCATGGATGTGGCCGCCTCCATGAATGAAGTCATGAGCAAGAAGCCGGACATCACAAGAAATGAACTGATTCGTTCCGGATTCAACGTAGGGCGCATGGTTACAGGGACAATGACCACAACACTGCTGCTGGCCTATTCGGGTGGCTACCTGACCATGCTCATGCTCTTTGTAACCAAAGGAACCACGTTTACCCGGATGCTAAACTTCAAACTGGTAGCGGCGGAAATTTTCCGTACCCTAGTCGGCAGTGTAGGACTAGTGCTTGTAGCACCCATCACCGCCGTACTGGCCGGAGTCATCCTTTGCGGATTCAAGCAGTATCGTAAAAAAGAGGGTAGTGTTTAGTACGGACAGGTAGTCCTTGTATGCCTCCGGAGGCATCCAATGGTGAATTATCCGATTAGGAATAAAGGGGCAGTTTCATTACGGCAACTGTCCCGCCTTCCGGTGATGAGGAAAATTCCAGGCTGCCGTTGTGTTTTTTCATGATGCTTGCGGATATGGAGAGTCCCAGGCCGGTTCCTCCGCTGTCGCGCTTGGTGGTGAAGAACGGATCTTCTATGTGGCGGAGGTTTTCTTCCGGGATGCCGCAGCCGTTGTCCTTGATTGTGATGAGAGCATAGCAGTCCTTGTCGCCGCCGTTTTTGGCAGTCCGAACCGTTACAGAGAGCTGGCTGTCCTCTTCGGGCAGGGCTTCGCAACTATTCACCACCAGATTCATCAGCACTTGTATCAATCGTTGCGGATTGCCTTCTACAACCGGGCTTTTTTCGGGCAGCACCAGCTCGAAGTGACGGGCACAGTTCTTTATCCTGTGCCTGACGAAGGTCAGGGCTCCGCGCACCACGCTGTTCAGTTCCACGTATTCGCGTTCGTCTTCGCCGTCCTGCCGGGAGTAATCTTTCAACTGGGCCACGATGTCCTTGATGCGTCCGGCACCCTCGATCATTTCACTGAGAAGGTACGGGAACTGCTCCCTGAGCTCCGAATACTCCAGTCCTCCGAGAACGAAATCGCCGTATTCCTCGCTGTATTCGTCCAGAATCTGCTGTGCATCGGTCCAGACGTCAAGCAGGGTGGGCAGGTTCAGGGTCAGGTAGCTGTTGGGATTGTTGATTTCATGGGCAACTCCGGCCACCAGAACACCGAGCGAGGCCATCTTTTCCGCCTGCATCATCTGTTGGCGACGACGTTCGTTTTCCTTTCTGCCGGAAATGTCGGTCAGCTTGCCTTCCACGTAAAGGGTGCGTCCATCCTCATCCTTTTCGCAGCGGGCATTGAATTCCACCCAGATGGTCGTTCCGTCCTTGCGGAACATACGGGTTTCGAAATCCTTGACGATTTCCTGATCGCGCAGAATGGACATGACGGTATCCCGCTCAACAGGGTCGCAATACAGCTGTGAGCTGATGTCGGTGATCGAGTCCATGAGTTCCGCAGGGGACTCGTAGCCGAGGATTCGGGCCATTTCCCGGTTGGCTTCAATGAAGCGGCCCTGAGCGGTTGAACGGAAGATTCCCTCCAGCGCCTTGTCGAATATTGCCCTGTACTTGCGGCCTTCCTCTTCCTTTTCGCTCCATTCGGTGATGTCGTGGGCGGTGACTGTTCCGGCTGTTATGGTCCCGTTCTCAATGACCGGAACGTAGGTGTTTTCGTAAAAACGGGTTTCACCTTTTCTACGCTTGTACTCGCGTTTGAGGATGTACGATTCTCCCTTGAGAACCCGGTCGAAATGATTGCGGGCCGATTCGCGTTCCTGTCCGTCGGAAAAGATATCCAGAATGGTCATGCCCGGATAGATGGTTACGCCCCAGTTGTGCTTTATGAATTCGTAATGGGCCTGATTGTATGTGATGTAGCGGTATTCATGGTTGAAGGAGAACTGCATGAGGTTGCGCGGGGCGTCAATAAGTGCCCGCAATTGCCGGATTTCATTGCGGAAGCGGGCGTTCTGCTCTTCAAGGGTATTTATGCGGTCCTGCAGTGTGATGATGTCTGGATTCATGATTGCCAAGTCAGTTTAGTCGGTATTGTCCGTTTTCATTTTGTTGAGTCTTTTATTGAGTGCCTGACGGGATATTCCAAGACTCTGTGCTGCCGCTGCCTGATTGTTGTCCGCGCGGCGCATGGCTTCAAGGGTCAGCTCTTCGCAGGCTTCCTTCAGGGTCGGCAGAACCGGGCCGAAGGCTATATTACTGCCTGCAACCGGTGTTGAGCTTTTTTTCAACCCGGAGCTGCCGATCTTTCCCACATGATTCTTCAGCCGCTCGATATTCAGGATATTCCCTTCGGTGCAGCTTACCGCATCCATTATCAGGAACTGTAATTCCCTGATGTTGCCGGGAAAGCTGTAGCCCATGAGCAGCGGCAACAGATCTGTTGGAATTTCCGGCTTGCCGCGCCCTTCATTCCTGCAGGCCTGCGCGAGAAAATGATCCACAAGCAGCAGCAGGTCTTCCTTGCGGTCCCGAAGCGGCGGAATGTGCACGTGATGGGCCTTGAGCCTGTAGTAGAGGTCGCTGCGGAATCTGACGTTTTTGTTCAGGTCTTCGGGGCTGATATTTGTGGCTGCGATGATGCGGGCATCGGTCTTGCGCGTAAGGTCGGAGCCGATGGCCATATACTCCCTTTCCTGTACAAGCCGCAGGAGCTTGAGCTGGGAGGCATGGGCAAGGTCTCCGATTTCATCAAGGAAAAGCGTCCCCCCTGCTGCATTCACCACCAGTCCCGGGCGGGCCTTGTCCGCGCCGGTGAAAGCTCCTTTCTTGTGGCCGAAAAGGGTATCCGCAAATATGTTGTCGTCCAGCCCGGCCACGTTTACCGGCACGAATTCACCGCTGCGGCCGCTGGCCCGGTGGATGGCCCCGGCAATCAGTTCCTTGCCGACCCCGGATTCTCCGGTGATGAGTACCGGCTGGGACGATTCGGCAATGGCCTCGATATACTTGAAGATCGAACGCATGGCCGAATTGGATGTAACGATATTCGCAAAGGTTTCAGGGTCTTCCAGCCTGTCATCAAAGAAGCGGGAGCGCAGGGTGGTGTTCTCGCGCTTGAGTTCCCGGATCTGGATGGCGTGCCGGATGCCTGAGACCAGTGAGCTTTTGTCGTACGTTTTTACGAAGAAATCGAAGGCCCCCAGTTTTACGCACTGGACTGCCGTTTCCACCTGGCTCATGCCGGTGATGACCAGTATGGGGATGTCTGCATACCGTGAGGTCACCAGCCGGATAAGGTCTTCGCCTGTTACGTGGGGCATGGCGAGGTCCGCGGCGATGACTTCTACCTCAGTGGTTTCAAGGATCGATTCGACTTCGCGGCTGTCGTTGCAGCACAGAATATTGTTTATTCCGGCGGATTTCAGGGCAAGGGAGAAGGAGCGGGTCCATGTTTCCTCATCGTCAACGAGGAGTACGGGATTTTTGGGGAATGCGGTTTTGTTCATCCTGATTGATTATGGCTTCCGGGATTACCGGACCGAACTGCTGGCAGGCTGGAGTGAGATGCCTGCTCGCCGGACGGTCCGGCAGAATGTTGTTGTTCTTTTTACCGGAAGTTACTCGTAAGTGCGTTTATCCACAAGGGGCGGAGCATCTTCTTTGAGGTCATTTTCTCCGCCGAGGATTTCAATGGCAGGCCTGAGCTTGATCCTGCCCTGAAAGGCTGGGATGAATTCCTTCTGATCCAGCGGGCCGCCGAGGACCAGCTTAAGGGTCAGCAGGTCCTTGCCGCCCTCATTGCTTATCACCACCTGATGGCGCGTGATCTGCGGGAAGTCCCTGACAACTTCAGCTACCTGTGAAGGGTACACGAACTGTCCCTTCACCTTGGCGGTGTCGTCAGCACGTCCCAGAATACCCGCCAGTTTCGGTGCGGTGCGGCCACAGGCGCAGGGGGTGTCCACCATTCTGGAAAGGTCCCCGGTGGCGAATCTGACCAGCGGGTAGGAAAGGGTATAGGGAGTAACCACCACTTCTCCGATTTCACCCATTGGAAGCGGTTCGCCGGTCCTAGGGTCGCAGATTTCCACATGGCAGCGGCTGGAAACATGCATGCCGCCCAGTTCAAGGCACTCGTAAGCTATGCAGCCCAGATCGGCAGTGCCGTAGCCCTGACGGACCTTCATGCCGAAAGCTTCTTCAACCTCGTTACGCAGGGATTCCGGAAGCCTTTCCGCAGCAACAAAGGCTACGTCGAGCTTGAAATCCTTGCGCGGATCCAGCCCGTCTTCACGTGCCTTCTCCGCAATGACTTTCAGGTAGCTGGTCATGCCTACAAATCCCGTTACAGGCAGGCTGGTCATGAGTTGCATCTGAACCGGGGTGTTGCCCGGACCGGCAGGGATTACCGCGCAGCCGATTTCCCGGAGCGGCTGTTCCAGCATCAGTCCGGCCGGAGTAAGGTGGTAGCTGAAGGTCATCTGCACAAGGTCGCCGGGACGGAATCCGGCGGCGTAGAACCCTTCGGTCCAGCCCCAGTAGTCCTTTTCGCGTCCTTCCGGGTCATAGATTGGGCCCGGGGACTGGTAGATTCTGCTCAACTGGCCCGGTTCGGCCGTAAGAAGCCAGTCCAGACCCTTTTCCTGCTGCATGGAAATAAGCTCTTTCTTGCGCAGGACCGGAATTTTGCTGAAAGACCCAAGGTCTGTAATGTCGGATACAGCCAGTCCGGCTGCATCCATGCGGGATTTGAATTCGCCCGAAGATTCAGCTGCTTTTTCGACTACAGCACGAATGTTCCCGAATTGCCGTTCGGCACGGGCCTCAGGCGTGTCCTTCTCAAAATTATTGTAAAGTCCGTTTGATCTGTCCATTGTCATTCCCTTTTTGGAGCCTCCGGCGGCTGGGGAGGGGGAACTTTTTTGAACAGTTCCCCCTCCCCAGACCCCACCCCCTCAAAACTTTTTAATATGGCTTTGCCGCCGGGGCTGTAAAATTTTCGTAATTACTTATTTGATCATTCCCTTGGTTTATCGTCACGGCTTGGGGTGTGATGCTGTTTTCAGGGAGTTGTCAGGTTCGGTTGCCGCCGATTGTTACAGCTCTCAAAACAGGCTTACCTCACGGGGAGGCGAAGCCTTATTAAAAGGTTCTGGGAGAGTCCAGAGAACCCTTTTGCAAAAGGATTCTTTGGCCGCCGGAGGCCAAATCAAATTGTTAAAAGCGCGCAGCGCATCAAATTAATCAAGACGAATTAACCAAGCCAGCGTTTGCGGCGGCGGTAGTGTTTCACGTCGCGATAGCTTCGTTTTTCACCGCCGTGCGACAGTCCGAGGTAGAATTCCTGTACGTCCGGGTTGTGGAGCAGGTCTTCCCCTTTGCCGTCCATGACGATACGCCCGTTTTCCATGATGTAGCCGTAGTCGGCCAGCGACAGGGCCATGCGGGCGTTCTGTTCCACAAGCAGGACGGTTACTCCTTCCTGCTTGTTGATCTTCTTTACAATGTCGAAGATCTCCTCGACCAGCAGCGGTGCGAGGCCGAGGGACGGCTCGTCGAGCAGCAGCAGTTTGGGGTTGGCCATGACTGCACGGCCGATGGCCAGCATCTGCTGTTCCCCGCCGGACATGTAGCCCGCAAGCTGGCTGCGGCGTTCCTTGAGCCGTGGAAAGTATGTGTAGACCTTGTCGAGGTTGTCCGAAAAGTTTTTGGCGGGCTGGGTGTAGGCTCCGCAGCGGAGGTTTTCCTCCACGTTGAGGTCTTCGAAAATGCGGCGGCCTTCCATGACCTGAAAGATGCCTTTGCGGACCATCTTTTCCGGGCTCTGGATATTTACAGGCGATCCTTCGTAAAGGATCGTTCCTGATGTGGCCTTGCCGTCCTCTCCTTCAAGCAGTCCGGATATGGCCTTGAGAGTGGTTGATTTACCGGCTCCGTTTGCGCCGAGCAGGGCGGTTATGGACCCCTTTTCGACGTTGATGGAAAGTCCTTTAAGGACCAGCACCACGTCGTTGTATACCACTTCGAGGTTTTGAACGTTCAGCAGACTCATAAATCAATCCTTGGGGTGGGACCGGGGAATCGCAGGAATTCCCCGGCCTTTATGTAAATCCGTATTAACGGGCTGTTGCTTGGGGCCTATTTGCCGAGCCATTTGGCGTCACGGGGCAGGGCTACGGTCTCAAGGAATTCGAGCTTGCCGTCCTTAACGGTACAGACGTTGATAGCCATGCTCGGGCGGTGGTCATTCGGGAAGAAGCTGATGGCCGGGGCGAGGCCCATGGGATCATAGTCGCGCATGGTTTCAAGAGCATTCTTGATGGATTCGCCGGTCACCTTTCCGTTTGCTGCCGCCATCTTCATGCCTTCAGCCATGACCAGCGTTGAAACGAAACCGCGCAGGTAGTGAGTCATCTGGGGCTGGCCTTTGGTCTGCTCTTCGATGACTTTCATACCGGGCACGTTCTGCCCGTATACGGCTGCTGCCTGCATGCCGAGGTTGTTCTCACATGCGGGACCGGCCATCTTGGCGAGGTTTTCGTCATTGCCCCAGATGTTGACCAGAAACTTGCCTTCAAAGCCGAGTTTTTTGGCATCCTTCATCAGCACGGCTGTGGAGGGAGTGGTTCCGCCAACCCATACGAAGTCGGGGTTCTGCTGCTTGAGAGCCAGAATCTGCGGGGTTGCATCCATGGCCTTCAGATCTAGGATTTCGTCGCCGGTAACTTCAAAGCCCAGCTCCTGAGCGTATTCCTTCATGGCCTTGAGGGGTACGTGACCGTAAGGCTTATCAGGGTATACGAAAGTGAGTTTGGGTGCGCGGGCTTCTTTCCAGTTGTTCTTGATGTACTGGAGTCCGGCGCGGCCCTGAGTGGAGTAGTCCGGGGCGATAGTAAAGTTATACGGTGCCTTTTGCGGGTCCATGAGATGAGCTGAATAGGATGCTGAGAAAACGGGAATCTGGTCGCGGGAAACAAAGCGTACCAGCGCTTCCGTGTCACCTGTTCCCCAGCCCTGCAAAGCTACGATGCCCTGAGACTTGAACCGCTTGTATGCGGCAAGGGCCTGCTGCACGTTGTAGGCGTAATCCACCTGAATCAGCTCAATATCTTCGCCGCTTACGCCGCCGTTGGCGTTGATGTAGGCCACGCAGTCCTTCACGCCCTGCGCGTAAGGCACGCCAACGCTGGAGGTCGGTCCGGTAAGATCGGACAGGACGCCCACTTTCAGCGTCGCAAAAGCCGTTGAAGCTATCAGCATAGTTGCCATCAGGACCGATGCGGTCAAAATTCTCTTAAACATTGTTGCTCTCCTTAAAAAGATGACGGATTATTTAAAAGTGCTGCCTGCACGTTTTATCTTTGCAGTGCCGCGGGGCTTGTGTTTGCCTCCGGCGGCTGGGGAAGGGGAAACTTTTAATTCGCCACGTCCTGTGGTTCACCCCTTCGGGGCGTAGCCTTTCAGGAAACGCTCAAATCTGTTTTCCTGCAGATTTGTGACAGAAGCTTCCCCTTCCCCAGACCCCTTCCCCTTCTAAAATTTTTAATAGGGCTTCGCCGCTGGGGTCGGTTAAATGTTGGTTTTTTAATTAAATTATATTTTCTTTCATGAACTTCAGATCATTTTCAATACAGGCTCTCCTCACGAAGAGGCGAAACCCCGATAAAAGGTTTTGGGAGAGTCCAGAGAACCATTTTGCAAAAGGGTTTTCTGTCCGCCGGAGGCACATCAAATAATTATCAATATGCGAACGGATAAAGTTTCCAGTAGGCTTTGATGAGCTTCCATTTGCGCACCAGGCCTTCGGGCTCAAAGATGAGGAAGAGCACGAGGGCGAGTCCGAAAACCCCTTCTTTGAGCGGTGCGGTCATGGCGCTGGCATCGGGCGCGATGGTCGCAAGAAGGGAGGTGGCGATGTTGAGCACTTCGGGCAGCAGGGTGATGAATACTGCGCCGAAGATGGAGCCGAGCACCGAGCCCATGCCGCCGATGATGATCATGGCCAGATAGCTGATGGACAGCCCGATTGAGAACTGTTCCGGGGTTATGTACATGGTGTAGTAGGCCCAGAGTCCTCCGGCGATACCGGCCATGAATGAGCTGGTTGCGAAGGCCTGCAGTTTGTAGCGGAACAGGTTGATGCCTACGTTTTCCGCTGACTGGTAGAAGTCGCGGATGGCGACGAATGCGCGGCCCGAGCGAGACCGCACGATGTTTGTTACGCCGAGCACACACAGGGTGGTGATGGCGAAGATGAGATAGAACATCTTTTCGTCGGAATCGAACTGGAACCCGAACATGGAAGGTGAATCCACGGGCATGCCGTTGGCCCCTCCGGTGAAGGCGGTCCAGTGCAGGAACACGTATTCAAGGATGAGCTGTGCTGCAAGGGTGGATATTGCCAGATAGATGCCCTTGAGCCGCAGGGAGGGGATGCCGAAGATCATCCCGGCAATTGCCGCCATTGCACCGCCGCCTATCAGGCAGGGCATGAAGGGCAGCCCCTTGGAGGCCAGCACGGCGCATCCGTATGCTCCGACCCCGACAAAAGCTCCGTGTCCCAGCGACATCTGACCGCAGACCCCGGTGAGCAGATTGAGCGAAACCGCTCCGATCACCGCGATCATGATCAGGTTCATTACCGATATGTAGTAGAAATCCAGCACTTGCGGTGCTATGAGCATGGCCGCCATGAACAGTCCCAGACATGTTTTCTGGAATTTTGATGGAAAGAGTTGGTCTTCGCTATGGTATGTTGTGAAAAACAGTCCGCATTTCTGCATGTTACACTCTCTCAATTTCTTTGGTGCCGAAAAGCCCGTAGGGCTTGACCATGAGGATGATGACCAGCACCACAAAGGAAGCCACTTCCTTGAATCCGCCCAGTCCGAGCAGGTCGCGGGCAAGTCCTTCGCTGATATTTTCCAGCACGCCGATGATCAGGCCGCCGAGGGCTGCGCCGAGCAGGCTGTCGAGCCCGCCGAGGATAACCGCCGGGAATACCTTGAGGCCGAGGTGTCCGAGCTGGGAGTTGATGCCGTTGATGTTGCCGAGGATGATTCCGCCGATGGAGGACACCACCGCGGCGATGCACCATGACAGGGCGAAGATGTTCTTGATGCCTATGCCCATGGACTGGGCGGCCTGCTGGTCAAAGGCGGTCGCACGCATGGCGATGCCGAGCGACGAGTACTTGAAGAACAGGGAGAATACGGCGAACAGCAGCAGGCAGAGCACAAAGGCCGCGATGTAGACCGGGGCTATGGGCAGCCCGAAGACCATGAAGGGATCCTGCGGCAGAATGGGCGGAAACACCCTGATCTGTGTTCCCCAGAAGACCTGCACCAGTGACTTGAGTATGGATGACAGGCCGATGGTGACCATGACCACGGAAATGATCGGCTCACCGATGAGCGGCCTCAGGATCATCCTTTCCACAAGGACGCCGAGGATGAGCGAGAAGACCAGCGTGATGAGGAACGAGAGCAGGAAGGGCAGTTGGTACTGCACGGTCAGGGCAAAGCAGATGTATGCCCCGGCCATGACCATTTCGCCCTGTGCGAAGTTTACCACCTTGGTGGCCTTGAAAATGATGACGAAGCCGAGGGCCACAAGACTGTAGATGGAGCCGACAACAAGGCCGTTGATTATGAGTTGGAGATAGTATTCCATTAGCTGGCCTCTTCTGCGGCGTTGATTTCGCGGATGGCGATGGGGCCGGACATGGTCCGTTCCGATCCGTCCTGATATTTGATGCGGGCGGTGAGGTTGATCTCCTTCTGCCCGTTGTAGAGGGCGTAGATGAGATCGCCGTAACGCTCGTTGATGACTTTGCGGCGGATCTTGCGGGTTCTGGTCAGCTCGCCGTCGTCAGCGTCCAGCTCCTTGAAGAGCAGGGCGAAGCGCTTTACTTCGGTCCCGTCCTGCAGGGCTTCGTTGATGGAGGCCACTTCGCTGCATATGAGGTCGTAAAGGTGCGGGTTGGATGCAAGATCCTGATAGGTCGTGTAGGTCAGTTGCTGCTGTTCGGCCCAGCGTCCGGCGATGTCGCTGTCGAGGCAGATTATGGCGGTTATGTAGTCGCGCTCCTGCCCGATTACGACGGCTTCCTGCACGTAGGTGGAGAACTTGATCTTGTTCTCGATGAACTGTGGGGAAAAGCGGGTTCCGTTGTTCAGGGTCATTACGTCGGAAAGGCGGTCGATGATGACAAGTTGGCCGTTGTCCTTGAAGTATCCGGCATCACCGGATTTGAGCCAGCCGTCTTCGAGGGTTTCGGCGGTGGCGTCCTCGTTTTTCAGGTATCCCTTGAAGACTGCGGGGCTTTTGGTAAGCACTTCGCCTGCTGCGGATATTCTAATTTCCGTCTCCGGAATGGGCTCGCCGACGGTGTCGAAACTGACGCAGCCGTCCTTGTGGATGCAGGAGATACCCGCAACCTCGGTCTGCCCGTAGATCTGCTTCAGGTTGATTCCAAGGGCATGGAAAAAGGTGAAGGTGTCCGGTCCGAGCGGTGCCCCGCCGGTAGAGGCGGAACGGATGCGGGAGAATCCGAGCCGGTCGCGCAGGGCGCGGAAAAGTCCGATTTCAGCCAGCCGGAAGCCGAGCCTGTCCATGGCGGAAGGTTCCTGCCCGTGCAGAACCTTATCCGCGTAGCTGATTCCCATGGGCATGAGCCTGTTGAACAGCCAGCGCTTGAGGGGGGTGGTCTCCATGATGCGCACCCGGACCTTGGCAGCCATGTTCTCCCAGACGCGCGGGGGCGAGAAGATGAGGTGAGGGCCGATCTCGCGGATGTTTTCCTGAACGGTATCCGGTTCTTCCGGGAAGTTTACGCAGAAACCGAAAAGCAGGGCCGAGGCCACGGCCATCATCTGTTCGCCCATCCAGGCCAGCGGCAGGAAGGAAACGAATTCGTCCGATTCCGTTTTGGGGTCGGAATGACCGAGGTTCCAGGCCATGGAGAGCAGGTTCTCGTGGGTAAGCATGGCCAGCTTGGGCCTGCCGGTGGAACCGGAGGTGGTGGCGATGATGGCGACGTCGTCCGGGGAGACCTCTGCGGTCCATGATTCGAATTCCGCAGCCTGTTCCTTGTTCATGGCCCGAACATCGTCAAAGGACATGAGCCCTTTTTCGCTGTAATCCATCAGGCCTTTGGGGTCGTGGTAGACTATGTATTCGAGGTCCGGAAGCTGGTCGCGGATGGACAGGATCTTGTCCACCTGTTCCTGATCCTCTGCCACCACCAGCCGTGCTTCGGAAAGGGTGAACACATATCCGATCTCGTCTGCCGGGGAATCCTGATAGAGGCCCACGGAATAACCGCCGAGTCCCTGAATCGCCAGCTGTGCCCAGAGCCATTCGGGGCGGTTGTCGCCGATGATGACGATGGCGTCTCCTTTGCCGAATCCGAGTTTCTTAAGTCCTGCGGAAAATTCAGATGTTATTTCAAGGTACTGCCTGTATGAAAACGACTGCCAGATGCCGAGGTGTTTCTCGCGCATGGCGGTGCGTGCGGCGCGTTCGCGTCCGTTCCTGATCAGCAGTGCCGGAAGTGTTGTCTTGTACGGCCGGCTCATTTTACCTTCCTTGATAAAGCCCGCCCTCGTCTCCAAGGTAGGCGCTGATAACTTTTTTGTTTTTCTGTACTTCTTCAGGTGTTCCGCAGGCGAGAATGCGTCCGAAGTCGAGCACCACCACGTGATCGGAAATGTCCATGACTACACCCATGTCGTGTTCAACCAGAAAAACGGTGATTCCCCATTCTTCGTTGATGTCGAGGATGTAGCGGGCCATGTCTTCGGTTTCTTCGAGGTTCATCCCGGCCATGGGTTCGTCGAGCAGTACGAGTTCCGGTTCGGCGGCAAGGGCGCGACCAAGTTCGACCTTTTTCTGCACTCCGTAGGGGAGGTGTCCGGCAATCTGGTGCCGGTAGGGGGAGAGGCCCAGAAAATCTATGATCTCTTCAACCCGCTGACGGTGGGCCGACTCTTCCTTGCGGGCGTTTCCGAAGTAGAAAATGGATGAAAGGAGCCCGTAATTCATGCGCGAATGACGCCCGACCATGAGGTTGTCCAGCACTGAAAGACCGCGAAAGAGGGCAATGTTCTGGAACGTGCGGGCCATGCCGAAATGGGTGCGCCTGTTGGCCGGTGTGCCGAGCATCTCGGAACCGTTCATGGTGATGGAGCCCTTGTCCGGTACATAGCGGCCTGAAATGCAGTTGAGCATACTGGTCTTGCCTGCGCCGTTGGGGCCGATGAGCGAGGTGATGCTTCCTTTCCTTACGGAGCAATTCACGCGGGAAAGGGCGGCAACCCCCTTGAAGGTCAGGGTCACATCCTTGACTTTAAGCAGAGCTTCATCCAGAGGGGCCGGTTCGCAGTCGGGCTTGAAGAAGGGGCTACTGCCATTCATCCCTGAAATCCTCCGGTCCGACCACTTCGTAGCCGTTTTTCTGCAGTGTTGCGGCTACGGACGACGGGTTATCGGCATTCACCCTGATTACTACCATTCTTCGGTCGGAGTGATTGAAGGTTCCGGTGGATATGATGGAGTATCCGAGGTCGTCGATGAGGCTGGATACGTGCTTGAGCACGCCGGGACGGTCAACCACTTCGAAAACAATGCGGGAACCGCCTTTTGCAAAGCCCATTTCTTCCGCCAGTACGTCAAGGATCACGTTGCGGTTGATATATCCGATAAGGTCTCCTGCTCCATCCACTACCGCAAGTCCTGCCAGATTCTTGCGGCGCATGATTACGGCAGCCTCTTCTATTTCCATCTCCGGGCTTACAGTGGTCATGTCTGTGCGCATGATTTTGCGCAGGGTGAGCTTTGAGAGCAGGTAGTTGATCTCGTGCTTATCCAGCCCGGTCATTGTGGAAGGCATGGCCGCGCTGATGTCCTCTTTGCGAACATAACCGACCAGTTTTCTGTTCTCCACGATGAGCAGCATCCAGAGCATGTTGTCATCCATGAGAACAGAAGCGTCTTCAGCCAGCGTATCCGGGGATTGCGGCATGAAGTCTTTCAGCATCTTAAGCCCGACGTACATTTTATAGAAACCTCCTGAAGCAAATAAGTTCAGCTCCTTAATGGAAGTTGTGTGCCAAAATGAATGTTGAGTGTGCTGATGAATCTGGTTTTTGTATAAATCTAATTTTTACAGTGCATTATGGTGGTTGAGCGATAAGTGTTCTCTTATCTGTTATCAGGAGAGCCTATGAGGAGACAGAAGTTTACTAAATGGATTCTGCAACTTTTGTTGACACGTTTGAAGTATGATATTTGGAGAGCTACTTTTGTTGCGAATTTCAGTTGTCAGCAACTAAAGTTGCTGGAGCAATAAAAGTTGCGAGGGGAGATAGAGGGAGTTGGGCAAGAGTTGGGCGCACATGTGATAAATTTAAAATCAAATCAGTTGCTCTTTAAAACATTGTAAGTCACGGTTTGTTATATTGTGTATAATGATTTATATGAAAAGATCATATTAATTTTAATGAAAGGAGGAAAATGTGAAAATTCTGCATTTAAGCGATCTGCATTTTAAAGGTTCTACGGCCGGCAACAGAAAAAAAGTTGAAACCCTGAAATATGTCGAAGAAAATTATCCCGCCCATCATATAGTGGTTACCGGTGATGTTGTTGATGACGGAGGTAGTGAGCAGTACAGAAGGGCTGAACGAGCTCTGAGGCCGTTCAAGGGCAGAATCAGTATTTGTCCCGGCAACCATGATTCCGGAATCGGTGGAAACATTTATAACAGGAAACGGATTGAACGTTTTGATAAATATCTGGCCGGGCCTTTCGGGCAGTGCGGAACATTTGCAGGTGATAATTCTCCGGTGGTGAATATTGTTGAAAGCGATGAAGCCAAATGCATGTTTATCGCGCTGGATACAAACCTTGAAACCAAGACTCCATTTGATTTCGCTTGCGGTAAAGTGGGACGAAAACAACTGAAGGAGCTTGATTCGATTCTTAAGCAGTATGCCGACAGCGAATTGGTCAAAATTTTATTTTTCCATCATCATCCTTTTGTCACCAAGACTCTGGTAAATCTGATCGGCCTGAAGCTCAAGGATTCGGAAGAACTCATGAAAGTGGTCAGCAATCGGGTGGATGTCATGCTTTTCGGCCATAAACATGAACCCTATATTGATCATGGCAAGCACGGTATCCAATATATTTTGGGGGCCGACAATTCGCCTGGCAGGAAGAGTGCCAGGGAAATCAGTATCAGCGGCGGCAATATATCCGTTAACGATGTGCCGATCCGCTAAGATGAATTGATAGTTTAGACTTTGTTAGTGGTGGCAACATATGTTGCCACCACTACTTTATCTGGGGAAGGAACCGTTGTTTATGTCAATGCATGTTCCGTTGATGTATTCCGGGCAGTCGGTAGCTAGCCAGTGCATGGCCTCCGCCACCTCTTCGGGCTGTCCGAAGCGTCCCGTGTAGACTACGGACTTGATGTGGTTCCTGCGCTCGATGGGGATGGTGTGCAGCATTTCGGTTTCTATGGGCCCCGCTGCAACTGCGTTGATGACGATTCCGTGCGGTCCGAGGATTTTGGCGAAGCTCTTGGTCATGTTGATCATGCCGGCCTTGGTGATCCCGTACCAGACGTCAGGATGCCCGATCTGCCCGGCAATGGAAGCATTGTTGACGATGCGCCCGCATTTTCTGGCGACCATGGACTTTGAAACTGCGGTGATCAGGGCTACAGGTGCCTCGATATTGATCTTGAGCACGTCCTGCACAGCTTCGGGTGTGTACTGATCAAAGGGAGTGGCATACATGATGCCTGCGTTGTTGATCAGCACGTCGATTTCCGGCAGCCCGGCAACTAAGTTCGGGATACCGGCCACGTCCTTGAAATCGTACACAACTGTTTTGACCCGCGGATGGTCATTGTACTTGAATGTGGAAAAATCACGGGCCGCGACGATGACGTTGGCACCGTCCGCTATGAACCTTTCAGTGAGTACAAGTCCTATGCCTTTGTTGCCGCCGGTGATGAGTATGTGTCTGTTCTGCATTATCTCGAAAAAAGTTAAAGTAAATCCTTAAGGATTCAAGGGCGGACTCAACCCTTGTTCAACCTCCACTTCAGGTTCATGACGGAAGAGTAGCCTGCTTCACCGTCATAGAACTGCTGCAGCCTGTTCCGGGTGTTGCGGTCAAGGAGTCCCATGAGAGGCTGCTCGTTGCCGTAAACGAGCAGCAGGCTTTCACGTATGAGAGAATCCCAGATATGTCCATAGTTATCGATGTCGTCATCGCGCAGGCATTTTCTGCACTGCGGGCAGTTGCAGCAGAGTTCGTACGGTTCCTGTATGTT
Source organism: Maridesulfovibrio sp. FT414 (assembly GCF_050916235.1). Taxonomy (GTDB): domain Bacteria; phylum Desulfobacterota; class Desulfovibrionia; order Desulfovibrionales; family Desulfovibrionaceae; genus Maridesulfovibrio. The sequence continues at coordinate 3,814,860 of NZ_CP104854.1, forward strand.
CAGAAGGCCGTATTCGGTGGTGATCTCTTCGCCTGCCATAATGTCGCGCACTGCAATCTCGATGTTGTAGGCGGTCATCATGGTGTTGCTTGAGCAGCTGTGGTTCATGAATCTGGCGTGGTCCCAGCTCAGGATGAGGTTGCCGTGCCGGTCATGGTACATGTATTTTTCCATGCACGATTTCATCGGTTGGGGCAGGTTCTGGTACTCGTCCTGAGTCAGACAGGTGTCATAACTGTCCCTGACAACGACAATCGTTCCCTTTTTGATGGGAGCGGTCGCGAAAACACCGTTGCCTATGGCCGGTGAGACTGTTCTAACTTCCGTGTCCGGATGAATCATTACTAACCTCGTAAAATCAGAACAGGTACCGGGTCTGGTACCGTTCAGCTTCAATTCTGTTGTAAATTGTCCCGATAATCCTGTTGTACAGGTCGTCGCCAAGCAGTGTGTCTTCAACACCTGCGTCAACGTTCGGGTTGTCGTTCACTTCGATTACGTAGACCTTTCCGTCTATTTCTTTGAGGTCCACACCGTAAAAACCGTTTCCAATAAGTGAGGCTGCTTTTACTGCGGACCTGACCACCTGCGGCGGAACCTCGCTGATGGGGACTGTTTCGGAGTTGCCGCTGAATTTGGACTGGTCCCCGGTTCGCCAGTTGTATATCTGCCAGTGGCCGTCGGCCATGTAGTATTTGCAGGCGAACAGCGGCTGGTTGTCCAGAACCCCGATCCTCCAGTCGTACTCGGAGATGAGGTATTCCTGTGCGATTACAAGCGCGCTTTTGGCGAACATCTTCAGCAGTGATTCCTTCAGGTCCTCGTAGGTGTGAACCTTGAAAACCCCCTGAGAAAAAGAGCTTTCCGGAAGCTTCAGGACCAGCGGGAGCGGCAGCGTATTCAGGAAAGATGCGGTACAGTTCTGTTTGGTCAGAAGCCAGCCCTGAGGCTGCCGGATACATGCGTTGGTCAGCCGTTCCTGCAGGTACACCTTGTTGGAGCAAAGCAGGATGGACCACGGATCGTCTATTACCACCAGTCCTTCGGTGTAGGCATGGCGCGACATCGCATACGTATGGCTCTCAATGGCTGTTGTTTCACGGATGAACAGCGCGTCGAATTCGCAGATTCTTCTGTAGTCCGCCTTGGTGATGAACTCGACGAAGAAACCCTGATTTTCTGCTGCCTTGCGGAACTTTTCCAGAGCTTCAGGGCAGGATGGAGGAGTTTTCTCGTCCGGGTTGACCAGAATGGCCAGATCGTATGTGTAGTTCTTCAACCGTGTACGGCAATAGCGCTTCTTGTTGTTGTATTCGACTATGGCCTGTTTCAGGATTTCAGGATGTCGTTCCTGCACCTGTTTTAGATTCAGGATATGAAATTTTTTGAGCTGCCATGTTTCCTTGTGCTTCAAACTTACTTCGAAGAACGGAATTTCGAAGATGGAGAACAGCTTACGTGCAAGACTTTCAAATTTCTTGGAAGGAGTCTTGCCCATGATCACGGTCAGATCCAGAGTTTCGGCAGTGATGTTTCTGGTTTTGTCGTCGAGAAATTCCTTGATTTCATCAAGAATGCTCTGTGCAATCAGGTGGTTGGATGCATCCTTTACCGTCATTACGGAGGGGGTGATCCTCTGGTTGCGCGCCGAGGCGAGCAGAGAGACGTAGTACCCCATGGAGTGTGTCTTATAGGACGAACACAGGTTGATTACATGGAACCTGTTCGAGTTGGAGTAGCGCAGGTCGGTCAGGTAGTCCTTGGCGGCGCATATGTTGAGGCCCGGAATGTCGAGCACCTTCTTGCCGTAGTCGTCCACGACGATGATGATGCGGTCCGGCATTCCCTCTTTGCTTGCGGTTTTGCGGACCATTTTGCAGGCCGGTTCACCCTCACGGTAATAGTCGGTGAGGCAGTGGGTGATTTCAAATCCGTTTTTCCTGTACCAGTTGATGAGTCTCTGGTTGCCGGAATCGGCCTCAAGGGTGATTTTGTCAAAGCCCCTTTTTTCGGCATAAGCCAGGAGGTATGCGAGCAGTTTCTCTCCGAACTGCAGTGTCCTGAATTCAGGCAGGACGGCAATGGAGTAGATGCGCATGGAAAATTTGTGCAGAAAGCAGACCGAGGCACCGGCCGAAACCATGCCTTCCTTGCCTCTGGGAACCTCAAGGATGTGTACTATCTGATTGGGGCTGGTAATGCTGTTTCGAAGTCCGCGGCGCGCACTTCTCCTGTGGCTTGGAAAACATTCATTTTCAAGTTTCGAAATAAAATTAAGATCATCAATGGTTGCTTCGCGGATAGTGTATTTGTTTTTTGTCTGCTTTCGGTCAATTTCTTCAATCATGAGTCAGGCACACTCCTTGGGCTGCCGGTGTGTTTGGGTGGTGATCATTCCGGACTTTCCGGTCAGGAATGTCATTGATGGTTTTTATTTGACTATAGCGATTTATATTTTTTTCAGTGTAGGATCAGGGCTGTTTCAAGTGAAGAATCACTGATACAGGCAACCCTGATATGTGATTCATATGCGCTTAAAACTTTTCCCTGTCTACACAAAAAAACACAAGAGATGAAAATAAATTTTTTCATTCAACATACTGTAAATAAAGAATAAAATGTTGTTAAGTTTTGCGTTGTCTTTGATTGGGGTGCGGTGCTGTGGGCATGGGGAAAAGGCGGGGCAATTCATGGCCGGTTTTGATGTGGAGAGTTCCTTTTTTGCGCCGTATGGACCGGAGCCTTTTGTGGCACATAAGTTGAAAAATATTGTGATCATATATTTGTATGATCCCGTTACCTGGTTGATGTGCTAGCGTACCGTAAAAGAATCGGTTAACAGGCTGGATGAATTTCCCGTAAAGGAACTGTCAGGCCAGGAAAAATATATGAATAATGACAAGTTGAAAATTGTCGGCGACATGCTGCTCGAAGATATGGATTCGGTTTCATCCGAGTTTGCGCGCCTGCTGGCAAAGTATCAGCCCCGCTGGTACGGGGCCGTGGATTTTGAAGAGCTCAAGAGGGGTGCGGGGCATGGAGCTTCAATGACTCTTGAGTGCTTTTCGCGCGGAGATCTTGAGCCTCTGGAAGATTATTTCAAGAGCTGTGCGAATATCAAGCTCGACCGGGGCGTCGGCATACGGGACGTTGTTGAGTCCACATTGCTTGGAAAAAAGGCAATCAGGGAATTCGGGCGCAGATATTTTACGGATCGGGACGAGTTTCTGGCTTTTCTGGAGGAGCTGGAGGATTTTTATTTCGAGGTAATAAACCTTACCACGGACAGGTATTCCGCGATGCTCCTTTCGCGCCTGAATACCGAGCATGTCCGTAACAAGCTGCTGCTTGAAGCGTCCCGCACGGTAACAAGTGCGATGGACCCGGATGAGGTGCTGGAAAAGCTTGCCGAGGTGCTTGCCGGGACTGTGGATGACGGCTGCTGTACAATTTTTCTCGCCCATCCTGAGACGGGAAGTCTGAGGCCCAGTGCCGGGTTCGGCTATGCTTCGGAACAGTGCCAGAGTGCTCTTCGCGGTTTGCGGCTCTGTCCTTCCGGTAATGCCATCAGTAGTGTTGATGGTAAGAACTACGGTTTTTGCTCGGTAAACAAGGCCGGTTCATCCTTTGCCGACATTCTGCCTGAAGCGGTCCGTTCCGGCAGTGTTTCGCTTTTCCCGATCAACAACGGGGCAAAGATGCTCGGCGTGGCACTGGTTTCGTCCATGAAGAACGGTTTTTCCTTTGATGCGGCTACACGTGAGCTCATAGAGGGGATTCTCAATACCGTTGCCGTGGCAGTTGAAAGCGTGGCTACAGCGCGGCAGACCAAGCGGCAGCTGCAGGAAAGTGAAAGCCTGCGCCGTGTGGCCAACGTGCTCCTGCAGCGGCCTGACGGCAAGAACGGTGAGGTGCTGAACCTTATCGCCGAAGAGGCCCGCGGAATTGTCAACGGCGGCGGCAGTGCCATCCTCATCAACGAGGGAGAGAATCTTCATTACGTGTACGGAGCCGGTAATCCGCAGCCGCCACGGGAGTACTATCCTGTTGATACGACCTTTTTCGGGGCGGTGTTCAGATCCCGCGAAACCGCCATTGTCCGCGATGCCCAGAGCGAAATCCCCCATGGCGAATGTCTGGCCGAGGTCAGGACGCTTATGGCCGTTCCCCTGCTTGAAGGAAACAGGGCGTTGGGGCTTCTGCTGGTATCCAACAAATCCGGTGGGTTTGATTACGCGGATAAGCGGATAATGGAGATGTTTGCGGCACAGGCGGTGCTCGCCATGCGCAACAGCCGCATGTTTGAGCAGAGCGAAAAGCTTGCTGTTCAGGATGAACGCCAGCGGCTTGCGCGAGAACTGCACGATTCCGTAACGCAAGCTCTTTATGCCATAACTTTCTGTTCCAATGCGGCTGTGCGTTCCCTTGAATCCGGCCGGGAAGCTCTTGCCGTTGAGCAGTTGAAGTCCCTTCAGGGGATGGCTCAGCAGGGAATGCGGGATATGCGCTCGCTGATTTTTGACCTGCATCCGCCGGAACTTGAGAGCGAGGGACTTGTCGGAGCCCTGCAGGCGCGTCTTAATTCCGTAGAGGTCCGTTCGGGCATAGGTGCCGACCTGCTTGTCGAGGGCGATGAAAGGCGGCTGTCCCTGAGGGTTGAGGAGGAGTTGTTCCGCATAGCCATTGAAGCCTTGAACAATGCGGCCAAGCATTCAAAGGCCGAGTCGGTCACTATCCGGGTTATTTTTGGTGATGGGCTGACTTCGCTCATGATCATCGACGACGGCAAGGGGTTTGAGCTTGAAACCCTTCCGACCGGAGGGATGGGGCTCAGGGGCATACGCGAAAGAGCCCAGCGTATTAATGCCGAATTGCATTTAGACAGTTGTCCTGACAGCGGCACAGCCGTCAGGGTGGATATTTTTGATGAACATGGTCTTCAGGAGGAAAAATAATGAGTAACGTGATCAAGGTTCTGCTGGTTGATGACCATGACATCGTACGTATCGGTGTGCGCAGTTTTCTGGGCAGTTTTGATGATATAGAGGTCGTGGGAGAGGCTGCCAACGGTCAGGAGGCTGTAGATCTCACTGCGGAGCTTGCACCTGATATTATCCTCATGGACATGCTGATGCCGGTCATGGATGGTATTGAGGCCATTCGCCAGATACGAGACCGGAAACTCGGCGGGAGGATCATCGCGCTGACCAGTTTTGCCACTGACGACAAACTTTTCCCGGCAATCAAAGCCGGAGCAATGGGCTATCTGCTCAAGGATTCGACTCCGGATGAACTTCTTGATGCCATTCGCCGGGTACATAGGGGAGAACCTTCCCTTGCCCCGGATATTGCCCGTAAAGTGCTTTCCGAGCTGTCCCAGCCCGGAGAAGAAACAAAGCCCACTCCTGACCCGCTTACGCCGCGTGAACTGGATACCCTCAAACTTGTAGCCAAGGGCAAGAGCAACAAGGTGATCGCCGAAGAACTTTTCGTGAGTGAGGCAACCGTGCGTACCCATATGACAAGCATTCTTTCCAAGCTGCATCTTGCCAACCGGGTTGAAGCCACGCTCTACGCGCTGCGTGAAGGGATTGCTTCGCTTTAGTGGTCTTCAGCGAATCTCTGGGGCTGATTTGATGCGCTTTGCGCTTTTGATGAAATTGTTTGGCAAAGCGTCATTGATACATAGTAAGTGTTTGCATGTTCAATGGATTGTTTTGATTGCTGGAAAGGAATCCAGTTAAATTGAAATCAAGGGAAGATACCGGAAGGTGTCTTCCTTTTTTTGTGGCGATTGCCTTAGCTTCGCAGGACCGCCGGAGGCATGCCCATACATGGCAAAGGAAATAGGTACTGTTTTTTCTCTACGACAAAAGTCCTATCTGTTGCGGTCCTGTTTTCAGACTTCCTGCCGATGCCATGGAAGGGTGGCGTGGATATAACTATTCCATCGAGCATGATTGTTGACGCTCGGTTAAGGATTTATGGTTAAAGGAGATGGTCATGGTAGCTTATTCCGGATGTTCAACATTCAGACCGCAGATAGTGGTTTGTAAGATGGCAGAAACTCAGTGTGCGGGGCTGAATGGCATCACCGCTGAAGAAGGCCACCGGGAGGGTTGAAGCATGTTTTGTGGAAATCCGTTTATCCTGACAGTGCGTTTAAGAGCCAAGGAAGGATTTGAAGACCGGTTGCGTGATCTGCTGAGAAAAGTTGTGGCTGAAGGTGTCGGCCATGAGGGATTGCTTGTATGTTTCATGCATCAGGATAAGAACAATCCTGCCCGATTCATGCTATATAAACACTTCACGTCAGAAGCGTCTTTCAGGATGCATCTGGATAGTGAGGTAGTTCGCCATGCCCAGGATGAGTTTGCACAGTTTCTTGAGGAAGAACCGCAGGTTGATATGTGGACAATGGTATTAAAAACAGGAGAGGTCAGATGCCGGTAATTACTTATGCAGGATCGGAAATGTCAGAGGAAAAGAAAAGGAGCCTTGTCGAGCAGCTTACTGAAGCAGCAAGTGAAGTCTCCGGAATTCCCGCAAAATCTTTTACTGTGTTGATTCAGGAATATCCCCAGAACGCAATCGGAATCGGCGGTGAGACGTTGAAAGACATCAAATCGCGTCTTGCGGACGGATAGTTTGGAAATTCAGGTTCCGCTTTGGCCTGTCTATATTCATGCATGGCAGGCTTGCAGGGATAACGACTGAAAACATTAAATGAGGATTCAGGAATGAAAATTGATATTAAGCCGGGTACTTTTGCATTTCCTACACCTGTATGGTGTGTCGGCAGTTACGATGCGGACGGGAAGCCAAATGTTATGACCATAGCGTGGGGCGGCATATGCTGTTCAGTTCCCCCATGCCTGACAGTTTCTCTGCGCAAGGCTACATATACTTACGGTTCAATCATGGAGCGCGGAGCGTATACCGTTTCGGTTCCTTCTGCAAAATATGTTGATGAAGCGGACTATTTCGGCATGGCCAGCGGAAGGGATGCGGACAAGTTTGCTGTTTCCGGTCTTACTCCTGCTAGGTCGCAACTGGTTGATGCTCCTTATGTGGAGGAATTCCCGCTTGTATTCGAGTGCAAGGTCATCCACACCCTTGAGATCGGGCTGCATACTCAGTTCGTGGGTGAAATTGTAGGTATCAAGGCTGACGATAATATTCTCAATGACAAAGGTCTGCCGGACATGGCAAAGGCCGATCCCTTTGCGTTTTCTCCCACGGGCAAGGATTATCGCGTAATGGGTGCGCAGGTCGGTACCGGGTTCAATTCCGGTAGACGGTTCATGCCGTAATATGCGGCTATAGATTTCACCTCAGTTGCAGATATAAGGTGTAGATGGAGATGCTTAATTTCAGTGTTAATGAAGAACTTTGCATTAAATGCGGTCTTTGTGCGCAAGACTGTATTGCCGGTGTAATCGCGTTGGATGAGTTCCCTAAGATCAGCAACGAGGGAGGCTGCATAAAGTGTCAGCACTGCCTTGCTGTCTGCCCGACTGGAGCTTTGTCCATACTTGGGAATTCGCCTGAAGACTCTACCGAGATCAAGGGGAAGATGCCTGATGCAGAGCAGATGGAAATTTTGATCAAAGGACGGCGCTCAGTCCGTAAGTATAAACCGGAAGCCCTTGAACCTGAACTCATACAGAAACTTATGGATATTGCATGGCATGCCCCTACCGGGGTCAACTCCCAGAGTGTGACGGTTACGCTTATGGAAGATCCTGAGCAGGTCAAGGCCTTCAGTGAAGAGGTGTACCGTCGCATTGAAGATGGAGTGAAGAACGGCACTCTGCCCCAGACTCCGATCAGCCATTATTTTCAGTGGGCTATTGAGTCCAGGAAACACGGCGGCGACATGATTTTCCGTGGAGCTCCCCATTTTATAATTGTGTCAGGTTCAAAATCTGCTCCATGTCCGGTTGTAGATGCCCACATTTTCCTTTCATACTTTGAACTGATGGCTCAGACCATGAAAATCGGCACATTATGGAACGGGTTCCTGAAGTATTCGGTGGATGTTCTTTTCCCGGATCTTAAGGAAAAGCTCGGCATTCCCGCTGATCATGAGCTTGGACATGCCATGGTGTTCGGTAAACCGGCCGTCAAGTATCAGCGTACCGTAGAGCGCGGACACGCCAATATCAGAAGAGTCGAGTGGAAAGGATAGTAATCATAATCAGGCATAATTCAGTTCGTGATTGTCCTCCAGAGAGCCCTCACCGAGAGATCGGTGGGGGCTTTTCCATTTTTAAATAAATTGTGAATTTAGTGAATCGGACATTGTCAACCTTTCTGCGGTCCGTTTTGTAAATAAATATCGCTCCATGAATCGCAAACGGACGGTTCGAATCTTTGAAAAGGAGCTTTTGATGAAAATTGTTGAGCTGAAGAGGGTTGAAAGTACGCCGCAGGCCACGGTTGGTGCCTTGCTTGTGGATGGAAAGGCTGTCTGCTGGACGCTTGAGGAACCTTGGCGGGATAATCTTGAAGCTGTCTCCTGCATACCTGCGGGTCGGTATCCGCTTGAGTTTGAATATTCTCCGTCCCGGAAGTGCCGGTTGTGGACTATTAAGAATGTACCGGGGAGGAAGTATGTCCGCATCCATACAGGGAATACCGTGCTTGATACCGAAGGATGCCCCCTGACCGGTACAAGGCCGGGGATGCTGGATGGCAGAAGGGCCGTGCTCGGCAGCCGGGTTGCCTTTGATGCGTTCATGGAAGCCATGAGCGGTACAGAGCATTCCGAGATAGTTGTGTCCGATGTGTCAGATGTTTTCGGGAGGGACGGGAAATGAGCGGTATGCTGACTTCTCCGCTGATATTGAAGGGGGCAAAGGCTATCTGCGAAGCCGTTCAGGAGAATCCGCGCCATATCGGCCTGCTGGTTGAAAGTGAGGGGCTCCCGGCCTGGAGGCGCACGGAGGCTGATCCGTGGAGGGCCCGTCCCGAGGCATTGCAGGAATGGGTTAGAGGGCAGGAAGAGAAGTATCTTGCAGTGCAGAAGGGTGTAAATCAATGCCCGTCAATATGAAATCAATACCTTCTCAATGTAGATCGGCTGCCGTTTGAGTGTATTTCATGTTTTGCCGAAAAAGCTGTGGTAGAACCTGTCTCAGCGGTTGGGAGAACCGGAAGGTCTTCATGCAGAACCAGATTCCTGATGGTTAATCTGAATGCATGAAGAGCAACTGAATCCTGCTGCACATATTTAGAGAGTCCCTAGAGGACCTGAAATTGAACAGATTCAATTTCAGGTCCTCTTTTTTTTAACTTTAAAGCTGCCTGATCTTCAATGTGAAAACAAAAGAGCTGCTTCAGAAATACAGCAAGCAGAAAACCATACAACATTGAGCACATCTGAAGTCAGGCATGCAGATAGTCTGCATTGATGCAGGCAATAAATGTTCATGCGTCCATGGTCCGGACATGAGAAGGACCATGGTTTTTCAGACACCGGGACATTCTGTCCCTTTAAAAACAACATTTCCGGGATTCATGCTGAATCTCGGGCAAAATCAGAGAGGTTAAAATTATGAGTGAGATCGTTCCCCAGTATCAGTTGGGTGTGGATTGTGCGGTGGTTCTCGGCTGGCGCACCGGTGAAGAAGCAATCGTCAAGGGCCTGAACAAGATCGGCCTTCCCGAAATGAGCCGCGATGTGATTTCCATTGACGAATTCCGCCGTGATTTCGCCGTGGAATTTACCACCGGCGGCAAATTCGGCCGTGTTTCCTTCTCCGGTTACACCCTGTTCAGCGACAATTCCGGTCAGGACAGACTCAAACAGTATCTGCTGGAAAACAAGAAGTTCAAAGACTGCGTGATCATGCTTAATGCCGTAGACTTCATGGCTCTTGACCTTGCCAACGACCCCGAAGGCGTATTCCAGGTTTCCAAGGCCGCTCCCGGCGAAACTGACAAGAACGGTGTTTTCTCCTTTACCGGTGAACTCGTCTGCGGTGGCCGCGTTGCCTACTACACCAAACACATGACCGCCGCCACCATCGGTTTTGAACCCGGTACCTCCGGCGCAAAAGACACCATCACTGACTCCGCCAATGGCTTTATCGATGCCGGTTTCGCAGCAGGTCAGTCCCTCATCGTCCACGGTTCCGCAGCAAACAGCGGTCATTATCTGATCAAGGAAGTCGCTGCCGGCGTCATCACTCTTGAGTGTTCCGGCAAACTTACCTCCGCAGTTGCCGGCGATTCCATCACCCTCGACAGCGGTAAGCTTTAATCGACTCAGGGAAATTCCCTTTCAATAAATAACGGGCAGGCCGGTCAGCTCCTTGCTGGCCTGCCCACCCGAAGGAGCAACAGAATAATGAAATTCAATCTTGAAAATCTCAATCCCGGCACCTGGTTCAACTTTGACGACAGCAACCCCGAAAGCGGCAGGATCTGTGTCAGACGCCTGAATGCCGCAACCGGCAAACGGCTCAGCAGGGAGTGTACCTCCACCGTTCGCAAATTCAGCAAGGGCAAGCCCTATGAAGTTTCCGAATTCAACGAGGATCAGTTCGATCTCAGATTCTACGACTACGTGATCGTAGACTGGGAGGGTGTGGAGGATGAAAACGGTACCCCCATCCCGTGCACAGCCGAGAACAAGAAAGTGCTGGCGCAGGAATCCATATTCTTTCAGGGGCTTATTGCCGAGGCAATGGAGAAGCTCGAGATTGAGCAGGCCGAAAAGGAAGAGGCCGCCGAAAAAAACTGATCGACTTCGCCCGGTGGATGGCCTGCATAGACCGTTCGCCGTGCGAAATATGCAAAACCGCTTTTTCCGTCACACCCTGGGATTCTGACGAGGAGAGGAAACGAAAGGAAGATGGTCCGCCATGCTGGTCCTGCCGTCCTGAGATTTATCCCGAAAATGAAGAGGCCGTTGAAATCTATTCCCATTGTTCCGGGCAGTGGATCTGCGGTGCTGGGGGAGTGGTGGACATCAACATGGGAACTGTTTTGCAGGTCATGGACGTTTTCGGTGTTGAAGATAAAAAGGGTTGCCTGATGTCAGTGAAGATCATGGCACAGGAACAGCTCAGAAAATGGCGGGAAGAGTAGGTATTAATAATGAGTACAATCATTCCTTATATATATGTCGAATTCAAGGGCGATCTCTCCGCCCTTGAGTACGACATGGGAAAAGCGCGGTCCATAGTGCGGAGGGCATCTGAACAGATGACCTCCGACCTGAAGAAGGCCGTAGTTTCCAGTCAGCTGTCGGGGGAGATAAAGAAGATCTCCGACAGTCTGAAAGAGTTGAGCAGCACTTCGCCGAAGTCCGGTACAGCCTGCAGGGCGCTGAAAGGCGATCTTATCGGTATGAAGAACGGACTCGGCCTTGTTGCTGACGAGTACGCCCGGCTGGGAAGGAATATGATCCAGCCCAAGGCATTTGAACAGTCTGCCCGCGGATTGCTTGCAATCGCCAAGGCAGCCAATACCGCATCCGTCCAGACGGCTGAGCTTTACAAAAGGCTCGGCGTCACCATGGGCGGATTCCAGCAGTTTGATAAGGTTTCCACTGCTGTTCTGAAGAAGAGCTACGATAATCTCGTGGCGGTTCAGAAGAAGGGGGGGGAAGGAGGGCGTTACGATTATGTCTCTCAAAAGAACGCTTCAGCCAAAAGACCAGGTTTTGTTGAGGATTATCTTTCAGTTCGGCCTGAGCAAACTGACGCTTGGGATTCCATGCCGACTTTTTTTAAGCAGACTGCTCTTAGTTTGTCTGCATTTGGCGGAGTAGGAACCTTTGTCGCTCGAGAAATGATTCAAACAAATCATAGTATTTTGGATTTTTTAAAATTTGTTAATTATGTTTCTGGGCCTCCTCAGGGTGAATCAGAAAAATACACGGTGTTAATAAATCAAAAACAGAAAGAGCTTGATAGAAAACTTAAAAGGAATAAGCAGTTTATTCCTGTTGGAGTAGATGCCCGTGGAGAATCACGCTCTTCAGATACTGCGGAAACATTAGGGCTACGAGAAGATATTCATAGATTAAAAGAGGCAAGAGCCCTGACTGTGGAAGCGTTTAATCGCAATTCGGCACGAAAAGCTTATTCTGCTTTTAAAGGGTCAGAAGAACCTCTGCAATCTTCCGGTTTGAATTTCAAATCCGAAAGCTCCAGCTTTCAGACCGGCATGGAACAGATGTACAAGACCGTTGGCGAAGACCCTGCAACAAGATCAATGAATCAGGCAGTGTCTGAGGTAAAAGAAGATCTTGTCCGCCTGACCAGTGCACGTGAGGACGCAAGTGCTCGTGCGGTTGTCATTAAGGCTGAAGAGGTCGCGGCCTCCAAGGCTTATTCCGAAGATTCCCTAGAACATTCCAAACAGGTTCTTGATGATCTTGTTGCTGCTGCCAGTGTCAGCCAGGAGGAATGGACTCGTATAGAGGAAGATGGAGTACAGCAGCGTAAGGAAATTCTGGATAGGGCCGCGGAAGAACAGAAGGAAAATGATTTCTTCGGTGGGCTGAAAAGCGGTTTTCAGGAAGTTGTTGAGGAAAACAAAACCATGTCTGAACGTGGTATTGATCTGGCGAAAGACTTTGCCTCCGGTTCAAAGTCTGCGCTTTCGGATGTTGGCTTTGATTTTCTTACAGGGAAGATGAAATCCTTTTCCGACTATTGGAATTCCTTTTGGGGCGGGCTGGGAAGGTCCGTTATGGACCATCTTGCAGACCTTGCCGTGAATAAAGGTCTTGGTATGCTTGCCGATTTCGGTGGCGGGCTGTTTGATATGGCCGGGTCGTTTTTCACCAACATCTGGCACACTGGGAATATTGATCTGGCTGCAGATGAGGTTGCTGCAGTTCTGCAGCAGGGCGAAATGGTCATTCCGGCAAGACATGCGGAGGTTATACGACAGTCTGTCTCATCTAATGGTGTGTCAAAGTCCCAGTATTTTGACACTGTTACGGACTTTGTTTCAGTAGGAAAACAACGTAGTCTTGCTGACAGCATTAATAATACAAGTCGCGACCTGTACGGATGGGACATGCTTAAAGCCGCAGGTGGTGCTGCATTTTCTGGGCTAACAAAAGCTTTCGCGAACTGGCAGATGGTAGGAAACGTTGCCAGTTCTCTTCGTAATCAAGGGGTAAATGTAAGTGGTTCGGCTGTAAGTAATTTGCAGTGGGATTCAGCTCTCTCGGGGTTCACCAGCACATTTTTTCCAGGGTTTGCTGGAAATATGTTTGGTTCATTTGGAAACCGTATGCTGGGTATGAATGACAATGCTTACAATGTATTGGGCTTTGATGTTGATTCTGCAACTGTCGGTAACGTTATAAGCTCTGCAGCTCTTCTGTTGCTTGGAGGACCAGCTGCATCTCTTGCAACGGGAGTTTTATCTCCTCTTGTTTCTTTAGGGATTTCAGGGCTGGCCGATTTGTTGGATTTGCGTGAAAACGAGACCATACGTGATGCTTTGGATGATAAATTAGGATTCTTAGCTAGTAGGATTGCATATCAGAATATACAGCATCGCATTGGTAAAAATGGTATGGTCACTGATCAGTATACTTTGTCTACAAAGACAGCTCCTGCTAGTGGGCCATATTCTTATGTTAATGGCGTATACTGGTCTGAAAATTGGTTTACTGCAGAGCAAATTGCTTCCATCATTGCAGATGAGTTTGAGTTTGCTAACAGTCTTGCAAGCGATAGATCCGTTGAGAGTGCCCTTGCTAAATCATACCGTTATGGGAATGCCTATACAGCATATGTAATTGAGAGCGACGATGAAGCACAAAAAACTGCACTTGCCAAGGCGATAGGGATTGATCCTGGATATTTTGGATATACAGCTCGTGAGTTCGCGGCGCATCGAACCGGAGTCGGTTTTGAATTCGGAGAAGATTATTACTCTCCAACTGATGGTCGTATAGCTAGGTCATCTATGTTTAACCCAAATTCAGATGCTGCAAAGGCGATGGGGTCAAATTGGGTGGCAGCAGTGAGAGCTTGCGAAACTTATACTTCATTGTTCGATGCAGCGGAGAATTATTCTTTAGGATATTTTGGTGGAATAGACATATCTCCTTCAACATACTCAATGCCTAGTTTTGAATATGATCTTGATTGGTCTTCATTAGACATGGGTCGAGATTTTACCGATTTTGTTGACTCTATCGGTTCTAATTCCTCTGAGACATCCCCGTCCTCGGAGGGGGCAGATTTATCTGGAGATCCTGACAGCGGCTATGGTGCCGAGAATCAGAATAGTCCTGATTATAGTGGGTATGATACTCCAGGACGCCGCCACGGTGGCCCCGTAACCGCAGGCAGACGCTACATCTGGCAGGAAGCCGGGCTCCCCGGTGAAATATTTATTCCCCAGACCAACGGCTATGTCATGGACCATGAAGACAGCAGCCGGATGATCAATGCCCTGTGGAATCTGGTGGATGAGCGCAAATACGGTGGCGATGTCCGTTACAGCGGCGATTCCGCTACTGTGGTCAACCTGCATCTTGACGGGCAGCAGTTTGCTTCCGCCATTGTTCCGGGACTTCGCGAACAGTCCAGAAATGGTGTGCAGTTCGTTCATGCGGACACCCTCATCGAGGTGCGCGCATGAGCTGGGAACAATTCGCGGACAAGCCTCAGAGCGTAAAGATATATATCGCCGAAATCTCCGTAGCTGATTCAGTGAATCCTTCGGCTGCGCGGGAAGTTCTGCGTTTTTCATCCGAAGCCATCAAGCCTGTTCATACCGACCATTATTACGAGCCGTGCATCAAAACACTGCCGGTCTTCAACCGTTCCCTGCAGTCGCTTACCTTTGGACGTACTTCCGCAACCTTCGGCACTCTGGTCCTGCTTATGGGCGGCGGGCATCTTGACCCGTTGATTGCCGGAAAACTGTTTGCCGGTTCGCCGGTGACTGTAAAATCCGGTTTTGAAGGACTTAATGTCTCAGAATTCAAGGAGCTTTTTACCGGTCGTATAGCAGCCTCTCCGAGCTGGTCCGACAGCCAGTTGACCGTTCCGTTGACCAACGGCGTGGGGGAGCTTCTCGAACACAAGCTGACCGAGCAGAAACTTAGCGGTGCTCTCCCTACGGTTTTATCCACGGTTCTTGATGCGGCAGGCGTTGGAGCCGACAAGAGAGATTCCTCCATGTGGGATGTATGGAAGGCTGAGAACAGCTTCAATGTCTGGTTTCCTGTTTCAAAGGATCAGACTGTGGCCAGCGTTCTTGATGCTCTGCTGCCGCCACTTGGCTGCTGGTTCGGTTTTGACCGGACCGGAAAGTTTCAGGTCAGCGGTTTCGGTGCACCTGCAGAAGGGGCCACTCCCTCATTTGAGCTGACTGATCTGGAACTGACCAGCTTCAGCGAAAAGAACCATGGTTCTTATGCATGGAAAGTGACGGTCAGCCACTTCTCTGTTACCGGCGACAACCCGGAAACCGCAGACGTCAGCTGGGAGGATACTGCGGTCAAGGATCTCAATCCGTCGGCCGTGGAGATCAGTCGTAAAACTGCTCTTACATCAGCGACTGATGCCAGCACAATTCGTGATCGCTGGAAAAATTTATTTGCGCAGCGCAGGCTTGTTGCCAGCGCCACGGCCAAGAGCCGTCTCTTCAGCCTTGAACTGGGTGACGTTGTCCGCGTCACCCGTGACAGGCTCGACCTCAATAACCTGTTTGTCGTTCAGAACCTGACAGATGATCTGAACAGAAGCAGTGTGTCCCTGGAGCTTTTCAGATGACCAATGTCCGTTTTTTATGGGATTCCTCCGGGTTTGATAGTGCTGCCATTACCGCTTCGGCCGAGGTTGCCGGCTGGCCTGTTGCCAACCTTCAGCATCCTCAGCCGGCCAAGGCATGGAAATGTCCGTCGGGCGAGGGTTCTGTGACTGTTTCCTTTGATGAAAAGGAGATGGTCACGGCCCTTGCCCTTGTCGGGCACAACCTGAAGGTCGGTTCTACGGTAACTCTGCGTGCGTATGCAGATAACCATATGACCGAAGTATTCAGCCAGACGTTTGATGTGGTGCAGCCCATCTACACCCCGGCGGAACTCCGGCCCTGCGATTCATCGCCACTGGGCTATCCGTTTGAAGATGATTTCGAGTTTTTTCCTTGCAATACCGCAGTGTTCTTCCTCGATAAGACCCTGTTTCAGTGGGCGTTCAAGGTCGAAATCAACAATGGGGCCAATCCGTTTCATGTGGGCAGGATGCTTCTCTGCAAGCATTTCGAGCCCCGGCGAAATGTGTCGCACGGATGGAGTGACAGCATGACCGATGATTCCCGGATTGAAAGAAGTATCGGCGGTCAGGCCTACGTGGATGAACATCGCCGCCGCAGGATCTTTTCCTTTTCACTGAAGTACCTGACCCAGGGCGAGGTTTACGGCCCGCTGGCAAAGATCCGTTCATACTGCGGGGTAAGCCGTCCACTGATTGTGTCCCTTACTCCTGACAAGGCCATTTTGCGGGAGCGGACATCCATCTACTGCCGGATGAAGACAACTCCGCCCGTGGTCTGTGACAACCCCGGTAATTATTCAGCAAATTTTACTATTGAGGAGGTTTTATGATTACTCTCAAACAGATAGAGTGTGACAATTTCAATTGGCTGGAAGATGTGAATGCCAACAGTTCCACCATTGAGTCATGCATAAATAATATGGAGCTTCAGCTTCAGAGCGATATAACCGCCGTGACGTCCGAGGTCGGCCTCGCCCGCGACGGTAGGGAAAATCTGCATGCGAAGATCAAGGACATGGACGCCGCCATTGCCGATGTAAAAGCTCTTGCCGAGGCGGGAGTTTTTACTGCTGCAGTTTTTGATCCTGCAGCCACCTATGTTTATCCGGATATTGTGGTTTTTGAAGGCAACACCTGGCGGTGCATGAGCCAGACTCCGCTGACAGGTGATACCCCTCATGTCGGTGTCGAGTGGCTGAACCTGACTAACTATATTGAGAATCTGCGTGCTGAGACTCCGGTTCTGTCCGGTGCGGCAACAGCTCCTGAAGGCACAACTTATGAGCTTGTGATTACCGATCATATTGAAGACGGGGTGACAAGCTATGATGTGACCGTACAGCCTGAATTCGGAGAAACTCCGGTGGCTGCCGGGGGCAGGATTCTCTGGAA
Source organism: Maridesulfovibrio sp. FT414 (assembly GCF_050916235.1). Taxonomy (GTDB): domain Bacteria; phylum Desulfobacterota; class Desulfovibrionia; order Desulfovibrionales; family Desulfovibrionaceae; genus Maridesulfovibrio. The sequence continues at coordinate 3,832,019 of NZ_CP104854.1, forward strand.
GCTGGGCAATGTAGAAGGAGATATGCAGTATCTCATCAAGGTTGTTCGACGCAGACGCGGGCAGATTTACTCTGACGAGGCGGAACACCTGCTGACCGTGCAGAATATCCCTGTGAAGGACGCCACAATTGCATTTGCGGATACTCAAGAAGGGTATCCCGGTGCCGGCATAACTGCTGACGGAGTAAAATTCCCGGCCCATTCAGCCGGGGTAGACAATGACACCCAGATTTATTCCGCACAGATGGAAATTGTCCAATCTGGTGGAGAACTCCCGGTACTCGCCGGATCCACTGCTGATACCCTCCTGTTGGGCGGGACTGTGGCAACGGGAGATGTGCTGATTACTGATTTGGGGGAGACGGTTGTTCAGTCGGTTGAATCAACCCAAGATAATTCTATTGTTGATCTTTTTGGGGATGGATCCTGCCGAAGTTTTTTCCCTTTTGAGAACAGTCCTAATGACTTGGGACCTAATGCCGCGAACATAAATGCAACTGGGACATATACGTCTGGTAAATTTGGAAATGCTGCAACATTTCCACCTGCAGTTAATGATATGAGTGTCCCTTTTAACCCAGGGGGAGTGTCTATCTCGTGGTGGACAAAGTTCACAACTGACCACCATTATAGCATTTTTGCTACAAGTGCTGGAAATGTCGGGCTAAACTGGACAAAAAATCAGAACAACTACTATTCATATCATTTCAATGACTCTGGATACAGGTCAACATTCGGAGATTTGACTTGGATGGTAGATGACGGTGAGTTTCATCACGTTGTTTTTACTTTCTCCACAAATTCAACAAAAGTTTACGTTGATGGTGTGCTGTACTACTACAACGATTCGTATTCTCCTCCATCTACCAGTGCAACAATGACGCAAAGTAGCATTATGGCTGCAGAACCGTTGGATAGCCTGCGACTATTTAACAGGGCTCTTTCAGTTGATGAAGTGGGAACACTTTATAATGGGGGTGTTTTTTGCTCTGTATCTGTTTTTCCGGTGCTTGCAAGTGTACCGACCAAGGTATTCAAGAAAGCTGATGCTGCATTGAAGCTCGGTGCAGGTGCAACCGGGGAATATCTTGGGCCTGAGGTTGAATTAACATGGAAGGGTGCTGGTGCGCTTACGCCGCAGGGAGCATATGTCTACTCAACACAGCAGAGTGGGGCGCCGCAGGGTGATCCTTTTATTATAGATCTTGATGCACAACAGGATGGCTCAGGCCCGTTCTACGGCGTACCCGGTTCCGCTGATCAGTGGCTTGGTACTAGCGGTACGGCTGTGCCCGTGTCCGGTATAACCTTCGTGAACTATCAACTTGATAACTATGCCCCGGCATCAATACTGGTACAGAAAAGTTCCGATGGGATTGTATGGGATGACGTTGAGACAATTGCAGGTTTGGTTACAACTGCGTCGGCTGTTAACTCTGTGACGTTCACACCATTCACCGCACCTTACAGACGTATTAAGGCGTCGAGTGCCGTTGCTAGTGGTTGGATTGTTTGGGCTGCGAGGTGGATAGGCGAAAACCCATCGACAGCATCGTCATTAGTCTTCACCTCGTCAGAATCCATTAAGGACAAAATATACACCACCGGAGGGTTGCACAACAATCTGATGGTTGACGGGCAGGAAGTTGTTGTAAGTGGCGCGAGTGAAGTAATTACTAGGCTTGAAACTCATAACAGCGCTAAGAACACAGTTGCATCTGCAACTCAAAACTCAATACATTATTTTACCGTTGTTGATGGACCGCACACTTTACCTGCAAATGCTCGTATCAGAACTCTAGCGACAATAGGCTTGTCTAGTCTTAAAGTTGCCCTTGGAGTTGTAAGGTATATTGATAATTCTTCTGCGGAACTGGTTTACAAAACAGAAGTTCAAACATCTCCTGACGATACTGGAACAGTTGTGTTTGACTGCGACTATACGGTGCCTGCTAATGGAGTGTATAAACTTTGTGCGTTAATTGATGCTGGCTCAATACGATATGAACCAACAACAGACGGTTGTTTCTATGTAAATACTAAATACAATGTAGGAGAAATAGCCTCAGGCCTTATTTCAAATACAGCCCGTCCTATCATTTTCTATTCTACGGGAGTCGGGATAACAACTAAAAACGTTGGTGCAAGGCGTAGTGAGTGGTCTATTTCATCTGCAAGCATTGATAGCAAGATGGCTTTGAAGTTTGCCGCTCCAGCCACAAAACTGCGTGGCGCATGGATTAAAGTTTATTCTGCGGTGCCTACTTATGGAGCGCAGGTTATTCCTGCTCTCTATGCAGACAATGCAGGTGAAGTTGGTGCCGAGCTTTGGAGTGGGACAGTTACAACTCTTGATGTCAATGACGGTATCCTGCAACTGGATTTCACAGGATCGCCTGAATTGACAGTGGGAACCAATTATTGGCTGGCAGTTAAACACTCTGGATCAATCGCCCTTGCGTGGCAAACTGTCTCGGGGACTGTCGCCCCCGCCAATACTCAGAGACGTGGGGATACCTTCCAAAACATTATTGACGATGAGAATACCGCAGATAAGCGCGGCAAACTCTGGAACGTGATGTATTTTTCCGAGGGTGCGGTTGAAACCACCGCAACCCTCGCCACCCCTCTGGCGCAGGCTCCGACCGGTGCTGAATCCGTGGTTATTCCTGACCGTTGTACTTTGACATCGGATGAAATGAGTGCGGAATTGGTAGACGGAAAGGTTAAAATCACTTCCGGTGTAATCGATCTGCCGGAAAACCCGGATCTCAAGAGGGTGGCTATGGCCGTGGATGGTCCTGCAGGGGAGACATTCAACAGCGGTAAAATTTATATTAAGGAGTTTGTGTAATGAGTACTGAAAAGCATGTCGTTGTTGAGCGTGGAGGTGTTTCCATCCACCGTGTTGTTCCTGTGAAGAGGAGCTCTTCTGACTTCAATGTCGATGATATGAGTGCGGAAACAAAGGAAGCATGGCGCAGGGTTTGCGGCAAATCCGAGACTGTGCCTGCGCAGGAGGATTACCAGCGGGTATTTGAATCGCTGGTCGGCCGTAAGATGGTAAACTCAATTCTCAAATAATATAAATCAGTGCTGCACCCGGTCGGTTCTTGGCCGGGTGCAGCTTCTTTTGCTCTGCCAACCTGACTCTCATCTTAAAATACACTTCTGAAAGTAGGATGCTCGGCATCATCATTGGTGGCTCTGTTGTGACGGGTTATGGAAGTCCACGCCACCTTCTGTTGTGTTGCATCTGTCATTCAAATTTCATTGCTTTCATCCATGTGCCCAGGTTCATTTTTCCCAGCTTTCCGAATCCTCCGGGCGGTAGAGCCTTACGCGCCAGAGTCACGTATGGTGCAACGGTCAGGGCTGTCCCGACCTCTCCCGGCTTCATTATTACATAGGCATAGGCCATATAGGTGCGTTCGTAGATAACGCTTTGGTTTTCACCGCATTCAACGATGGATTTGGCTACATTCTTCTGGTGCATGTCCAGAAAAGCTTTGAGTTCGTTGTTTTTGTCGTTTTTGGTCCAGAGTCCAGCGTCCTCTATAAAAAGGCTTGCCGCTGCGGTCCTGTCCTTTGCTATGGAAATGCATAAGTAGCACCACACCCCATATGCCTGTCCTTTATCCGGGTCCAGTTTTCCCTTTTTGGGCCTGTAGGCTGTTACATCCTTATGTGCGCAAATGACATGGCTGCCCGGGGCAGGGGGGAAATGGCGATTATCCTTTGTTCCGAAAAGAGCCTTGCCTGCTCTTATCAAAGGAGCTGCGTCATAGACCGGCAACGGGGTTCCATCATACTGGGTCAGGGTGAACATCGGTTTTTGGCTGTTGCTTTCAATCTCTTCGGCTACAGCCAGATCCAGTCCCCAAATACTGCCCATTATCCCGTTGAATGATGATGCTGTGAGCATGTTTATGCCGCCGATGTAGGCATCGCTGGTCTCGGCCCGGTCGTAGGCTATTATGCCGTCTATGAGCAGGTCGTCCGATTTATCAACCGTTCCGGTGGAAACCTTCAGGACGGACACATAGCCCAGCCCCTCGGCACCGGGCATACCGTACCCGTCGCAGTAATCATCAAACGGTGCGATGGCCGTTTTATCAATGACCTGCCCTCCGGCAATGGCGCTTGATATGGATAAAGCCAAGAGCAGTGTCAGGATGGTGATGCATTTTCGGAACATACGATCCTCTCCGGTGTTATGGGTTTTCGGGCAGAAGCATTTATCTTCTATCCGGGTAGTTGACTTCTGATAATGTCATAGTCTGTGTTCTGACAGGCTGGATCATTATGAGCCGCTCTTAATTATGGACTGAGGAAAGGTTCTGGAAACCTGTGTCGGGGATTCCCTGACAATCCGATCAGTCAGGGTTTTATCATTTGCCTGCTGCTGCCCATTCATGTGCTCCAGAGCGTTTGTCACTTGCAGGCGCAGGTATTTGCCGTCGTTTATGTCTTCATCTCCGACAAATGAAGGAGCTGTGCCGGAGACAGATGAAAAGTCGCCGCGCATGGTGCGGGCTAGGGCATTATCGCTGCTTGCGAGCTCATGGAATCTGCGTCCGGCGTATTTCAGCCCGCGGGCCAGCGATCCTGCCGGTATGTATTCACGCATTGAGTAGCCCATTGAGATGATTACTTTCTTGATTGGGTTACCCATTCCGTAAAGCATCTGGAATTCGATGTTCTCATCGGAAAGGCCGAGCTGTTCGGCCAGAGCCATTACACGGGACATGCTCCTTATGTTGTGGGTGGCGAAGGCAGGCGCGATTGCATCGCGGTTGAGCAGCATATAGGCGCAGATGCCTTCATAGTTGGCATCAGTGGATGGCTTGAGATTCCAGACCGGGCTTTTGCGGTTCTCCGCTACAGCCAGCTCCCTTTCATGGACAAGATATGCCCCTTTGACCAGCCGGATGGGGACGCGGATGCCCATTTTTCTGGCCCAGTCGCCCAGCTCGACAACATCCTTCGCGGAATCTCTCAGATAGGCCTGTATGACCACCCCCAGACGCAGGTTGCCTGCTCCATCGCTGATCAGTGACGGATTTTCCTCCACGACCTGCCTGAAAATCTCAAGGGTCATGTCCTTGAATGCATATTCCTCCATGTCTATGCGGATGAATATTTTTCTTTGCCGCTCCTTGGACGCCGCTTTAAGCAGCCCGACAAGCGCGGCCTTGATTTCATCCCTTTTGGCCTTTGCTTTTGCCGGGTCAGTTTTGTCGACGGCACTGTCCTGATTATGGCCCAATGCAGAAAACTTAAGGGACATGGCCAGTTGCGGGACAGATTTATTCTCAATGAAACGTTCTATCAGGGTTCGGTAATAGAGCTGGTAGTTCCGGGCATCCTCAGGGGAAAGGGAAGCATCCCCAACGTTGTCGAGACTCACTTCAAGTCCTTGACTGTGCAATCTGGAAATGAGGTCGAGGGCCGTATCCACATCCTGTGAGTGGCCGGTCCCTCGGGCTTCAATGGGGAAGATGAACGGCGAACTCATCCATCTTACAAAAGGCATGGCAAAAAAAAGGCAGTTACGCGCTGTTTCACTGTCGCCGAGAGTTTCAAGCGCCCATTGACTGGCATCGGCAAGGGGGCCCCACATGCTCAGCCGGATCAATTTGTCTCGCAACCGGTCAGTGAATGGCGGGGGCATATCGTTAAGACGCTTCTGCAGGAGGCCTTCTATGGTTTCCAACTTGTGCATGGTGGAGTTTTCCACCTGCTGCATGAAAATATCAGGGGCGATCGTATGCTGATTAATCCGGTCTGCTAAAGCTTGGCTCGGTTCAATGAACCAAATATTCAGCAAAAAGGTGAGTAGGGTGAGTAATGAATATACAAAAACTCCGTGGTCTCGTTTCATTTTTGTTCCCTGCTTTCAAATTTGAAATGTGGAAGTGGTATTCCGGTGATAATCCCAGATTTTTTTATTATCCCTATTGGTGGGTTTTGGGAAGGAAGTGTGCCTATTTTGATGTGTGATGGGGAGCCCTTTCTGAGTTGCCTCGGTCGAGTCCCGCCTTTCGCACAATAACTATTCATTTTTTATGATATTCCGTTTCAGGGATTTATGCCTTGATTGAATAGGGAACCACAGAAAAGATTGGGCTTTTTTCTTGTTTTGGGAAAATAATTGATCTACTCTCCGCTCACAACCACATTATGCAGGACTTAATTCCTGTCATTTCAAACAGCAGCGTTTTTGTTGATTTCATTCAAGTTCAAATACGATCCTCGTATTTACGGCATGAACTTACTTTGAATAATCAGCCTGCTATGGCTCAAGAAGTAAGGGGCATGAGTCTTTTTCTAGGGATGCAGAAATTGTTGACCGGCAACACACTGTTATTACTTGTTAATATTAAGAAATATTAGTTTTTATCAAGTTTTATAAACGCAGTGGGGATGTTTCGGTCTTTCTCTTCGTATACTGATACAAGAATGCCCGTGGAGGCAGTCAGTCTGTAATGATGAAGGGAAACATCAAGAAGCATTAATTAAAGACAATGGGTGATTGTTTTGAACTTCAAACATAACGCAGTGGCTAACACAATTGAAAGGTGTATTGATGGTGAAAAAGACTCTTGGAATTCTTTTGTAGAAAAATATTCCGGTCTTATTTGTTATACCGTCAATTCAACTTTAAGAAGCAAGCTTAATTATCATGCTCAAGATCAGGTTGATGATATATGCCAAAATGTTTTTTTGCGCCTTGTGCAGAACGATAGAAGTCTGCTAAGAAAATATGATCCCCAAAAAGCCAGAATTACAACTTGGCTTATGGTCGTTGCCAGAAGCGTAACTTTGGATTTTTTGCGTAAGGGTATATATTGCCTGGCGCCGCTGGACGATTTTATTGATGAGCTGGAAGCTCCGGTAAGTAAGGAAAAAGTTGAGCTTGATATCCCTGAAGGACTTTTGTCTCCCCGTCAAAAACTGATCATAAAACTTTATTTCGAAGACGGGCTCGATATTTCAGAAATTTCCGATTTTATCGGGATAAAGGAACAATCTGTAAGGAGCACAAAGCATAAGGCTCTGAACAAGCTTCGTTCCTATCATGGGATTGCAGAGGAGGAAAATTTCTCTCTATCCCTGTAAAACAACTTCTGCCCGGACATGGATGGACGGGCAGCAAAACAACCAAGAGGTGTTCCATGGATGGAACAGGCATCAAGCATCGCAGCTGCGTGGAGAAGGATCTGCCATTCGGCCCGACTCCCGACTGCCCTGAAATCGACGAGATCTGTATGTATCTTGACGGTACAGCTTCCGATGAACTTGTAAGCAGGCTGGAAGAACATCTGGCTGACTGCCTTTCATGCAGGAAGGCGGTTCTGGAGATGAGAAAAAACCTCTCCGGTGCGGTGGTCGCCCCTTTTTGCGGACGCTGCACTGAGAAAGCCAAGGAGCTTATTAAAGAGAAAGAGTCAAATAATGACAAAGACCGGGAGTACAAGGCCATGGCGTGAAGTTAGAAAACCTCCCCGACCCACTTCCTTCACGTCTGCACTCCAAGGGAACAGCTCTCCCCTTCATCGGCTGTTTTCCATGCCTTGAAGCATGCTCATCCGGACTATCAGACTGATTGCCTCCTGCGGGCACATCATTTGTCCTGCGCAGTTCGCGCCGGACCAACTGTTGTGCAGAACAGGAGGAAATCATGATCGATACCGCAGCCTATCTCAATGATGTAAATAAACGGGACTTGCCCAAGACTCCAAAAAAGGAGCTGGACAGGGACGCATTTCTTAAGCTTTTTGTTACCCAGTTAAATAATCAGGACCCCATGAGTCCTATGCAGGACAAAGAGCAGCTCGCCCAGCTTGCTCAGTTCTCGTCCCTTGAGCGGCTCACAGCCATATCCAAGTCCATGGATGGTCTGACCCAGACCGTGAATGCCGTCATCGGTGTAACCGCTACCGGTTACATCGGCAAAAATATTATGGCCAAAGGGTACAGTGTCGCTAAAAAAGGTGATGATGTATCCAGCGCCTCCATTAATCTCCCCGCATCATGCAAATCCGTTTTCGTTGATGTCTTTGATAAAAAAGGTGCTCTTATCCGTTCTGTTGATATGGGCCCACGCAATGCCGGACAGTTTGATTTCAAATGGGACGGCATGGATAAGGACAAAAAGAAAGCCGCAGACAATGAATACAGGATTGTAGTCAGAGCTGAAACTGCCACAGGAAAAAAGGTTCTTGCCGACATTGAAGTGTCCGGAAAGGTCAAGGCCCTCACCAACTCGGGTGGGCAGAGTTTTCTGGAACTGGAGGACGGACGCAAGGTTCTGCTGTCCAATGTCACTCGCGTTGTTGCTTAAACCAAATTTCCAAAGGAGATCAGCATGAGCCTGCAAGGATCAATGTATACCGGTATCAGTGGCATTCGCGCTCACAGCCAGGCTATGAGCGTAATCGGCAACAACCTCGCAAATACCAGCACCGTCGGATTCAAAGGGGCCCGTACCGCCTTCGAAGATGCTTTCTACAGCACGGTAAATACCGGCGGTGGCATCGGACAGGTCGGGCATGGGACGGGCATCGCCTCCATTTATGGTGATTTCAAGCAGGGGCCGTTTGAACCTTCTTCCGAAGCGACCAACGTTGCCATCGGGGGGGAAGGGTTTTTCAAGGTCCGCAATCCCAAGACCGATCAGCTCTTTTTCACCCGCGCCGGTAACTTCGTCTTCAACAAGGAGGGTGTGCTTACCGATCCGCACGGGTATGCCGTGCAGGGGTGGAAAGTAAAGGAAGGTTCCACTAACGGTGAACCCAATACGGTCGGAAGTCCTGTTGATATTCAACTGGATCGGTTCCAGTCGCCACCGCTTCGTACATCCGAGCTGACAATGAAGCTGAACCTGAATTCCAAGGCCACGGATAAGTCCGATGTGCCCGGATCTCCGTTCTTTTCACTGCATCAGATGTGGAACGGAACCAAGAATCCCCCCATTGCTGCGGACCGTTATGCATTCCAGAACACCATGAAAGTGTTCGACGAGTCCGGAACCTCGCATGATCTGACCATCTATTTTGACCCGGTCAAAAGCGATAAGGTCACCAGCGATGCAGCCGGAAACCGCATATTCGAATACATAGTGACGGTTCCGCCTAATGAGGATGGCCGGACAATTAATGGAACAACGCTCAAGACCAGCTCCGCCGCCGGCCTGCTCATGACCGGGACCATTACCTTCAACCCGCGCGGCGAGATGATCGGCATGAGTTCCTTTTCGCTCAAGGGTAATGCCACAGGCAGCTTGAAAGACCTTACCAATTGGGTGCCGTCACCCATGTCTGAAAACGGGCGGCCCATATTCACGGCCAACTTTCTAGGCAAGAACGGGGCCAGTCTGCCCACTAGCAGCAATGCCAATCCGATTACCCTGGACTTCGGCATGCGCAACAGCTCCACCCCAGCATCATGGACCAATGCCGCCACTTCCAACGCCGCAATGGTCGGCTCCAACCTGTCCAGCATTCCCAGCTTCAGTTCTCCGGAAAGGGATGCATCATACTCAACCTCCTACGATTCAGGGAACACGGTTAACAGCCAGTCACAAAACGGCTACGGAGCCGGGTTCCTGCAGGCCGTGGAAGTCAACCGCGAAGGAGTGGTCACCGGCCGATACTCCAACGGGCAGGTGCTTGATCTCTATGTGCTGACACTTGCCAGTTTCAACAATCAGTATGGCTTGAGACGCGAAGGGGGGAACCTGTTCTCCGCAACCCGAGATTCCGGATCGGCCCTGACCGGGCGGGCAGGTACCGGTCCGCTGGGTTCAATCGCTTCCAACAAGCTGGAGCAGTCCAATGTGGATGTCGGTGACGAAATGGTTCGCATGATCACCACACAGCGCGGTTTTCAGGCCAACTCCAAAGTTATCACCACCGCAGACACTCTTATGGGTGAACTGATTCAGTTGAAACGGTAGTTGCAGCGCTTTGCGCGGTTGATGATCTGTCTGGTTCCGGCGGCCTTACCGGGGCATGTTGAGCAGGAAAAGCTGAACTGGATGCAGCCCGCTTTATCTTCCGACACGCTAAGTCAGGGCTGATCCTCTCAGGATTTACCCTGGGGCCGCCGGAGGCAGAAAATGGAGAACGTGAAATGCTTGGCAATTTATTTTCCATAGGGCGCGGGGCCATGCAGAATGCCCAGATGGGGCTTTCTGTTCATGGCGATAACGTGGCCAATCTCAAGACTCCCGGCTACAGACGACGGACCCTGTCCCAGGTTGAGAACAGTCCTGTATATTCCGGAAAATGGGCTGTGGGAACAGGAGCTTCCATTCAGGATATACGCCGCAGTCTCAGTGAATACATTGAGAAGGGTGTTTTGGATAAGTCTCCGGACTTCGCACGCTGGAGTGCCGAGTCCGGCAACCTGTCCATGGTTGAGAAATTCTTTGTGGAAACCAAGGATGCCGGGATCAGCAAATCCATGTCCGACATGTGGGCGGCCTGGCAGTCTCTGGCCAACGGTCCTCAGCTTGGAGCACGGCGGGTTGCTCTGGTCGGTGCTGCTCAGAAATTTGCTTCGCAGATCAGCTCCACCATGGAGGACCTGCGCCGACAGCAGGAGCTGATTTCCACCCATGTTCAGCAGGAAGTCGGCAAGGCCAACGACGCGATCAAGGAACTTGCGGAGCTTAATAAGCGTATTATCGCCAATCCTGAGGATAACACGCTGCTTGATCGTAGAGATGTGGTCCTGCGCGGCCTTTCCACTTTTGTGGACATAAGCGTTACCCACGAGTCCTCCGGTCAGGTGACTGTTTCTCTCGGAGAGGGACAGAAGCTGGTCGAGGGAGGCAAAGCCTTTGAACTGAAATATGAGAACGGCGGGGTCCGCCAATCGCTTATACCGGGCTCCGCGTTTGATGACGAAATTCATTTCAGCGGCCAGAGCGGCGATGAGTTGACCATTCAGGTGGTAAAGGATGGCAATTGTTCAGGTGTAGCGCCGTCAGCGCAGTTCAAGGTTTCCAAGGACGGAGGCCGGACATGGCTTACCAATTCCGACGGCAGTGACAGGATATTCAATGCCGGAGGTCAGGATGATGCCGTTTCCATCGACGGAGTAAGCTTCTGGTTCGGTAAGCAGGGGAGCAGCTCTTCGCCTGCAACAACTACTCTGAAAGCCGGGGACAGATTCTCACTCACTCCGAAGACGGAAGTGCGCTGGTACAAGAACAGCTCGACCTCGGAATCCATCAGCCCATTGGCCGGCAATGACTCTGAACGCCGTTTGAGCGGGGGATCCATTGCCGGGCTGCTTAGGGCCCGAGATGAAAAGATCGGTAATTATATCCAGAAGCTGAACGCATTTGCCAAATCAATTGCCTGGGAGGTGAACCGTGCTCATTCACAGGGAGCGGGGCTGGATAATCTCAGTAACAGCATGGGAACCTATGGGGTTCGCGATTCGTCGGTCCCTTTAAACCAGAGTGATCTGCCGTTTGCTTCCAAACTCTCTTCCGGAAGCCTCAGCATGGCTTTTTACAACGCCAGCACTGGAAAAAATGATTCAGTCGCGGCACTTGATTTTTCCTCAATTCCTCCGGGGCAGAAGAATTTCGATCCATCCATTCATTCGCTCGAAAATGTGCGTGATGCCATTAATGCCAGTTTCACCGGTAAAGCACAGGCTGTTATTACGAACGGTAAACTTTCGATCAAGGCTGAAGGCAACTATACGTTTCAATTTTCAAACGATTCCACCGGAATACTTGCCGGTTTGGGGCTTAATTCCTTTTTTTCCGGACAGGATGCAGCTTCATTACAGGTAAATTCAACCATTAGTGCCGATCCTTCGAAAGTTGCGGCCGCTCATGTGAACGGTGCCGGAGAAGTGAACAAAGGAGATAACTCCACAGCCAGAGCAGTGGCTGAACTGGCAGGAAAGAAAAACGTATCCTTTGAATCCGGAGGATCCGTTACTGAAACCGGCTTCAACGATTATTATTCATCGTTGGTTTCTACCGTAGGGTCCGATGCAGCAGACGCCAAGGCCAGCATGTCCATCTCCCAGGCGGTTCTCAGCGGGCTGGTGGATAAGCAGGAATCAATCGGCGGTGTCAACATTGATGAAGAGATGGATCAGCTTATGCGTTACCAGCAGTCCTACAAATCGGCTGCAAAGCTGATCACGACTGCCAACGATATGTTCGACGTGCTTCTTTCGCTCAAGAATTAGGAGGTCGGAATGAGGATCTCAACCAACCAGCTCTTCAATATGTCGTTCAACAATCTCAGTTCGGCAATGAGTAACCTTGCCGAGGCCTCGAATCGCAATTCTTCCCACAAGAGGGTTCTACTTCCGTCAGATGACCCTGCCGCCATGGGCGGAATTATCAACTGCCGCTCATTCGGGTTGGAGACCGGCCAGTTCATCAAAAATATCGATACCGCCAGCAGTTGGCTTTCTCTGGCTGACGGTGTGCTGCAACAGGTCAGTACCGACATTGGTCGTATTAAAAGTCTGGCCGAGCAGGCTGCAACCGGAACTCTTACTCTTGATCAGCGCCGCGCAATCGGGAAAAACCTGCGCGGGGTAATGGCAAACCTGCTTAACAAATCCAACAGCGAGTTCGGTGGTAAATCGATTTTTGCCGGGCACAAACTGGATTCCAATGCGTACGAGGAAGTACTCGGTGCTACGACTACCGATCCTTCTCTTCCGGCCGGAAGCGTAGTTGCCATCAAAGGGGCTTCGGAAGTTTCAATTGATGTGCGGTTCACCTCTTCCGGAACTGTCGGAACCGACACGCTGACCTACAAATACAGCTCTGATGGAGGCAAGACATGGCAGAACGGAACACTCAATCCCGGGGATACCGAGCTGGACCTCGGCCCGGCAACCATGGAGCTGAAAAACAGCATCGCAGTTAAAGAGTATGCTGACACGGGCGGCGGAACGCGGTTTATTGTCCGTCCTGCCCTTGAATACCGAGGTGACGACAACGATGACCTGAATGTCGTCAAGTACGGGGCCAACGGTCTTAACGCAAAAGCGGACGGGCAGTTCGTCAAAGATATACTTATCCAGATCGATAAAGACGGGAACGTCAACTCTCCGCCCTTCACCTATTCCTACAGCCTCGACAATGGGGCAACCTGGGTTCATTCGAATGTTTCCGCAGATTCGCGGTTAGAAGTTCCCGGAGGAAGCCTGACCCTTTCCAGCGGAACCGGAGCCACATTTCTCAAAGGAGAACAGTTTGTTATCCGTCCCAACACCGCAGACCTGAGGCTTGATATTTCCCGGAACCAGTCTATCCGCGTCAATCATGTAGGTAAGGATATTCTAGGCGGAGTATATCAAAAGCCCGGTCAGCAGAACTCCACGCCTTCACCGGAAGATGATGAGCGAAATCTTTTTGAAACACTTGGGAAGCTGATTGGATACGTTGAAACCAATGATCTGTCCGGAATAGGCAACTGCGTGGAGAAACTGAAGAGCGTTCATGAACATGTGGAGATGAAAGCAGCGGAGGTCGGTGCGCGTATGAACAGGGCCGCTGGAGCCAAACAGCTGGCCGAGGTGCGTAAAGACAACAACACGGTGCTGATGAGCAGCCTTGAGGATGCGGACATCGGAGAGCTGCTTAATGAATTGAATAAATGCAAGTTGATTTATGAGTCCGTGGCCCGCAGTTCCAGGATGGTAACCGAGATGTCAATTCTGAACTTCATGTAGCGGAGGAAATATATGGCAGACGTCACTGGAGTAGGATCAAAGGTTTCTGCAGCCGGCACTAAGTCAAGCTACTGGTCCGGCAAAACCAAGTTCGAGAAGCTGGGTAACGGTACTGATTTCGGGCAGATTGTAGAGAACACCATCAAACAGCAGGGGTATCACAAAAGGAGGCTTGAAAGCTGGAAGGCCGAGTGGGTTGAAAAGGAGAAGTCACTCAAAGAGCTTAACACGCAGATGACAACGCTTGCCACTGCCCTTGAGCAGCTGGATTCCATTGGCGAGTTCATGGGGCGTAAAGTGTCTTCGTCTGATTCAGACAAGCTTACAGCACTCGCTGACAGCACCGCGCCAACATCTCCTTACAATGTTGAGATAAATCAGCTTGCGCGAAATGACATCTGGACATCCACAACGGGGTTTTCGTCAGTTAAGGATGTGGTGTCTGCCACGGATTCCAAAATAAGCATCAGTTGCGGAGGGAAGACTGCGAAAATTGACGTTCCGGGCGGAACCACGGTTGAAGGCTTGGTCAAAATGCTTAATGCGACCACAGAACTGAAGGATTGCGTTCAGATTGAAGCCATCAAAACCGGAAATGAATATCGGCTGAAATTCAGCAGCCTCAAGATGGGCGAGGCCAACCGCATTACATTCAATCCTGAGACAACGCTGGCGGCTCTTGCTCCGGCATCCATGAAAAATCTCCAGCAGGGCTGTAATTCGAGGATCAAGATTGACGGCTTCCCGGACGGGGCCGACAATTGGATCGAACGTGATACCAATACCATTACCGACGGCTCAAAAGGGCTGACCCTGAACCTCAGGAAGGCAACATCTCCGGGGACCGTGGTGGTAAACGTAACCACGGATACGGAGATGATGATCGAGAATGCCAGAAAGTTCGTGGAACAGGTCAACGTTGTTCGCAACTCCCTGAAGGAAATGTCAAAGTACAATAAGGAGACAAAAACGGCTTCGGTCTTGAGCGGTAACTATGGTGTACAGTTGGCATCACAGAAATTCAAGGACGTTACGGCAACGCTCGGCAAGGGATTTGCGTCCTATGATTCATCAACCGGTGAAGGGGATAAATTCAATACTCTTTCAACCGTCGGCATAAAAACGGAAACAGATGAAGGCTCTCCCAACTTCGGCCTGCTGGTTTTTGATGAAGACAAATTCAAAAAGGCTCTAACTGAAAATCCTGACGGAGTGGCCCAACTGTTCTCGGCAGACTATGTGTCTGATACAAGTTCGCCCAATTTCGTCATTCGGTCTGTGATTAAAGGCGTTACCAGGCCCGGGAGCCATGAAGTTTCCTATGTTGTGTCAGGAGGCAAGTTAACGTCGGCAACCATCAATGGGAAACCGGCCAAAATTTCGGGCTGGGATATTACTGCTCAAGGAACAGCTGCATCCGGTATGGCTATACGGGTAGATAACCATACTGACGGGACCTACTCAGGTACTGCCGGGATCAAGGCCGGAAAAGCTGTGGAGATGATTGAGTCCCTCAAGGATATGACCAATCCCAAGAATGGAATTTTGAATATCATCCGCGAAAACTATCGTGGAATCATAAAGAATATTGATAAAAAGTTGGATTATGAAAGCACCAGACTTGATAATCTGGAGAAGACACTGAAAGCCAAGTATGCCCGTCTGGATGCGGTTCTGTCGGGTTACAGTGGCAAGATGCAGATGCTTCAGGGGCAGATCGCCAAGCTTGGTAACGGTAGCAGTAAATAGACAAAAATAAACAGGGTTACAAATAGTTCTCTGTAACCCTGTCTCTTTAATTCTCTAAACGTGTTGTGGACTCCAAGGTCCAAGTGTATCTTATTTTACCGTAGTTTGCTTACGGCAATGCAATCCATTTACAGGGCATTGATGGAAGGAGACGGGAATGGGGTTCCCTGGTGGATCAGCTCTCCGTGCTCGGCAAATTCGTGTCTTACCTGCCCCAGATCGATGATTTTCGGGTTCACCAGTGTGAATCCCTGGGCTTCGCACCAGTCGTTTCGGTCGGCAAACTTACCGTCATACCTTGCATCGTCGAGGATGAAGTAGTCTTCCTCCCCCATGACCCGGTCCCACTGGTGAACCATGAAATCGAATTTTTCGGGATTGAAATCCGTTACATCGTCCCATTCCCATGAGAACTTGCAAACTTCATTGTCGAACCCGAGAACGGCAAGGTACTTGGCCTTGCTGTCAAGGAAGATGCGGCGTCTGATTTTGACCGGTGCTTTTGTTATGGTATTGTAATCGAAGTCCACGGGTTTATCGTCAAGTGTAACCCTTAAGGAACAGTCCGAGTCGATCTTCATGCCCCAGGTGGTCGTCTTTCCCTTACGCCACCAGTTCATGATTTTCATGGAATACACTTTGGGGCCGTTTTCTTCGATGGTCCGTGCGGTCTTCTCCGATACGGGATGGAGAGCCAGGTCGCACGAACGTCCGTGGGCAGAAATCTTGAGTTTCATTATTTTTAAACCTCCTGAAAGTTAGCATTACGCTTACGTGTTGGAGGCCATAATTGCATAGCCCATGCCACAATGTTTTGATGGTCGTTTGTCGTTTTAAAGTACGTTATTACTGTGTGTTAGGGATGTTTTTCGTCCGGATATATCTGGCAAAAGATGTTGTTGCGTGATTGCCTAATAAAAATTAAGCACTGCCGGACTCTATTCAGACAGTGCTTGCGATGTTAACTTTCTACAATGTAACGAGTCGAGGGCCCTCGTCCTGTCTTCCGTAGTTTTCCTGCCTTAACCAGTACCTGCAGGTCATATATGGCTGTACGCGATGGTAGCCTGCTGCCGACTATTTTCTGGTACTCGGTGCGGGTAATGGAGTCCATGTTGCGAATAGCCTTCCATGCTTTGATTTGCCGTTCGTTTAACGGGCTGGCCTGCTCCTCCGATGAAGCCGCTTCGTCATTATCCAGTTCTTCCGGGTAATGCTGCAGGTTTTCATCCTGATCCTCAAACACGGGGGGATTGTTCTCTAAGTTGCTGTCAGTCTCTCCTTCAAGACGGATTTCCGCAGCCTGAATGACCTTGGCGTTTGCCATTACCACCGCTCTCGTTATGCTGTTCACCAGTTCCCGGACGTTGCCGGGCCACTGATAGCCTGTGAGTTTGGTTATTGCTCCTCGGCTGAGGGACATTTCTTCCTTGCCGGTCAGATTCTCGGCCTGCTTCATGTAATAAAGGCTAAGCAGCGGAATGCTTTCCGGGTGCTCCCTCAGAGCAGGAGTCTTAATCATGAGTACCTTAAGACGGTAGTACAAGTCTTCGCGGAATTGTTTTTCCTTTATGAGGGTAGGCAGGTCAGCGTTGGTTGCAACAATAATTCTGATATCAAAAGGGGTTTCCAGATCGCTTCCAAGGGGTTTGATCCTTCTTGATGCAATTGCCCGCAGTAGTGACTGCTGCACCTTGAGCGATGCTGACTGGATTTCGTCGAGAAAGAGTGTACCGCCGTGCGCTTCTATAAATGCACCTTTTCTGTCTGTTTTTGCATCGGAAAAGGCTCCTTTGACATGACCGAACAGGGCGTCAAGCAACAGGTTCTCATCCAGTGCGCCACAGTTTATCGAGATGAAGGGCATTTCCCTGCGCGCGCTGTTATTATGCACCGCCTCGGCAACCAGCTGTTTTCCGGTACCGGTTTCCCCGAATATGAGTACATCCACATCCACCCCGGCCGCCTTGAGGATTTCATTCTTGAGTTTTTCTACCTGGCTGCCGTACCCGATTATTTCCGGGATTACGGTCACTTCAAGGTTGGCGAGGGCTTTTGCTTCCTTTGCAAGATCAGCGCGCTCCTGGCTGTTGATGGCCACCAGCTCCTCGTCCTTGGCCTGAATCTGGGTATATTGGCTGTTTACGTGCCTGATTATCCTGTTAAATGCCGTTTGGAGTACCTGAACGTCGTGGTCTTTATAGGGCAGATCTACTTCTTTTAGCTGGTCCAGCGATGTCTGTCCGGACATAGCTGCAGCAAACTCACGGATGGGTCTTGTAAGGGCTCTGCCAAAGAAAAGTACAACCAGAACCGTCGCCGCTACCGCTATGCCGGAAACGATGAGCAGGATGCTCATGAAATCGTATCCCGCCACCTTGGGCAGTACGCTGCGGTCCGTATAGATAATCCCTCCGTAAACTTCCGGTGCTGCATCAGGGCTGCTTTTGAAGCAGACAGGAGCGTATGCAAGGGTCGGTATTATAGACGACTGTTGGTCGGATTCATGGAACAGAAATTCAAGTCCTTTTTCCCTGGCTTTTATTTTGTTGATTCTTTCCCAGTAGTCCGCATGAAGTTCACTGGGGCGGAAAGCTATTTCATGTTCAGCCTTGCCAAGGGTTCCCCGGTATCCCTGTCTGGCGAGGAATGAAGTCAGCTCCTTGGAACCATCCTCTTTGGGGATGGATTGGAACAGTATCCAGCCCTGCGGATCTGTGAAGTAGCTGAACCTGAGTTCCCGGCTTCGCTGAAATCCCCAGAGCGGTGAGCCGGAGGAATCATAAAGGGTCAGGATATCCCGCAGTTGCTCGGCCTTGACTGAAAGAATCATTATCCCGTCAGGGCTGCCGTTGCTGCCCGATATTCTGGTATAGAACCTGATTAGTTTCTCGTTGGTAAGGGCGTTGCTGGTCTGGTCGCCATTCAGCGGGTAAGTTATTTCCCGTATGTATGAAGGTTGAACTTCGCCCGGTTTCAATGCTGATATTTTTTCAAGTTCAAGCATGGGATTGGGTTGAATCCTAGCTATTGCTGCGTCGTCGAGCGCGGTTACCTTCCCGTTCCTGTTAATGATTATCTGAGGTTTTCCGTTGGTTACCGGGATAAAGGCCAGCTCGTAATATTGAATTCCCCCGGCTGTTATCCTGTTGCGGAATTGCCGTACAATACTTTCATTGGTGTCCATGCCGCTTGCGAAATAGCGCAGGTCGGTTGCACAGTTTTCCATGAAAAGTTCTATTTCATGGACAAGCGCAAGGGTCTGCATGGTTACGGTTCTTCCCAAAGCAATCCTTATATAGTTTTTGGAAACCTTATAAGAAGCCGCACCTACGACAAGGATGATGATCAGGACAGTCGGGAGAAGTGAAAGCAGCAGCTTGCCTCTCAGGCCGGTCCTGTTCCAGAGCTGTCGAGGAGAGAAGCCGGTACTGTTGTCTGTCAACGATATTGCCTGTTTGCTCATAGTGTTTCCAATTGAGGTTTTTCGTGTGAATTGGTCATAGGTTCTTATGTCTATTATTAGCGTTAGAATTGCGCTCCTCAACTTGTCAAGACAATTCGGCATGAGGATTGCTTTTCTTTTGCCTGTATTCGCGTGTGGAGCGCTGTGTTTATGTGTTTCTTATTTAATAAACTAAAATATAAAATAAAAATCAGGCAAAAAACAGGTGGCAAAGTGGAAATAACAAGCAAGTATCATGGCATAAGAAGAGCGCTGCTTTTATCGATGATAGTGGTTCCTTTTGTTCCGTTAATTGTGGCTGCAAGCATAGGATATTATTCTCATGTGAAATCCACTGAACGTCTGGCATTGTCTGCAATCAGACTTGCTGCCGCTGATCACGGAGATATGGTTACCTACTTTCTGGATGAGCGCAGGGGTGATCTCATGGAGTCTATGGATCTGATAGGCAAAGGCATTGAAGACACCGCAAAAGCGCGGATGATGCTGGTGGAACTGAGAAGTTTCAGGAGGGAGATGTACTCGGACCTCGGGCTGATTGATCAGGACGGCAATCAGGTGGCATATGTTGGTGACTTTCCACTTGAAAACAAGAACTACCGGGATTCGGAATGGTACAGGAAGACTCTTGAGACCGGCTACAACGTTAGTGACATCTACCTTGGATTACGTGGGGTGCCACATTTGAACGTCTCGGTTGCTAAAGCCATTGGTGACCGCAGGTGGGTGCTGCGGGCCACGCTGAGGCCCGGTGCTTTGCGCAGACTGGCAGAGAAAGTCAATATCGGCGACTCAGGCGAAGCTTATATAATCAACAGCGACAACCGGTTGCAGACATCCAGACGCAGCGGCGGAGATATTTTTGAAAGTGACGGATACTCGTATCCGCCTCAGAGCGGCAGGGTGATGACCTTCAGCGGAACGGTAAATGGCGAGGAATACATTTTTGCCTCAACCAGCCTGAACAGCGACAGGTGGAGGCTTATAGTCCGTCAGAAGAGAGCAGAGGCCTTCAGTCCCAGCAGCAGTGCACTATATCTTATTCTTGCAATTCTCGTCTGCGGCGGTTCCGTACTTGTTTTGCTGGCCGTGTTCGCCAGTAACCGGGTTTATGATATGCTTACACGGCAGGCCGATACTGTTTGTGCTCTTGAAGCCCAGTTTATTCGGGCCGCAAAGCTTGCCGAGCTTGGAGAGATGTCAGCCGGATTTGCTCATGAAATCAACAATCCGCTTCAGATAATGAAAAGTGATCTGGCCCTGCTGGAAATTCTGTTGCAGGAAGAAATGGACAAGTATGGAGAAAGTCCTAACTACTCAGAAATAGAAGAGATAAACCGGCAGCTGAAAATACAGATTGATCGATGTGCAGGCATTACACGGGAAATTCTTAATTTCGGCAGGCCGCGCAAGCCGGAACTGGAGAGGATCAATCTTGTTGAATACCTGCCCAAGGTAGCAAATCTTGTTGAAAAAAAGGCCGAACTGGAGGGAATACGGCTGATTTTTGATGTGGATAAACGTACTCCGGCAGTCATGGCTGATCAGGGTTTACTACAGCAGGTCATGGTAAACCTGCTGAACAATGCTATACATGCCGTAGTTGAGGAACATGGTTCAGAAGGTGGCGAAGTTGTGGTTGCCAGCAGTGTTACTGCCGATGGAAACGCTCTCGTCAAGGTAGCTGACAACGGAATAGGAATTCACGCCGAAGATATGGAGAGGGTCTTTATTCCGTTTTATTCCACCAAGAAAAACCGTAACGGCACAGGGCTTGGGCTTTCGGTCTGCCACTCCATTATTGATACGCTTGGCGGAAGGCTCAGCGTGGAAAGTGAGCGGCATAAGGGTGCGGCGTTCAGTATTGTTCTGCCTGGCATAAAGTAGCATTTTCTGTTTGTATGCCCGGTCGTGGGTGTCTGCCGGTTGCTCTGGTTATCGTAACTCTTCAGCCGTAAAAAGATCAGTGTCCGGCAAGGCTTAACCTTGTCGGACACTGTTACTATGGGTTCCGTTGCTTCTTCAGGTGGCGGAAGATGCGTTTCGTGTTTATGCTGCATAGCCATGTAAATCTGTCTGCGGGATGAGCCTGTCCAGTTCTTTGAGGTAATCCTCATATCTGTGCAGATAGAATGAAAGCGGTCTGGAAAAATTGTTTCCTATCAGACCATCTACAATAATATGGGATACAGCCTGTTTCTCTCGCAGAATCTGTTGGGTGCAGCGGAATACAACCCGTTCGTCTGTGGACATGCGTTCAATTGCCTGCTGCAGCGCCTCCTTGGCTCTGGGTTGAAACATCCGCAGATAGAGCAGATCCAGTGCGTTTGCCATGAGTATTGAGTCGTCATTGCTGTTTCGGTTCCGGCAGATATTAATGAACCTGTCCGGAGTTTCCATCAGTGCCGGAAGGTCTTCATCGGGGAACCTTACTTCAACTTCCGAAAAGAATTCGAGTACCTGACGGATCTTTTCTTCATAATCCCATGCTCTTGCAGTGATGTTCTCTTTGCGGTCTGCCAGCCCCTCCAGAAATCCTGCCGCACAGTCCGATGCCAGTTTGGAAATTACTGCTGCCCATTGTTGCAGAAGAAGGTCGATCTCCTGTGCCCCGAATAAATAGAGCAGGAGTGAAACCGAATAACTGAGGACTATCGCGATGGGAATTGAGATTATACTGCGGAAAAAATTACCGAATGCAGCTTCCTTTGGCAGTTCGCGGAGGATGTTGTGGCTTGTGATATAGATCCCGTTGGTTATGGCCATGATGGTGTACAGGAGTCCGGGCGAAGTCGTTACGTTAATGCCGAAAACATTGTCCAGAACCATTGATTTGCACAGCCAGTCGAGCAGTGGAACCGAAAATCCGGTGTAAAGAAGGGAATCTGAAATGCGGTTCCAGTTTATAAAATCATTCCAGGTCAGGTATGGCGACCTTTTCAGACCTCCTCCGCCCAGTACGGATTGGATGATGTTGCGCACTCCGGTGATGGAAAACCATATGAATCCGCCAAGCCATGACAGTACCCACCAGTCTTTGGTCAGGTAGAAAGTCAGGAATGCCGGAATGAATCCGGCGATTATCTTGAGCAGGTTTTTAAGCGTACTGTTGATGTAGCGCCCGTCAGGCCTTCCCACTGCTTCTGTTTTTTCTCTTCTCAAGGAAAGGTTGTTCCCGCCGTTACCGGATGTGCCTCCCAGCGGGGTAATATTGCCGCACCGTACTGAATCAAAACAATAGTTTTCAATTTCCCATTTTTTCTCTTTCGGATTCAGGATTTCGCGTAAGGGCAGTAACCTTTTTACTTTATCCTGAAATGGACAAGCAGATAGGATTGTGCTGTTTTGCGCGGTATATTTTAGTGTTTTTGATATATTGGCTGAGACAGGAAGGCATTTCCTGTCCGGGTTATCCATTATTTCCTTGCGCGCTCCCGGCGGTAGGGTTTCAGTTACGGCGAATCCCATTCCTATTGCCCGCAAAGAGCCTCCGGTAGACCCGCTGCCGATTCGAGTTCTTATTTTGCGGTGTTTATATACATTTTTCAGCACATCGATGTTTTGCTGTATGTGCAGCAGCTTATCCAACTGCTCTGCGTTCCTGTCCTTGTCCCGGCGAAGTTTTTCCACGCAGTTTCGGACGATTCTTTTAAGCACGATTGAATTACCTGTGTTCAGGGCCTGTTGAAGTTTGTTGAATGGAACGCGGCCCAGCAGATGTGACTCAGTCATGTTTTTAAGGTTTATCAGTTCAAAGTGGGTAATGCGTCCGCAACAGTCGTAAACGATCTCCACCGCGTCTTCGAGTTCCATGTTTTCAAGTATAAGCGTTATTCTGCTGGAAGGGCAGGCCTTGACCAGTCTTTCTGTCATTTCAGCGGGGGCAAGGCGCATGAATTCAGGCAGATTTCCGGTAAAAGACGGGTTGTCCGGGTCTGGTATCCCCGGGTTCGCCTGCGGGGCAAGATAGCGGGCGGCAATGGTATCCGGATCAAGCAGGTTGATGGAGTCCACCTGCTTTTCGATGCGGTTTTGCTCTTCGGCCGAAGCGTAATTGTATGCTCCGCCAAGTTCGTCAACCCGCCTTTTGAAATGCGGCAGAGAGTGTTCATGGATGAATTTGCCAAGGTGGGTCAGGGTCGGGGCTATGGATTTGATGCTGGAGAGGAACGTGGCGTAATCTATTTCAGGCAGATCAACTCCTATTTCTCTTTTTATGGACTGGCGGTGTATTAAGTTGAATTCATTGGCTGCACTCCTGATATATTCAGCACGTACATACTGAATCTGTCTTCCTGAGTTCATTATTTCCTGAACTTCCGGCCTTCCGAAAAATCCTGCAATATCCCTTTGGTCCAGGATGTTCTTGGGGGTCCAGACCAGTTTTACAAAGCGATTCCCTGCCAATGCCCTGAATTCGATTCCGAATTCAATGTTTATATCCAGAATCTGTGCGGCCGAATACAGCTCGGTGGCAACTTCAGGGATCAGGTAGTCGTAATATACAACCCGCAGCCTGCGAATTCCCTTTATCCATGCATCCATGATCAGATGTGATGCGGATTTCCTGCCTTTGCTGTTGGCATCATGTACTCTGTCGTCAAAGGTCAGTTGGTTCCATTCCTCCGGCATTTCGAGCAGATGGTATTTTTTGAGCTGTTCGCGGATAAAGCTGCTTTTGCCGAAGGATACGCAGCGAAAGTCATGCGCGAGTTTGAGCTGCCTGAGTTCGTCATTGCCTGATCTGATGATCTCCTTTGCGATCTGGATGAGAACCCTTGCCCGGTTATTGCGCATATTGGTTTTGGAGGTTGCAAGAACCTCGTTTCTGAGCGCGGATAGGGCGCGCAGTCTTTCCTCCACCTTTTCCGATTCAAGAGATTCCAGAAGATTCAGTGCGGCATAGGCGATCCTTATGCCGTAGGGCGCAGCAAGTTCCTTTATCCCATGCGGTTTAAGGTAGGGACTGAGCAGGGATTTGAATCTGGCCCGGTCTTTCTTGCGGGAAATTATATCGTTGAAAAGTTCAACCAGCCTGTAGTCATTCCGATCAAAGTAAATGAAGTCGTAGTTCCGCATAATCACTCCTGTCGTATCATTAAGATACTGAGGGTTGCACTTACGGTGCCATTTCTCTCTGTCTCAATCTGCCCGCTTTTTAATGTTTCTCCTTTCTTGTTTTTTTGCCCGATTGACTGTGCTCTTCAGTGTTTTGCGATATTGTTTTGCGTAATTTTATGTTTATAAAACAATGTCTTATTTAATGGCACGGCTGCTGCATAAGACGGTCGGTTTCATTGATTTGCCCTGTGCTACCGTAATCAATTTAAAAGGATGAATTCGACATGAGGAACACAAGAATCATGCTTGTGGACGACGAGGACCGTCTGCTCAGCACAACCAAAAAGCTTTTCGAGAAGTTGGGGTTTGACGTTTTTACCTGCACTTCCGGGAAAAAGGCTCTTGAACTGCTTGAGCAGGAGGAGATCCACGTTGTCTTTCTTGACATCAAAATGCCGGGCATGGACGGCATCGAAACCTTGCAGCGAATCAAAAAGAAGTTCCCTTTTGTGGAAGTCATTATCCTCACAGGGCACGCCTCCATGGAGGCGGCGGTGGAAGGCTTGAAATTGGGTGCATTCGATTTCTTGATCAAACCGGTGAGTATGAAGGAGCTGCTTGAAAACGTGGAGGAGGCTTCAGCAAAGATATATCGACAAAAGCAAAGATTATTATCGGCCCGGAAGGAAGGCTCATCCTAAGTCTTCCTTCCGGTAATTAATGAAATTCAAGGAGGTTACATAATGAGTACCATAAAAGTCCTCATGGTTGACGATGAGGAGCGCTTTCGTGAGACGACCGCAAAAATACTTTCACGCAAGGGGTTTGAAACAATACTTGCGGGCAGCGGGGAAGAGGCTTTGGAGCACCTTTCCATGTCGCCGGATGTTGTCATCCTTGACGTGAGAATGGGGGGCATGGACGGACATGAAACCCTCGGAAGAATCAAAGAAGAGAAACCTGACCTGCCGGTGATAATGCTTACCGGTCATGGAGATGTGTCAGGTGCCAGGAAGGCTTATTCTTCGGGAGCGTTCGATTATCTTGCCAAGCCCTGCGATATCGACATCCTGGCTGCCAAGATCAATGAAGCCTACCACAGCACCTCTAAGCAGAAGCAGTCTGAAAAGCTGGTCGGGAACGTGATGATTCCACTTGGGGAGTATACCGAAATAGATGCGGACAGCACTGTCGGTGAAGCCATTGCCGCTCTTGAAGAGTCAATGCGCGGCCTGATAGCAACCAACAGGATCATGAAATCCGGCCACAGATCAGTGATTGCCAGAAATGCGGATGGAAGTACCGCCGGGATTCTCAGTCCGCGCGACCTCCTCTATGCCGTGCTCCCGGAGTATCTTTCAGCCCCCAAGCCTTCAACGGCCGACAGTCTTCAGTATTCGGCCATGTTTTGGGAGGGGCAGTTCACTTCTCTTGCCGAGAAGCTTGGCGGCAAGAAAGTACGATCTCTGCTGTCTGGAGAGTTCCTGACCATCGAATCCTCAGCGAATCTCATGGAGGCGGCCAATGCCCTGGTCACCACCGGAAAGAGACGCATAATCGTTCAAGAAAACGGTAGGGACGTCGGGATCGTCAGGGAACAGGAACTCTTTTACGAAATAGCTCGAATTATTTCGTCCAGATAAATACAGCAGATTAGCTATACCGAGGTAATTATATGTCCAACTCAAAGAAAAAAGCAACCGGCTACGATAAGTTCGTCAACTGGAAGCTGCTGATTATTCCGGTGATTCTTTTCCTTGTGATTCTCATGCTGCCTACCTCACAGGGTATGAAACAGGTCGGAATGCAGTTCTCAGTGGGCCCCAAGGTGGTAACCAACTATATAAGTGAACAGCTTTTCAACAAGGGAAGTGCCGACATTGAGCAATGGCAGGTACTTACAGCCCAGATGATGGAACAGAACATGCGGATGGGTGCGCTGAGCAAGACGCGCTTCATGGCACGTGATGAAAAATGGGTGAAGAAGTACAAGATCCCTGTCGCATCTTCCAACCTGGATAAGGCTCGTAACTATATTGAAAAGAACGTCCCTGAGGACAGGTTTCTTGAGATTATGAAGGGCGCGTACAACTTGCGCGTAAAGGGTCTTGAGTATTCCGATCTGTCCAAGAAGGACAAGAAAACCGCGGATAAGGGAGCATGGAACATCAAGGTTGCCATTGCAATGGTTGTCTTTGTTGTCTTCTGCTTCATGACCGAGTGTATGCCGCTTCCCGGCGTAGCATTCTGTATCGGTCTTATCCTTGTATTTACCGGTGTTATCAGCAGATCACAGGTGGCGGGGCTGTATTGGGATGACGCGGTCTGGTTTATCATGGGTTCGCTCATGTTCGCAGCTGCTTTCGTAAAGACCGGCGTGGACAAGCGCGTATGCATGCTCATGTTCAAGAAGCTCGCGGTTCCCAATGTCCGCTGGATCACCCTGATATTCTTCGTGGTCATCAGTCCCCTTGCTGCCTTTATTTCCGACCACGCCCTTGCTGCCATGTTCCTGCCCATCGGTATGCTGCTTTACCAGAACAGCCTTACCGATGAGATCCCCGAGGATAAGGAACTGGCAAAAATGCTCATGATCACCATTGCCATGGCCTGTAACATCGGCGGCCCCGGTGCTCCCTCCGGTGGTGCCCGCAACGTTATCATGATGACCTACCTCACCGATATGTTCGGAATGGACATCGGCTATGCCCAGTGGATGATGTACTGCATGCCCTTTGTCATCGTCATGATCCCCATTACCTGGGTTGCGAGCAACATGCTCTTCAAGCCGAGGATCACCTCTCTTGCTCCGGCCATGCGCCATCTTGAAAACGAAATCAACAAGATGGGCAAGTGGAACAGAAGCCAGATCTGGGCAATGGTCATCTTCGTGGTGATGGTTTTCGGATGGTTTACTGAAAAAGCCTTCTACAACATCGGTATCTATCCTGTCCGTCTCGGAATCGGTGTAATCGCGGTTGCCGGTGCTGTTGCGTACCTGCTGGCCGGTGTAGTCAACTGGCGTGACTATCAGGAAAAGGTCGACTGGGGTGTTGTATGGCTCTACGCCGGTGCAATCATCTTCGGCCGCACTCTCGACCAGACCGGTGCCGCTTACTGGCTGGCCCAGTCCTGCATCGACATGCTTGCTCCCTTCGGCATGAGCAAGGGCCTGCCCCTCATGCTGACCTCGAACGGTCTCACTGCTGTACTTACCAACCTTATGGCTGACGGCCCCGCCGCCGCTGCCGTAGGTCCCATCACTCTGAACATGGCCAGTATTGTGCACCCGGGAACAACCTTCCTGCCGTTCATGGCCATGGCTACCGCAGTGGCATCCTCCTTTGCCTACTGCCTTATTATCGGAACTCCCCCCAACGCGATTGTCTATGCTTCCGGTTACCTGGAGCCCAAGGACTATCTGCGGGTCGGAATTCCAATGTGGTTCATTGCCAACATTCTCATCATCCTGATCACAGCGGTTTACTGGTCCGGAATAGGTTTCGGCAACCTGCCGGCATTCTAACACCGCTGCAACCTGCGGCCGGCTTCGGCCGGCCGCACCCTGGGGGGTAGCAAATGAATACTGATGAAAAAGATGAAAAGAAATTCGTCCACGAAAACGGGACTACATATTTTTCAAAGAAAACAGAGCGGCAGATTCTATTCGTTCTTACCTCGGGCATGTTGCTCTGGGGCATAGTTGAAGGGATCACCGGCTATCTGAATTAGGAGTTCGTCATGCAGAATGTGCAGGCACCGACAGTAAAAATGGGAGTCAGGGAATATCTGGAATCCCTTGTCGCAATCATCCGTTCTCCGGGCGGATTCTTTGAAACGGCCACCGGGGAATCCGGCAGCAGAAGAGCGCTTATCTTCCTGATGATTTCTGGATTGTTCTACTGCTCGGTGAGTATGACCTATTTTTTTGAGAACTCAGTGCTCATGGGCGTGATCATGATGGTCAATGCCGTATTCATGCCTGCACTGGCAGCAGTTTTCTCGTTCTGCATCATGCGGATGATGACCGGGTCAATGGTCTCGTTCTCCAGGGTCTTCAATGTTTATGCCTATTCCAGCGGGGCCGTGATGGTCATTTCGTGGATTCCGGGACTTGCCTTTGTCATGGAACCGGTTCGCGCCGTTCTTGTAGGAATAGGTCTGTATAAGACCGGAACATTGGGACGTTTTCAGGCCGTTATGACGGTGATCCTTACCGCAGCAATGCTTCTGCTGTTTTTCTGGACCCTTGCCCCGCTGGTGCTGGCAGTCAGGGACTCCCTTGAAAGCTGGTCCGCATTTATTTCTGTGACTTCATACAGCTGATCACCCCCCTGATCATCCCCCTTGAAAGCAGGCCGGGTATTCCCGGCCCGGCCTGCGACAGGGCGGTACAACGGAGAATGAAATGGAAAATATACATGTGCTTCTTGTTGATGATGAAAACGATTTTCTTACCGCCTACAAGCGTCGCCTGATCAGGCGCAATGTGGAAGTCTCCCTTGCCTCCAGCGGAATGGAAGCGCTGGAGATGGTCAGAAATGAGGACTTTGACGTGATCGTGCTGGATATAATGATGCCGGAAATGTCCGGAATAGAGACCCTTAAAAGGCTGCGCGCCGTAAAGCCGGATATACCTGTGCTGATCCTTACCGGTCATGCGAATATGGAAGCTCTGGCGCAGGTCGCCGGTGGCGGTGCTTTTGATTATCTTCTCAAGCCCGTTGGAACCGAGGAACTGTATTTCAAGATCAAGGATGCGGCCATGGAGGCCCGTTTCAGGACAAGTTGAAACTGGAGGCCGAGCATGCGTAGCTTCATTAATGCCATTTCCCGGATAATCAGGAATCCGTCTGCCGATGACCGGAATTCCACTGCCCGTTTCCTTGAGCGCTGCAATAATTTTCGCCTGCTGCTTTCCGCCAACAACAGCGCCATGAAAAGGATGGCCGGGCTGTTTGAAGCATCCCAGAGTCCCAAACCTGTAGGGATGACCTATCTCCGCGCGGAAAATATCAGGATTTCATCCGATGTGCGGAACATGATCGAGCGGCTCAACCGTATTGCTCCCGGCCGGTACGAGGGGTTACGGGAAGCGTTCAACCGGATTCTTGCGGCCATGAACAGCGAGTTAGTCCTTGCTGAGCCCGAACACAACGGCCCCTTTATCTTAAACATGGCCGAGCTTGGCACCGGACTCATTCATGAAGCCGGCTCCAAAATGGCTGTGCTTGGTGAAATAGCATCCATTCCCGGCATCAGGGTTCCGAAAGGCTTTTCCATTACCGCCTCAGCGTTCAGGTTTCTGCTGAAGGAGTCCGGGCTTGGAGAGGAACTGAAGAGGGTCGCCCAGATCTGCGGAGAGGACAGCTATGCTTCTCTCAGGCTGCTGGAGCGGAATGTTCGTGAGACAGTCTCACTCTATCAATTCCCGCCGGATCTTGAAGAAGAGATAACTGCTGCCGCGGAAAAACTTGCTGAAGGACGCAACATCACACTGGCAGTGCGCAGCAGCGCCTTATGCGAGGATGGTTCCGGGGTGAGTTTTGCGGGCCAGTTCCACACCGAACTGGGGGTTGCTCCAACTGAAGTGGTGGAGGCCTACCGGAATGTTGTAGCCAGCATTTATACAGTTGCCGCCATGACCTATCGGCTGAACCATGGAATCCGGGATGATGAGATGGTGATGTGTGTCGGGTGTATGGAAATGGTCGATGCCGTTGCCGGGGGAGTCGCCTACAGTTGTGATCCGTCCGGGCTTCATGCCGGTCAGATTGTTGTTTCGGCTGTGCGAGGCCTGCCGAGCAGCATCGTTGACGGTATTGCCCGCAGTGATCTCTGGCGCTTGGACAGGGATTCCCTTGCTGTCGTCTATGAAGAAATTTCAGATCAGGAGTGGGGCCGTTTTCTCTCGCACGACGGCAGCATAGTAAGAAAGAGTCTGGGGAGGGGCAGGCAGAGCCGCCCGGCAATAGAACCGGATGTTCTCATGGAAATCTGCAGGGCTGCACTGGCGCTGGAGGAATATTTCAAATGCCCTCAGGATGTGGAGTGGGCCCTGACCGAAGATGGGGCACTTTATATACTGCAATCCCGTCCGCTGGAAGTCATGAAGCGGCAGGAGAAGCAGGGCAATGCTGAATTTGACGAGTCCCTCCCCGTAATTGCGGATTTCTGCCAACCCGCAAGTCCCGGGATTGCTTCCGGAACAGTTCATTTGGTGCAGACCCCACACGACATGATTGGATTCCCCTCCGGAGGCATCCTCCTTACCAGAGTCGCCGGTCCAGAACTGGCGGCTCTGCTCCCCCGGGCTGCCGCAGTGGTAGCGGAGTACGGGAGCAGTACCGGTCATCTGGCCAATGTGGCCCGAGAGTACGGAATTCCTGCGCTGATCGGCGTTCCGGGTGCTGTAGCCAAGCTCAAGGGAATTCTGGAGATTACAGTAGACGCCATAAATGGTCGTATTCTCCTTGGATGCGTTGACCAGCCTGCAAAGCCGCGAGAACTCCCATTCAAGGGTACCCCGGTTTCTCGTGCTTTCAAATCCGTACTGAAATACATCACCCCGTTGAATCTGACAGACCCGCGCAGTTCTGATTTTACTCCGGAAAAGTGCATGACCCTGCATGACATAACCCGGTTCTGCCATGAAAAGGCTGTTGCCGAGATGTTCAAGGGACGCGCCGGAATGGGTGATTCTGCAAGGCAGATGCTGGATGGAGAAAAGCTTCAGTACTGGATCATAGATATTGGCGGCGGTCTGGCTGAAAACGGCGGGGCGACAGACTGCGGATATGTGCGTCTTGAGGATATCCGCTCCAGCGCCATGAAGGCCCTGTGGACCGGAATGACCGGATTCCCGTGGGAAGGCCCCCCGGACATCTGTTTAGGCGGATTTGCATCGGTTCTTTTCGGGGCAACCTGCAACCCGGCCCTTGTCCCCGGTGTGCGCAACAGCATGGGGGAACGCAGTTATTTCATAGTCGGGAGCAACTACTGCTGCCTGCAGACTCACATGGGCTTTCATTACTGCACCATAGAAGGATTCGCCGGTCGCGATCCTGAAATGAATTATGTGCTTTTCCAGTTCAAGGGTGGCGCGGCCGACATGGGGCGGCGTTCCCGGCGTCTGCAACTGGTGGCGGACATCCTTTCGAAGCATGCTTTCCATACTTCGATGAACGGGGATGTCATGTTCGCACGCATGGAAGGGATTTCACCGGAGATGGCAAAGCGGGGGCTGACTGTTGCCGGTTATCTTCTCGTTCAGACCCGTCAATTGGATATGGTCATGGACGACAGCGCTGCAATTGAGAAATACCGTGCCAGATTTGACAGGGAGATAGAAAGCCTGATCTTCGGGGAGGAAATATGAAGGCCTCCCATTACCTGCAGCTCAAGTGGAAACTGACTGTCACGGCACTGTCGTTCTCCCTTATTCCGTTGTTCCTGCTGGGGTTTGTCCTGCAGCGGGAATTCAGTGCCACCTATGAGGAAAAGCTCCAGAGCAACTTGCGGCTGACCGTGCTCAACAAGGCAGATGCCATCGACATGTTTCTTGGTGAGCGTGTTGTTCAGTTGCAGAATATCATCAACACGAACTCGTTTGCGGAAATCTCGCAGCAGGAAAAGCTCAGTAATCTTTTTGATGCCATATACAGTACTTCCAGTTCCTTTATCGACCTTGGCGTGTTTGATCAGCAGGGCAACCATGTGGCTTACTGCGGCCCCTACGACCTGAAAAATATCAATTACAAGGATCAGGACTGGTTTGATCAGGTCATGCTCAAGGGGGTCTACATCAGTGATGTTTTTCTGGGCTACCGGAATTTTCCCCATTTCGTCATTGCGGTAAAGCGCAGGGAACTGGGCAGGACCTGGATTTTGCGGGCTACCATTGATTCTGATGTATTCGATTCTCTGGTCGGCAACGTGCGGCCCGGAAAGTTCGGTGATGCCTATCTGGTTAATTCCGACCGGATTCTTCAGACTTCGTCCCGCAGAAGCGGCGAAATACTATTTCAGGCCCAACTGCCTCAGTTCTCCACCGGAAGCGACGTGAGCATCGTCCGCTGGAATGAGGGCGGAACAAGAATTGTGGCCGGGATAATGCCGCTGAAGATGGCTGCATGGAGTCTCGTTGTCCTTGAGAACCCGGTCGAGGAGCTTTCTCCCGTATTTCGCGGGCAGTCCCTTGCCTTCGGCCTGATTCTGGTCTGTGCGCTGACCATTTCACTGGGAACCTTTTTTGCGATTACTTCCATCGTCAGGAAGCTGATGAAGACGGATAAGGAAAAGGCCCTGATGGACGCCACCGTCATGCAGTCCTCAAAGATGGCTTCGCTGGGCAAGATGGCCGCCGGGGTGGCCCATGAAGTAAACAATCCGCTTTCCATTATCCGGGAGAGCGCCGGCTGGATCCGGGATATGATCACTGACGGCGATTTTGACGGAGTTGAGGCCCGTCCCAACCTTGAGGAAGCCCTTGGCGATATTGAGCGGCATGTTGAAAGGGCCAGGTCCGTCACCCACAGAATGCTCGGCTTTGCCAGAAGCATGGAGCCTGCTCAGGAAGAAATCGATCTCAACCATCTGGTTCGGGAGACAGTTTCTTTCCTGAATAACGAGATTCTGTACCGCACAATATGGGTGAATTATGATCTTGATCCGGATCTTCCCTCCATATCAACGGATTTTAACCAGATTCAGCAGGTTGTCCTGAATCTGGTGGAAAACGCTATTGATGCCGTTGACCGTGACGGTTCAATTCTCCTGTCTACCCGCTCTGGTGGTGACTTTGTAGAATTCCAGATCAGTGATTCCGGGCCGGGAGTACCCCCGGAATTCCTTTCGCGGGTTTTTGATCCCTTCTTTACTACCAAGGCTGCCGGGGAGGGTACTGGACTCGGACTTTCCATCATCTACTCGATACTCAAGAAGCTTGGGGGCGACATCAAGGCGCGGAATCTGCCCGGAAGCGGGGCGCAGTTTACTGTGCGGTTGCCACTGGTCAACAGTGACATCTTTGAAAAGGAGGAGCCATGTCCAGAATAAAACTGCTCGTTGTCGATGATGAAGCTGACTTTCTGAAGCTGGTTAAACGCAGGCTTGAAAGGCGGGGCTTTGATGTTGCCGTGGCAGCCGATGGTCCTGAGGGGTTGCGTTACCTGTCCGGTAATCCGGTGGATGTGGTTATCCTTGATGTGAGAATGCCCGGCATGAGCGGTATGGATGTGCTCAGCCATATATGCCGCAAACACAGTGACGTGGAAGTGATAATGCTTACCGGCCACAGCTCCGTTGCATCCGGCCTGGAAGGCATAAGTCACGGAGCTTACGACTATATTCTCAAACCGTTCGAGATTGATGACCTTGTAGAGCGGATTCACAGTGCTTACGAGCATTCGGTCCTCCGACGCAAGGGTGGAGAAGATAATGGTTGCTGCTGAATTCAGAAATACCGGCCTGTTGGGATGCCTGTATGTATTTCTTGCTCTGGCTCTCCTTCTGGCCGTGGCCGGAGGGTTGCTGGATGACGACAGTTGCAGGCTCTGTGGTGAATTTATTGCGGTTGTCGTTGTCTGTTCGCTGGTGGGATTCCTCCTGCTCCAGCTTGCACGGTTGCGGCGCAAGTATTCTGAGCTGGAGAGTCAGTTCATTCAGGTTCAGCGGGTAAATTCACTTGATGAAATTTCCGCCGGAATAGCCCATGAAATCAACAATCCGCTCAATATAATAATGCAGGAAGCTGAAATCATAAGAGTCAGTCTGGATATAGCAGGCAGCAGCCCGGTCCTTGATGAGGTAGAGGAGAGTCTGCAGGTCATAATGGGCCAGGTGCGGCGCTGTTCCGACATAACCAGAAAACTTCTCGATATGGCCAGAAACAGGCTGACCGTTGCCCAGCAGGTTGATGTCAATAAACTGCTGAGGGATCTGCTCCTTCTAATGGAGGAGGAGAGTGCCGGAAAAAAGATTCAGGTTATCCGCCAGATTCCGGACGAGCCTTTTTTGGTCTGTACCGATCCTCCGCTATTGAGGCAGGTCTTTCTTAATCTCTTCAAAAATGCGGTTCAGGCAGTGGGAAGTGAAGGTGCAATCATCATTGCCTGCAGGCGTGAATGGACAAAGATTATTGTTACTGTGGAGGATAACGGCCCCGGTATTCCCGATGAATACCTTCCGCATATTTTTACCCCATTCTTTACGACAAAAAGTCATGGAGAGGGGACAGGGATGGGGCTTGCCGTAAGCCTTCGGATTATCAATCAGCTGGGTGGATCCATCGATGTGAAATCCTCTGTCGGCAAGGGGACTGTCTTTTCGGTGGTGATTCCCTCGGATAGGACGAGGTCGTCATGAACAGCAAGGGAAGGGTTTTGATTGTAGATGACGAGGAGCGCTTCAGAAACAGTCTGCGGCTCCTTCTGGCCAAGGGCGGATACGATGCTCTGGGTGCGGCAGATGGAATGGCTGCAATGCATATCCTTGAAAAGGATGTGGTGGATGTTGTCATTCTGGACAGCAATCTGCCCAACCTGAAAGGTGAAGATATTTCAATGATCATCAGGGAGCACGGTATCGCTGTTGAAATTATCATCCTGACCGGTGTTCCGGTTATTGAGAATGCTCTGCTGATGATGCGCAACGGTGTGTTCGATTATCTGGCCAAGCCTGTTTCAATTGGACGGCTCATGTCGGTTGTCGAGCGGGCGGTGAAAAACAAGCGAATCAGAAACTGGGATACCGATGCCCCTGATCTCATCAGCGGGTATATCGGATAAAGTATTGTCTCCCGGTCAAACAGCGCTAAGGCGGTGCATGGAGTTTTTATGAGTATCAAAGCTAAATTAATGCTGGTGTTTATGACTTCGTTGGCAGGGCTTGTAGCAATCTTTGCCGTTAACTACTGGGGTGAGAAACTGATTGAAAACAGCCGCAGGATTGAGGCTCTGGCCAATGAAGGCAACGAGGCGTTTCTTCAGGCCAGACGGCAGGAGAAGAATTTCCTGCTGCGCATGGAGTCTTCATACTTTGATAAAGCCCTGGCGTGTGCCGGTCAGTCCGAAGAAAAAGTTGCAGAGCTGAAGGCGGTTTCTCCGGAGATGGCCGAATCCTGTGACCGGGTTGAAGTCCTGCTCGACGCATATAAAAAATATCTGACCGAAGTACATGGCAATAATGTTGCAAAGGGGCTGACCATGGATGAAGGCCTGCGCTGGAAGTTCATCAAGGCCGCGAGAAACATGGAGGCGGCATTCAAAGAGGGACAGTCTGATTCGGAATTGCTGATACTGGTTCTCCAGATGCGCAGGCAGGAGAAGAATTATATTATTCGTGGCGGAGACAAACCGGTTGCAATGGTTGATTCCATGATCCGGGATATTAGGGAAAGGGTGCGTTCCTCCTATCCTGAGCCTCAGGCTGAAGCAATGCTCTCCGCGTTGAATAATTACAGTGAAGCCTTTCATGAATATGTAAAGCTGGACAACTCCATAATCAGGCTTACGGATGATCTGATCAAGTCAGCACGCGCCGTAGAGCCCGTATTTGCGAAGATATTGGGCTTCAGTCATGAAAAGATGAAGCATGACTCAGCCGTGATCGGTTATATGGTGCTGGGCATAGAGGTTGCCGTAGGTGTTTCCGTTCTCGTGATTCTTCTCTGGGTCATGATATCGGTCACTTCCTCTCTCCGGCGATTGAGCGGATATGCCAATTCCGTGGCCGGAGGAGATCTTGAATGTGAGCCTGAAGGCCAGTTCTCTGCGGAACTTCTTGAGTTGCGAGATGTCCTTGTCGGTATGGTCCTCAAGCTCAAGGAGGTGATAGATGAAGCCCGCGCTCTTGAACAAGATGCCTTGAAGCAGGCAGAACTGTCAGAGAAGGCCAAGGACGAGGCCGTCGCGCAGCAGAAGCACATACTGTCACTCATGGACAAGATTACCGGGGCTTCCTCCCGTGCTGAAACAATCGTCAACAGGCTTACCCGGGCCTCACATGATCTGAAGCTCAAGACTCAGGAAATAGCCGAAAGTGCGTTGGAGCAGCAGGAGTTGATGAACGAATCCGCAACAGCGGTAGAGCAGATGCATATGACCGCCAAAGACGTTGCGCAGAATGCGGAAGGAGTATCATCCACTGCCGATAATGCCCGTAAAGAGGCTGTAGGGGGTATTGAGGTTGTGTTCCGTGCCCGCGATGCAATGGGTATGGTTTCTGGAACGGTTTCAAACCTTGAGGCCGATATGGTCGGGCTTGGTACTGAAATAGAATCCATCGGTGAAGTTGTAAACGTTATTAACGAGATTGCCGATCAGACCAATCTTCTGGCACTGAATGCCGCTATCGAGGCTGCCCGTGCCGGAGAAGCAGGCAAGGGCTTTGCCGTAGTCGCTGATGAGGTACGCAAGCTGGCTGAAAAGACCATGGTTGCAACCAAGGAAGTGGATAAATGCATTTCAGGGATTCAAAGCCGGACCATGCAGAATATCGAAGGCGTCAAGGAGGCTCTCTCCTTTGCCCGTTCTGCCGATAACGAGGTCAACAATTCCGTGGATGTTTTCAAGCAGATTCAGGGTTTGTCTGATGACGTGGCGGAAAGGATTGAGGGCATCGCACTGGCCGCAGGTCAGCAGTCGGTCGCCTCCAAGGATATAGAAAAGACTGTGTCTAACATTGCCCGGCTGGCAATGAATTCAACTGACGCTGCTCGGGAGTCGGCATGTTCCATTGCCGATCTAGTTTCCATGGCCGAAGAACTGCAGGATGCCCTTGTTAAACTTAATGCTGACGGTGTGTAGTTGATTGGTAATGGGAGAATAGAGTACTTAGATTTTGTTACTGCTCGGTTTGGCTGATGTAAGCAATTGCCTGAATGAAATTCAGCGAATGCTTTTTTGATCAAAGCATATAAAAATCGTTAAGGCCCCAGCCCGGAAATCCGGGTTGGGGTTTTCGGCTTAGGGCTGATTGCTTCTTATTTCATATTGGTTCTTGATGGATCAACGAGTTTTGGAAATAAGGGCGGCATGCTGAATAGTTCCGTCGTTGACATCTGAGTGCAGTATAATTAGACGACCCATGTGAAACGTAAAAATCCTGCAAAGATAAAGAGTAACTTGATGACGTTGAATTGCGTTGTGTTGCGTTCATTTTTATCCCCGGTGCGTGCAAAAATGCAGGGGATAAAAAAGGCAAAAGAAAAAGGGTTACAAGCTTTAACCTGTAACCCTGTGAATTCTTTGTGGCGCGGCAGGAAGGATTCGAACCCTCGGCCAACGGCTTAGAAGGCCGTTGCTCTATCCAACTGAGCTACTGCCGCGCGAGAGATGATCTTTTAAACAAACAGGGTCTCGGGGTCAAGTAAAAAAATAAGGGAAAAAATGAAATTTAATAACTTTTCTGAATTCAGTGATTATATTGACAATCTTGGACTCTTTCATATGGATCTGAGCCTGGGCCGGATGGAAGAATTTGTGAGTAAGTGGGGCGGAAAAGGGAGTTTTCCGGTCATCCATGTTGTCGGGACCAACGGCAAGGGATCAACTTCCAGTTATCTTACCGCCATTGCTGAACAGTACGGTCTTAAGGTCGGGACATTCACCTCGCCGCATTTCGTTACACCGCGTGAGCGTATCACCATAAATTCGCAGATGCTTTCGGAAGAGGAGTGGTGTGCCACAGCCAATCAGGTAATGGAAATAGCCCCGGATGCCGGATTGACTTATTTTGAACTGCTTACCTGCATGGGGCTTGCCGCATTCAGGAATAACGGCGTTGATCTTGCCGTCATGGAGGCAGGGCTGGGCGGTCGCTTTGATGCTACCAACACTATTGACCCGGACCTGACCGTGTTCACGCCCATCGGTTTGGATCATGAGAAGGTGCTGGGGGCGACAGTGGATCTCATTGCAGCTGACAAGGCCGATGCCATGCGTCGTGATGGCGTTGCTGTGACAGCCCAGCAGGTTGATGAGGCGGGGGCGGTGCTTGAATCCCGTGCCGCTGAACTCGGCTGCAGGCTGCATCATGTCCGGGATATGGAAGCCGTATCCGGGCTTGAACCGTCACTTGCCGGTGAACACCAGAAGGAGAATGCCCATCTGGCTGCTTGCGCATGGCGTTTGTTCTGCGAGAAGCTCGGTCATGAATTTGATGAGCAGAAGGTCCGTGCCGGGGTGAGAAACGGATTCATCGCCGGACGATTGCAGACTATAAAATCTGACCGAACCTACATTCTTGACGGTGCGCATAATGTGCATGCCTTTGCGGCACTGGAAAAAGAACTCAAGCACAGCTCCATCAAGCCGGATGCGATTATCTTTTCGTGTATGAAGGACAAGAATCTTGCTCCGGTGCGTGAAACCCTGTTCCGTCTGACCGATGGGCCTGTAATCGCCAGCGGCATATCCGGCAACGAGCGGGCATACCCGTTCAAGGAGCTTGCCGAGGTCCTTGGAGAGCGGGCGAAGCCGGCTGAAAACATCGTCGAGGCCCTTTCAATGCTTGGTGCCGGTGATAAAACGGTTCTAGTCTGTGGCTCCTTGTATTTACTGGCAGCTTTTTATACAAGTTACCCAGAGTTTTTGAGGAAAAATCTTTAGGTACGCAATAGAATGCCTTCGGCGACCCTCCGTGGGCTTAAACCCTTTGAAAATGGTTTGTTCCACTGTCGCCATCCCTAAGACTCGCGGAAAGACCGCTCGCCTAAGGGCTGGTGCAAGAATCCCAAACGTTATTAACGTTGTTTCGCCACGGCACACGACAAATTAATGTCATTTAGTCAGTTGTTTATTTGCTCGAATTGTTTGGTTTACATGCTGTTTTGATTGGCTTTTTGCGGAGTCGAGGAATAGCCATATTGTGAAAAATGGGGGTTAACCCCAGAGGACCCACTGCAGGTCCACCGGCAATCCGCCGGATAGAGTACGGAGTAAAGCTTGTCCAATCTTTTCAAATTTCTGCCATCTGTTGATTCAGTCCTGACCCGTCTTGAAGAAGAAGGAGTCATTGAAGGACTGCCGAGGACCCTTTCCCGCGATCTGGTGAACGGCTTTCTGGATGTCTGCCGTGAGGAGATCAGGGGCGGGATCATTACCGAGGAAAAGCAGCTTTCATCCGAGGTGCTTTTTCCGCGCCTGACCTGCCACGTGCGGGCCGGAGCGCGTCCCCATTTCAGGCGGGTGCTGAACGGCACAGGGGTGGTGGTGCACACCAACCTCGGGCGTTCCCTGCTGGCCCCTTCGGCAGTTGAGGCTGTAATCGAGGCCTGTGCCTGTTATTCCAACCTTGAGTTTGACCTCAAGACCGGGGAAAGGGGCAGCCGTTACAGCCATGTGGAGAAGATCATCTGCGAGATTACCGGGGCCGAAGCCGCTCTGGTGGTCAACAACAATGCTTCCGCGGTACTGATCACCCTTGAGACTCTCGCCAAGGGCCGTGAGGCGATCGTATCCCGCGGACAGCTTGTGGAAATCGGCGGATCGTTCCGTATACCGGACGTGATGGTCAAGAGCGGGGCCACCCTGCGCGAGGTAGGAGCCACAAACCGTACCCACCTGCGCGACTACGAGAATGCCATCAATGAGGACACAGCCCTGCTTATGAAGGTTCATACTTCCAATTTCCGGGTTATCGGCTTCACCAAGGAAGTTTCCGGCGGTGAGCTTGCCGAGCTCGGACAGAAGCACGGTCTGCCGGTCTACGAAGACCTCGGCAGCGGCAACCTGACCAATTTCTCCGGGCTGGGGCTGATCCGTGAACCAACAGTACAGGAAGTGGTGGCCGAAGGCGTGGATGTAGTGTCCTTCTCCGGCGACAAGGTGCTTGGCGGTCCTCAGGCGGGGATCATTGTCGGCAGGAAGAAGTACATCGACATGATCAAGAAAAACCCGCTCAACCGTGCGGTGCGTATCGACAAGATGACTCTTGCCGCCCTTGAAGCCACCTTGCGGCTCTATCTTGACCCTGATACGGCAAGGCGTGAAGTGCCCACCGTGCGCATGATTACCGAGAGTCCCGAGAATCTCAGGAAGCAGGCGCAGGCTCTGGCCCGCACCCTGCGCCGCGAGCTGGGAGAGTCGGTTTCCGTCGGGGTGCGTGAGGGCGTATCCCGCGTAGGCGGCGGGGCATTTCCGGAACAGGATTTAAAAACATCGCTGGTAACCGTTGTTCCTAATGTTAAAGTGTCGGTTGAAGAATTAAAGGAGAGGCTGCTTTCCTGCGAGCCTCCGTTAGTAGCCAGAATTGAAGACGATGCCCTGTGCCTTGATCCGCGGACTCTTGCCCGTGAAGAGTACAAGCTCTGCGTAGGCGCGATTTCCCAGGCACTCAGGTAGGTTTGATATTTTATTTCAGGTCTGCCTCCGGACACCGGAGGAAACAACTATATAAGCTATATTGAGGATTTAAAATGAACATGTCTCTCGAACATAATCCCAAGAGTTGCTGGGAAATATTTCAGGACGACGAGCACCAGCAGGCTATGGATGATCTGGCTGCCCGTTATCTCGACTTTCTTACCCGCTGCAAAACCGAGCGGGAAACA
Source organism: Maridesulfovibrio sp. FT414 (assembly GCF_050916235.1). Classification (GTDB taxonomy): domain Bacteria; phylum Desulfobacterota; class Desulfovibrionia; order Desulfovibrionales; family Desulfovibrionaceae; genus Maridesulfovibrio. The sequence goes on from NZ_CP104854.1 coordinate 3,872,575, forward strand.
ATCAAATACGTTGAGGAAAAGCTTACCGAAGCAGGATTTGACGATTTCATCGGTTCCGACAGATGTTTTCGCTCTTTTCGCGACAAGACTATCTTCATTGCCCGTAAGGGTAAGCAGCCTCTGTCACAGGGGTTCCGTCTTGTAGGAGCACATGCCGATACCCCGCGCATCGATTTGAAGCAGCATCCCCTGTATGAAGATCTGGGCATGAGCATGGCCAAGACCCACTATTACGGTGGTATCCGCAAGTATCAGTGGCTGGCGCGGCCTTTGTCCCTGCACGGGGTTGTAGTCAAGGCGGACGGTGAAAAGGTTGATGTTGTCATCGGCGAGGACGTAAATGATCCGGTTCTGACCATTCTCGACCTGCTTCCGCACCTTGCCTACAAGCAGGTGGAGAAGAAGGTCACTGATGCCTTTGAGGCTGAGAAGCTGAACATTCTCATGGGCCATGCGTTGTCTTTCTCCAAAGAAGACGAAAAGGAAGAGGGTAACGGCAAGCCGTCCGTAAAACGCAAGGTGCTGGAACTGCTTAACGAGAAGTTCGGTATTGTCGAGGAAGACCTTTTCAGCGCCGAACTGCACATCGTTCCTGCCGGACCTGCCCGCTACGTGGGGCTCGATAAAGCCATTGTAGGCGGTTACGGGCAGGATGACCGCTCCTGCGTGTTCCTCGCCCTTGAAGCGTTCCTCAATGCACCGGAACCTGAGCATGCCCAGATTGTCCTGTTCTATGACAAGGAAGAGGTCGGTTCCGAAGGTTCGACCGGAGCAAAGTCCCTGTTCTTTGAATACAGCCTTGAAGACCTGATCGAGGCATGGGAGCCCAATGCCAAGATGTCCCGGGTCATGATGGCCGGTAAGGCCCTGTCTACCGATGTGCATGCCGCAATTGACCCGGATTATCAGGATGTGCATGAGAAGCTGAACTCAGCCTATCTCGGCTACGGGCCTTGTTTCTGCAAATTTACCGGACATCGCGGCAAGGTCGGTGCCAATGACGCCCATCCCGAGTTCGTGGCCTGGATGCGCAAGATTCTCGGTGAGGCCGGAGTTCCCTGGCAGATGGCCGAACTCGGCAAGGTTGACCTCGGCGGAGGCGGTACCGTCGCCAAGTTCCTCGCGCTTTACGGCATGGACGTAATTGATTTTGGACCTCCGGTGCTTTCCATGCACAGCCCGTTCGAACTGACCAGCAAGGCCGATCTCTATGCAACCGAACTTGCTTTCAGGACTTTTTTGAAGAATTAGGTTATCTAGGGGAGCCTCCGCGATGCCGTAGGAGGCTCCAAATATAAGGAGTATCAATGCCGGTAGTTATGGGAACTGCGGGTCATATAGACCATGGCAAGACCAGTTTGATCAAGGCTTTGACCGGTACGGACTGTGACCGTCTGGCCGAGGAGAAGAAGCGCGGGATCACCATTGAGCTTGGCTTTGCAAGTCTTGATATTGGCGCAACAGAGCCGCTCAGTATTATTGACGTACCGGGCCATGAGAAGTTTGTGAAAAACATGGTCGCCGGTGCTGCGGGCATTGATTTTGTTCTGCTGGTCATAGCTGCTGACGAGGGCGTTATGCCCCAGACTCGTGAGCATCTGGAGATCTGCACCCTGCTGGGGATCGAGAAGGGCTTTGTGGTCCTGACCAAGGTGGACATGGTCGATGAGGACTGGCTGGAGATGGTCAAGGAAGACGTACGCGATTTTCTTGCGTCGAGCTTTCTGGCTGAGGCTCCGATCCATGCGGTTTCTTCGCACACCGGGCAGGGGCTGGAAGAACTCAAGGTCGAGATTGCGGCCTTCATGAAAGGGTTCGAACCCAAACGGCGTACCGATCTGGCAAGACTGCCTGTGGACAGGGTTTTCACCATGAAGGGGCACGGCACGGTAGTGACCGGCACGCTCATTTCAGGGCAGCTGTCCCTTGGTGATGATGTTGTGCTGTACCCGAAAATGACCGAGACCAAGGTCCGCGGGTTGCAGTCGCACGGATCGAGCGTTGAGACCGCACCGGCCGGACGCAGGACCGCTGTGAACCTGCACGGGCTGGAAGTGGAAGACATCGAACGCGGCGAGGTGCTGGGCCGTCCGGGAACCCTTTTTCCGTCCTCTGTGTGGGATGTGGAACTGACCTGCCTGCCATCTTCGCCCAAGTCGCTCAAGCACCGTAAGGAAATCCATTTTCACCACGGGTCCAAGGAAGTAATGGCCAAGGTATATTTCCTTGATCGCGAAAAATTGGAGAAAGGTGAGCGCGCCGTCTGCCAGATGCGTTTCGACAGCCCCATGACCGGGGTCTACGGGGATAGGGTTGTCCTGCGGTCTTTTTCGCCGTTGCGCACGGTGGCCGGGGGCAGCATCATCAACCCGCTGGGCCGCAAGGTTAAACGTTTTTCCGATGACGTGAAGCGTCTTGACTCGCTCATAGGTGCAGAACCTGAGGATCTGGTCCAGACCCAGCTTGAACTTGCCGGCAACGAAGGACTTACCTTCCAGCAGCTTTCCATCCTGACCAACACCGCTTCAAAGTCGTTGGAAAAGCTGCTTCAGACCATGGGCGGGCAGCAGAAGGTTTTTCTTTTCGACAAGGACAGCCGTTCATACGTGGCCGGAAGCCGTGTTGATGATCTCTCTCTGGGGCTGATCAGTCACCTTGAGGAATTCCATAGGAAAGAGCCTATGAAACCGGGGGTTTCCCGCGGAGAGATTGGTTCAACCTTCGGTAAACGGTTGCCGCAGAAGCTTTTCCACGCACTGGTGGAGCGGCTGATAAAGAAGAATGAAATCGTGGTGGCGCAGGAGATTCTGCATCTGCCCGGACATAAGGTTTCATTGGCTTCCGATCAGCAGAAACTGCGTGACACTTTGCTTGATGCCTATGAAAAGGGCGGTCTGACCCCGCCGAACATCAAGGATATTCTTGATCCATTGGAGCTTGTTTTCAAGGAGGCCGCACCTGTTTACAGGCTCCTTCAGGATGAGGGTTTGGTGGTCAGGATCAAAGAGGATATGTATTTTGCCAAGTCGGCGGTGGACGGGCTCCAGAAAACCCTCGAAGGCTATTTTGCCGAAAACGAGGAGCTCGGGCCGCAGGATTTCAAGGATCTGGTGGGTATCTCCCGCAAGTTTTCCATTCCGCTGCTTGAATACATGGATAAGGAAAAGTTCACTATGCGCGTTGGTGACAAGCGCAGGCTGCGCAAACAGGTATAGAATAAGCCCCGGGTTCATCTGAGTCCGGGGTTTTGTTTTGCAAGGCAGGCATAGACATATAGCGAGGTCGAAATGTGGAATCCGGATAAATATATGCGGGCGTGGAATTTCGCCTGCGCAAGACATGCAGGGCAGAAGGTTCCGGGATCGAATCTGCCTTATGTGAACCATGTTGGCAATGTGGCTATGGAGGTTTTGGTGGCGGTGGTGGCAGAAGAGTTCCATTATTCTGATCTGGCGGTGCAGTGTGCGTTGCTGCACGATACGGTTGAGGATACGGAAACATCACTGGAAGAAATTCAGGCTATTTTCGGGGATGATGTGGCTGCAGGAGTGTCTGCATTGACCAAGAGCAAGGATTTCCCAGATAAGCGTAGCGGCATGCTGGACAGTCTGAAAAGGATAAAACAATGTCCGCGTGAGGTCTGGATCGTCAAGCTGGCGGATCGGGTGGTGAATTTGCAGCCTCCGCCGCATTACTGGACCGTCGAGAAGATTGCAGCATACCGAGCAGAGGCGGAGTTGATTCTTAATGAACTCGGCGATGCTTCGGAAGTTCTTGGGAAGCGGTTGCGCGGCAAAATCGACGGATATGAGTATTAATGAGGCACAAAACAAAAAAGACCGGAAAATTTCCGGTCTTTTTCAAATATGGGGTGAGTGAAGGGACTTGAACCCTCGGCCACTTGGGCCACAACCAAGTGCTCTACCAACTGAGCTACACCCACCTTATAAAGGGGTCAGGGATTCCCGATCCCTTAGATGTCAAATGGGGTGAGTGAAGGGACTTGAACCCTCGGCCACTTGGGCCACAACCAAGTGCTCTACCAACTGAGCTACACCCACCGCGTGTGAGAAGGGTGTTTACCCAAGCCGGGTCTGATGGTCAAGAGATTTTTGCAGAATTTTTAAATTTGGTTACTAATAAACTGTTTGAATTAGGAAATAATGCCGGGTAGTTCGCGATTTGCATTTGATGTTTCCTACGGAATAACCTAAGCACCGTATTCACTAATCCGCTTTTTTGTGCCATTTAAATTTCGGTTTTGAGAAACATATTGTAATTTGGCTGGCAGTCTTTCGAATACTCAGCGCCAACGAGAGAAAGACTGCTTTAAGATTCAACCGTATCTTATTTGAAAACAAGACCAGCTGTTAACCTGTTTTATATGCTTTGTGCGGCAATTTTTTTAAAAAGTACCAAAGTGTCAGCTGTGTTTGGGATTCCCATTTTGTCTTTGCATCGTTTTGCCATATGAAGCAGTGAGGCTGTTGGCCTCAAAATCAGTCAAAAGATTATCTGTACAAAATTTTACATTATATGAGTCTATGTAACATCTTTTATTACGGGTATTGATCAATACAGTTTGTCGTACAAAGCGGCGAAGCCCTATTAAAAGGTTTTGGGATTCTTAAACCCTAATTTGCAAAAGGGTTTAAGGCCCCCGGCAGGGGCCGCCGGAGGCATACGTTATACAATCTCCGATTATCAAAAGCGCGTTGCGCAATAAAAATAGCCCTGCAGGGCCTCGGACAGTCGCCGGACGAACGAGCCGGATACTTCCCGGGATATTTAAGGATAGAGAATGGATAAATTAGTTATTGAAGGTGGGGTTCCCCTCAACGGTCCCATCAAGGTGAGTGGTTCCAAGAATGCGGCTCTGCCCATTCTTCTGGCCTGCATCCTGCCGCAGGGCGAGGTTAATCTGAGCAATGTTCCCCGTCTGCGGGACATCCACACCACACTCAAGCTGCTGGAAATTCTCGGTTGCGAGACTTCTTTCGAAGGCAACAACGTCAAGAGCTGCGTATGTGACCTCAAGATTGAGGCCCCTTATGATCTGGTTAAGACCATGCGTGCATCAGTTCTCTGTCTCGGTCCCCTGTTGGCCCTGAAGGGTGAAGCCAAGGTTGCGCTACCCGGAGGCTGTGCCATCGGTGCCCGGCCTGTTGATCTGCACCTGACTGCCTTTGAGCAGATGGGAGCCACTTTCGATCTTGATTCAGGTTACATTCACGGACGCTGCAACGGACTGAAGGGCGCACACATCCATTTTGATTTCCCCACCGTCGGCGGCACTGAAAACGTGCTTATGGCCGCCTCCATCGCAGAAGGTAACACTATAATAGAAAACGCTGCCCGTGAGCCGGAAGTTGTGGATCTTGCAAACTTCCTTATCGCCTGCGGAGCAAAGATTTCGGGACAGGGCACCAGTATCATCAAGGTTGAAGGCGTTTCTTCGCTGAAGGGTTGTGATTACAAGATCATGCCTGACCGTATTGAAGCCGGAACCTACATGGTTGCTGCCGCCATGACCAACGGCGAGCTGCTCATTGAGGACTGTCCGTTTCAGGAACTGGATGCGGTTGTCTACAAGCTGCGCAAGATGGGCGTCTGGCTGCAGGAGGAAGAGGGCGGGGTTCGCGTACGCCGCACCAACGGGATTGTTTCCGGCGTGGACATCACCACCCAGCCGTTCCCCGGTTTCCCCACCGACATGCAGGCCCAGCTTATGACCCTGATGTGCCTTGCCGATGGGGCCGGTACCATTGAAGAGAAAATCTTCGAAAACCGTTTCATGCATGTCTCCGAGCTTGTGCGCATGGGCGCGAATATCAAGCTCAAAGGTCGTACTGCCATGGTCCGCGGGGTAAAACAGCTGACCGGAGCTCCGGTAATGGCTTCAGATTTGCGGGCAAGTGCCTCGCTGGTTGTGGCCGGTCTGGCCGCTCACGGGCGGACTGATGTCCAGCGCATCTACCATCTTGACCGTGGCTACGAGAAGCTGGAAGACAAGCTCTCAGCTGTTGGAGCACGTATCTGGCGTGAAAAGGAATAGCGGGCAATTGCCGCTATGAGTTTTGCAGATTCCGATTTGAATTCAATGAGCAGGCTCGGTTTACCGGGCCTGTTTCTCTGGCAGAAGCTCGTCCCCGCTTTTGTTTTCGGCATTCTTTCCATTAAATGGTTTTTCCCCGCCTTTGTTGCATTTTCCATTTATGTTTTCCTGTTGATATGTTTCCGGCTTGAAAAGGGGGGTGTAGTTCTGCTGATCCTGCTTTTCTGGCTGGGCGGCTGGTATGGGAACTTTGCGCTGCCTGATCCGGCCGGCCCTATGCCGGAGTGGATGGAAAAGCGGGAAAAGGTGCTGGTCAGTGGGCAGGTGCATGCAGTGCACTCGGCTCCGGGCAACAAGCTGAATATCCTCCTGCAGGATGTTGTCTGCAATTCGACACAGGGACAGTCCGTGCTTGAAGGCTACCTGAACTGGACCTGGGAAAAACCGGACCTGATTCCGCTGGTGGGACAGAAGGTTGAGTTCGTGCAGAGGGTCAAGCCGGCCACAGGTTTCCGCAACAGCGGACTCTGGGACTACGGTTTTTACAGCCGCAGTAAGAATATATTTTATCGTGCCTATACCAGCGGTCCGCTCAAGGACGGCGAACTTAAACCCTATGAACCTGATTTTTTGCAGAAGCTGCGTATTTCCCTGCGCACGCACATTCTGCAGAACGCTCCTCCGACTCAGGGCGGAGCTTTTTTTCCGGCCCTGCTGACCGGAGACCGTTTTTTTCTGTCAAAAGATACAGTTGAACTCGTCAGGCGGGCGGGGGTGTCGCATGTGTTGGCCCTTTCCGGTTTGCATGTGGGGTTCGTGGCTTCTCTTGGATTTCTGCTCGCGTGGGTGGTGGGCTTCGTTGCGCCGGGAGCATATCTGCGGATTTCCCGGCTGAAACTGGGCGTCCTTCTGGCTGCTCCACTTGTGCTTTTTTACCTCTGGCTGGGTCAGTTCTCCCCTTCGCTATTAAGGGCCGGGTGCATGTTCGGGTTCTGGGGGTTGTTACTGCTCGTGGACCGGGGACACATTTTGCTGGACGGCCTGTTTCTGGCCGTGGTGCTTATTCTGGTCTTTTCTCCGCTGAGTGTGTTCGATCTCGGATTCCAGCTTTCCGTCCTTGCGGTGGCAGGGATTGGCCTGCTTTTTCCGTTTTTCAGAAAGCTCCTGCCCTCAGGCAGTGGAGCTCTCTCCAAGGGGTGCTCCTTTCTTCTGGCCGTGCTGTATGTCAGCTTGTGCGCCAATATTGCCTTGTACCCGGTCCTGGTCTGGAATTTTGGTACCGTCTTGCCGAACGTTCTTTTTAATGTGTTCTTTGTTCCGTTACTTGGCCTGTTTCTTGTACCGGTCTGCGGCTTTGGAGGGCTGGCAGCATCATATTTCTGCCCTCAGGTCTCACAGCAGCTTTTTTCTGCCGGAAGCTGGTGCCTTGAGCAGATGCTGTCGCTGGTGCGGATTGCTGCGGAGAACGGCTTTCTTCCGGAATACGCTTCTTACCGTCCCCAATGGGAAGGGGTGCTGGGTTATTACCTTCTGTTGGGAGGGGTGCTGTTTCTCGTCTCCCATCAGTACAAGTGGGTGAAGTTTCTGGTGCTGCCGCTGGTGCTGCTTGTCGGGTTGCGCGTTTACCCGACATTTGAGGAAAGGGGAGTGCGCATGGACCTGCTTGATACCGGGCAGTCGCAGTGTGTGGTTATTACCGGACCTCTTGGTTCGCGCACTGTAATTGACGGTGGCGGCAGCTTCGGTGATTTTGACATGGGACGTGCTGTTGTGGGGCCGTGGCTGTGTTACGGGGCTTTTCCGGAGGTTGATAATATTTTCCTGACCCACGGTGACAGTGATCATGCTGGCGGATTGGCCTTTCTGCTTGAAAAATTCAGGGTCAGCCATTTCTATTGCAACGGAGATATGCCTGCGGGTGAACTCGGAGAGCGGTTTGCAAAGGCCTTTGCCGAGGCTGGACTTGAGCCGGAGGTTCTTGGACAAGGTGCCCTGATATTTCTGGAGCCGGGCCTGTCGCTTGAAATAATGCATCCTTCAGCAGGGTTCGGCGGGAAGAAGAATGACCGTTCCCTGTACTTGAAACTTGTCTGGAACGGTCGGCCGCTGCTTTCCGTTGCCGGAGATCTGGATCGTAAGGGAATAAAAGATCTCCTGAAAAGCGGGCTGGATCTGAAGTCACAGATTCTGATTCTTCCCCATCACGGCAGTGCAGGGGGGTATTCCACTCAATTGTATGACCGAGTTGATCCGGAAATTGTGCTTGCTGCCTGCGGTGTGCTGAATCGTTTCAATTTTGTTGCAGAAAAGGTGCGCAATGAGTTTGTGAAACGGGAGATACCTTTGGATACTACGGCAGACTCCGGCATGATTTCCATATCATGGAACAGCAACGGGACAATGAGACGGTGGTATTAGCGAGGCGATCACTAATATTAATAATCTCCGGATGGAAACTTGATTTTCAAGATTAAAAGTGACAATGTACTCCGCAGTGGAGTGTTTTTTGTGTGAAGTTAATAAGGTACGGAGGTCTGCCTGCATGCGAGTGCTGATTGTCGATGATGATTTTTATTGCCGCAACATGTTGCACGAGATCATGAAACCCTATGCCCGGTGTGACATTGCCGTTAACGGTGAAGAGGCTGTTTTTGCATTCAAGAAAGGCCTTGAGGACGGCAAGCGTTACGATCTGGTTTGTCTTGATCTGGTGATGCCTGAGATGGACGGGCAGCAGGCCCTGCGCGAAATGCGCTCCATTGAAAAAGATTTTGAGATTGCCGAAGAAGAAGGCGTGAAGGTTATTGTCACAACCATGCTTGATGACCGCAAGGAAACCCACGACGCGTTTTTCCTTGGTGGAGCAACTTCGTATCTGGTCAAGCCTATTGATGAAAGCAAGCTCCTCAAGGAACTGGGCAATCTGGGCTTTACCTTGCAAGGATAGCCAGCCTGTTTCCGAATTTTTCTGCGCTGTAGCAGTTTTGATTAGAGTTTTTCCGAAAAAGGACAAAATCCGCAGCATTTGCTGCGGATTTTTTTTGCGTAATATTTTATTTTGTTTTATTTAAAGACGTTATATTAAAAAAACACAATTGAAGTTCATCTGGAAGTGTTCTATTGTGTGCTCTTCATATCAAGTTTTATCCGTCCTGAGTGACGGTCTATATAAGGTTCTGTTGTAATGTCTCAAATTTTAGGTGTTAAGTTTAACGATTTCGGGCAGATATATTATTTCTCGTCCGGGCCTTTCGTTGTGCGCGAAGGGCATTCAGTCATAGTAAAAACCGAGCAGGGAATGGGGCTTGGAAATGTTTTCGTGGTTCAGCAGGATCTGCCCGAAGATGTCAGCGAAGATTCCCTGAAGACCATATACCGGCTGGCCGGGGAAGAGGATCTTGAAGCGGACAAGGAAAACCGTGATCTTTCCCGTACCGCCCTGAGGTTCTGCAAGGACTGCATTGACAGGCAGAACCTTGAGATGAAGCTGGTTGACGTTGAGGTCTTTTTCGACCGCAGCAAGATGATTTTTTATTTTACCGCCCCGGGAAGGATTGATTTCCGTGAGCTGGTAAAGGAGCTGGTCAAGGAATACAGGACCCGTATTGAACTGCGCCAGATCGGGGTTCGTCACGAAACCCAGATGCTCGGTGCCATCGGCAACTGCGGACAGATCTGCTGTTGTCGCAGGTTCATGCGCAAGTTTATGCCTGTAACCATCCGTATGGCCAAGGAGCAGAACCTTTTCCTCAATCCGACAAAGATTTCCGGAATCTGCGGAAGACTGCTTTGCTGCCTGTCCTTTGAGCAGGACAACTATGAGGATTTCCACCGTAAGTGCCCAAAAATCGGCAAGCGCTACAATACGGTACATGGCAGTGTGCGGGTTACAAGGTCTAACTTTTTCCGCAATGCCCTGACTGTATTGCCAGATGAGGGTGAGGAAATCGAAATTTCACTTGATGATTGGCCTGATGTCCTGCGTCAGTCGGCTCCGGTTCGTGGAGGGCAGGCTGATCAGCAGGAGCGTGAGCCGCGCAAGGAATCTTCTCGTCCGCAACAGAAAGGAGCGGGAGAGCGTCCGGCAAGGTTTGAAAGACCGGAACGTCCTTTCCGTGCAAAGCCGGAGAAGATTTCCATGAAGGAATACGAAGACGCCGCAGATCTTCGTGAATTTGAGGAAAGTCTCCGTTTTGACCCGTTTGAAGACTACTCCGATGGCGGAGGGCGCGGACGGCCCGAGCGTCGGGATCAGTCCAAACCCCGTGTTGAAAGTTCAGACTCAGATAAGGGCAGGAACGACGGTAGAAAACAGTCTCCAAAGCAACCGGAACCTGCTGTGCAACAGGTTGAACAGCAGACCGCTGAGGTTGTGCAGCCTGAAAAGGTTGATGAGCAGCCGGTAGTTTCTGCAGATTCTTCCGTTCCGGAAAGGCAGGAGGTTCAGGAACAGAATTCCACTGCTGAACAGCAGGACGCTGTTGGAACTGAATCAGCAAAGGATAAAAAGGCAGGTAAAGGGCGGCGTCCTTCAAGGCGCAGACGCAGACGTAAGCCTACCGGATCGCGTAAAAATTAAAAATTTGCATATATTCGGGTTGTCCGCTATATGGCGGACTGCCCGTTGCGCGGACAAGCCTTGCGGCCGGATGATAATGTAAGTATTCTCACCCGGCTGTACGACTTTTTTCGTGTCTTTCAATGTTTCGGATTTTGTTTTTGCGATAGTATCGCTGCTGATATTTCAATCTTTTCAAATCCGATTGTTATCACCGTAACAGGAGTGACTGATTTTGGATTCGTTTTATATTACAACTCCCATTTACTATGTTAATGCCAAGCCTCACCTTGGGCACGCATACACTACTATTGTTGCCGATTCCATGAGTCGGTTCCATAAGCTTTTGGGAGATGAAACTTTCTTTCTTACCGGAACAGATGAGCACGGCGACAAGATCGTCCAGGCTGCGGAAAAGGGCGGGCTTACAACCCGCGAATACGTGGACGAGATCAGTGCCTTGTTCAGCAGTCTGTGGCCCGGTCTGCAGATAGAAAACGATGACTTCATCAGGACCACCGAACACAGGCACATCAAGTGCGTTCAGGAAGTTCTGCAGAAGGTTTATGATAAAGGTGATATTTATTTCGGTGAGTACGGCGGGCATTACTGCTTCGGATGCGAAAGATTTTATACAGAAAAGGAACTTGTTGACGGAAAATGCCCGCAGCACGAAACGGTTCCTGAATATATTGCCGAAAAGAACTATTTCTTCAAGATGTCCAAATATCAGGATTGGCTGATCGGTCACATCACTGCCAATCCAGACTTTATCCGTCCTGAAAGATACCGCAACGAGGTTCTGAGCCTTCTCAAGTCCGGCGCTCTTGAAGACCTCTGCATTTCCAGACCCAAGACCCGTCTTGAGTGGGGTATCGAGCTTCCCTTTGATGATAATTTTGTGACTTATGTATGGTTTGACGCCCTCATCAATTATATTACTGCCCTGGAATACCCGGAAGGCGAGAAATTCAAAAAATTCTGGCCCGGCGTAAATCATCTGGTTGCCAAGGATATTCTCAAGCCACACGCTGTCTTCTGGCCCACCATGCTCAAGGCTGCCGGCATTGCCCCCTACAAGCACCTGAACGTGCATGGTTACTGGCTCATCAAGGACACCAAGATGTCCAAGTCTCTGGGTAATGTTGTTTCCCCCCTTGAGATGGCCGAACGTTACGGTGTGAACGCTTTCCGTTATTTCCTGCTGCGCGAGATGGTTTTCGGCAATGATTCCAGCTTTTCGGAAGAAGCCCTTGTCGGACGTCTCAATGCAGATCTGGCCAATGATCTGGGCAACCTGTTCAGCCGCACACTGTCCATGACTCACAAGTATTTCGGCGGAAAGGTTCCCGTGCCCGGCGATGAAGGTGAGGAGGATTGCGAAATCAAGAGCCTGGGACGCAAGGCTATGGCCGAGTTCCAGAATAATTTTCTTGAAGCCAGATTCTCCCGTGGTCTTGAAGGCCTCTGGGAACTCGTTCGCGGCCTGAACAAATACATTGATACCACCCAGCCCTGGACCCTTTTCAAAGAAGGTAACAAGTCCCGTCTGGGAACGGTAATGTACGTGCTGCTTGAGAATATGCGTAAAATAGCCGTACACCTCTGGCCGGTAATGCCTGAAGCCAGTGAAGAAATGCTTGAGCAGTTGGGGCTGCGTTTTTCTCCGGAAAAAGTTAATCTGCAGGGTGAAATTGATGTCTGGGGACTGCTTGAATCCGGCACCGAAGTTGCCAGCAAGTCCAACCTGTTCCCCCGTGTTGAGCTTCCTAAGGAAGAGCCTGCTCCCAAAGTCAACGAAGCCAAGCCTTCCAAGAAGAAAACCAAGGAAGAGAAGACCGAGATTCCCGGAGTCATCGAATTCCCTGATTTCCAGAAAGTGGACATGCGTGTCGGAACAGTGCTTTCAGTGGCTAAACATCCGGATGCCGATAAGCTGCTGGTCGTAAAGATTGACACTGGTGATGATGAACCCAGACAGGTTGTTGCCGGTCTTGCGGAATTCTTCAAGCCTGAAGAACTGGAAGGACGTCAGGTTGTGGTTGTGGTCAACCTTCAGCCGCGCAAGCTTCGTGGCGAAGTCTCTCAGGGAATGATACTTGCCGTCAGAAACGGCGACGAAATGCAGCTGCTGACCGTAACTGCGCCAGTCTGCAACGGTTGCAAGGTTTCCTAGCAATGAAATCCGGATGTAAATTCCGGGTGATTATATAAAAATCAAGCCCCGCTTTGTGTAAAAGCGGGGCTTTTCTTGTGTGCTGGAGGACAACGTCTTGTGTAGCTTCCTGTGTAACCGGCAGTGTTTAATACTATCTGTAACTACACTGTTTATACTGTATAATTCTCTCCGCAATGCTGACAGACTTTTGTTACTGCCGGAATTACTAGTGAGCAGTTGCGGCAAAAAATGTATTTTTTACCATCTGCTCTCGGTGTAATTACAGATGCTAATATTGCACCCAAAATGTTAGTGAATAGGCCAATGATGAACCATAATACCGCGTTGCGTGATTTCGCGGAAGCTATTCTGGATGTGTAGATAGCGGGAAATATGAGTATTGTCCCCACAAATATCAGGTTAATGATCCTGTATCCGAAGTTTACATAGTTTTGGTCCATAAAAATCTCCTATTCAGTCCGTTCCCTGTATTAAAGGGGACCGTATGAAATTCTATAAATTTAGCTCGGTATGCGTTCTGTGTTAAATAGCAGTGTCGAACCTTTATTAAATATAACTGAGTGGAATGGCAATTTTTTTTGAAGATTATCTGTTGGAAGTGAGATGAATTACCTTAAGAAATACGCTGATCAGGTTAAATACATATCCGATGAAATGAAGGCAGGAAATCTATCCCCGGCTCAAGGGGCTGTACAGTTGCAAGCTGTCGCGGTGCTGGCGGAGCAGGATGCCGATGAAATGGAAGATGCAGTTTACGCTGCAAGACTGCGTAAGTTTGCGGACATGATCTATGGCGTGATTGAAAAGATGCAGTCGGGCAGACGGGTTGTACAGTAAGATGATTATCAGGAAAAATCCCCTGCTTCGCAAAATTTGCAGAGCAGGGGATTTGTTTTTACGGGGCTGTAGTCTGGTTTGTTGCGTTAACGAGTGTCTGTATTTCCGGTGGGTTGGACGGAAGATTGAGGAAAATTGCGATCCCGATAATGATCAGTCCCGGCAGGGCGTAGATTATTTTCTTTTTGCCTTTCGCCTGTGCGAAGATAACCCCGCCTGAGCAGATTATGACCCCGATCTGGGGCAGTATTTTTATGATATTATAGCGAACTGCGGCATCGGAAGTTACAAAATGCACTATGACCGAGATTACGCTGTAGAGCAGGAAGAATACTCCGAATCCGCTTTGCCCCTTCATTCGTGCGTAAATGGAAATTCCGATAATTGCGAGCAGTGTCGCTCCGGCAAGTATGAGTGGAAGCACTTAACACCTCGTTATTATTATTCTGTTTCGACCTGTTCGGCCATGATTTGCCTTTGGTGCAGTCTGAATTCATCCCGTAGTATCTGTCAAGACGAGACATGGGGTGGATTTTCGAGATTGATTTTTTGGATGATTCCCCATTGGCAACACGTCCTTCTGCAATATGTCCATTCTTGTGTTAAATATTTTATGATTATTTCTAATGAATGTTGAAAATTTTATTATATTCGCAAAATCTGAACAGTAATTTTGAAAAGTCTATTTGATCCGAACAATCAACGCTGAAAAAAAATATCTTGTCCAAAGTTCTCAGGCTAGTTAAATATTAGCCCCATTTTTTGCGGTTTGGAATTTATGTTGTTGTTTACTTTTTCAAAAAGGATTTATTGTGATTCAAATTGAGACTTTGCTTACTTTTGCAGTGTATCTGGTCTTCCTGCTCGCCGTGGGCTGGTACTTCTATAAAAGGACCTCAGATATTGAAGGATATATCCTCGGCGGTCGCGGGCTTGGCGGCTGGGTTACAGCTCTTTCGGCTCAGGCGAGTGATATGTCCGGCTGGTTGCTCATGGGGCTTCCCGGAGCCATTTACCTCAGCGGGATGACCGAGGCCTGGATTGCCATTGGCCTGTTCATCGGTACAGCTCTCAACTGGATTTTCGTATCTTCAAGGTTGCGTGTGTACACCCAGTTGACCGACACCCTGACCATATCATCCTTTTTTGAGAAGAGGTTCAACGATCCCACCAGCCTGCTTCGAGTCGGATCTGCAGTGATCATTCTGATATTCTTCACCATCTATTCTTCGTCAGGGCTGGTCGCCGCTGGCAAGCTCTTTGAGTCTATGTTCAATATCGATTACTCTGTGGCCGTTATTTCCGGTGCAGTCGTTATTGTTGCCTACACATTTATGGGTGGGTTCATGGCTGTGTGCTGGACAGACTTTTTTCAGGGCGCGCTCATGTTTTTTGCCATCGTCCTTGTTCCTCTGCTTGGAACCATAGATAACGGCGGGATTTCTGTTGTTGAAGCGGATATGGTCTCCAAGCATATTTCCACCAGTCTGTTCCATAACGGCAGCGGGCAGGCCGTATCCGTGCTGGCTATCATCTCCACCATGGCATGGGGCCTCGGATATTTCGGACAGCCCCACATCCTTACCCGTTTCATGGGTATCCGTTCCATCAGCGAACTGCCCAAGGCCACTGCAGTTGCATTGATCTGGGTTATTATTTCCCTTGGCGGCGCGGTTGTGGTTGGTATGGTGGCTATTCCCATGTTTGATGGTCTTCACGGCGGAGAGCAGGAAAAGGTATTCATCTACATGATCGGCAAACTCTTCAACCCGTGGGTCGGAGGGGTGCTGCTTGCCGCAATACTTTCTGCAATCATGTCTACAATCGACTCCCAACTGCTGGTTTCCTCTTCCGCACTTACCGAGGACTTTTACAAGAAGATCCTGCGCCGTGAAGCTTCTGAAAAGGAACTCATCCTTGTAGGGCGTCTTTGCGTTCTGATCATCTCCATTATTGCCATGAGCATGGCCCTTACTCCCGGTAACACCATCCTTGGACTTGTCGCGTATGCCTGGGGCGGTTTCGGTGCTGCATTCGGTCCGGTGGTCCTTTTCGCGCTTTTCAGCCGCAGGACAACCTGGCTTTCCGCACTTTGCGGTATGGTGGTCGGTACCCTTGTACTGGTTTTCTGGAAGGATGCAGGGCTTGGTGCGCAGATGTATGAGATCGTCCCCGGGTTTGTCGCCAACTTCCTGACCATTTTCCTTGTCGACACAATTGCTCCTCAGAAGAATGAAAAAATTCTCGCTGATTTCGACGAGATGAGACTTGAGCTGAAAAAATAGAAACTTGTGGTTTCAGCCCGTTGTGTTTATAAGGCTCTGCCCGTATCCGGCAGGGCCTTTTTTTATTGGTCGGATCGTTATATAAACCAATATGCGGATTTTTGAGAGCTGGGGTCTTATGCCTTACAGGCAATACTCCTTCGCTGTATAGTGTTTCTGTCAGCCTCCAGCTCATGTCAGTATAAATGACGGTTTGCCGTTTAAAGTGGCAAAGTATTCTCGCTGCAGACAGGCCTGATGCGAAAATATTCTCGGAAGTTCAATTGACGATGAAGTTTGAGACTTCCCGGAGAGGGCCGAAACGGTCTCCGGGGATTTTTATAAAATGCGCCATGCGCAAAATGAGGTAGTTATGCTTGATTTCGAACGGAAAAGTGTTGTTCTAGTGACCTGTCCCAAAGGATTTACCCCCTATCTGGCCGAGGAGATCGGTCGTCTGGGCTTTGCGGTTCGTGCAGAACTTCCTGCCGGTGCAGAAATCAAAGCCTCGTTGAACGAATGTATGCGCCTGAACCTGTGGGTTCGTTGCGGACATAGGGTTTTGTACCAGCTCAAGCGTTTCAAAGCCGAAACACCGGATCAGCTCTACACGCAGGTAAAGGATATGGTCTGGGAGCGCATCGTGCTTCCAGACGGATACCTGACTGTTACTTCTTCGGTTAAAACTGAAATCGTGAATGATTCGCGGTTTGCCAATGTTAAGGTGAAGGATGCAATTGTTGACCGCATCCGTGAGAAAACCGGCCGTCGCCCCTCTTCAGGACCGGATATGTCCGGTATCGTGGTTTTTCTGCATTGGCGGGATGACGAGTGCACCGTGTACCTCGATACTTCGGGTGAACCTCTTTCCCGCCGCGGATACCGCAAATTCCCGCACAAGGCTCCGTTGCAGGAGACTCTTGCAGCTACCCTTATCAGGGCTGCCAAATGGTATGGAAAGGGTAATTTCGTTTCACCCATGTGCGGCAGCGGAACTTTGGCGATTGAGGCCGCCCTTGTGGCTCTGAACGGAGCTCCGGGGCTTATGCGCGAGGAATATGCCTTCAAAAAGATTCCCGGTTATAATCCGGAGTACTGGGAAAATCTGTGCATTGATGCTGAAGATCGTGAAAGGGATTCGCTGTCCGGACAGATCATAGCCACTGATATTGATCCCGAGGCAGTGGAAGCCGCCCGCAAGAATGCCCGTGCAGCAGGTGTGGAGCACCATATTAAATTCGATGTCTGCGATTTCCGTGATACGGAAATCCCCGAGGGCGGCGGTATTGTTATCATGAACCCCGAATATGGGGAGAGGCTTGGCAATCGCACCAAGCTTGAGAAAATTTACGCTGCCATCGGTGATTTTTTCAAGAACAAGTGTCAGGGCTACAGGGGATATGTCTTTACCGGCAATCTGGAGCTGGCCAAATTTATCGGGCTGAAGACTGCCAGCCGTGTGGTCTTTTTCAATGCAAAGATTGAATGCCGGCTTCTTGAGTATGAAATCTTTAAGGGATTTGGAAAGGACCGTAGTTAATTTTCCGGCATAAGCCTTGAAATTTATTTTTTTTACAGGTAATTGCTAAGTTAAAGTCTTACCCGTCCGTGAGGTGGACAGCGGAATTTATTATGGATTGCTTGTTCTAAAGGAGTTTGTTTATGCCCAGGATTCTCGTCGTTGATGATGATCCGATTTCACGCCAGGTACTCAGGGCAATGCTGGAAAAGGAAGGTCATCAGGTTTCTGAGGCCGAGGACGGCTCAAAGGCCGTACGGAACTATGACAGCAGTTTGATTGATCTTGTTATTACAGATATTTTCATGCCTGAAAAGGAAGGGGTCCAGACCGTTCGTGAGCTTATGAAGGAAAACCCGGATGTTAAGATTATAGCTGTGTCCGGTGGCAGCTCTTCAGCGAATTACGATTCCCTCGACTGGATTAAGATGTTCGGAGTGAAGTATACTTTTACCAAGCCTTTCAATTCAAAGGCCATTCTTGCTGCTGTTGACGATCTGCTCAGTCAGTAGCTTAATTTGTACTTTAACGGTTTGATCTGTTGCATATTCTTCATTCCTGCCGTATCTCTTCCTCAAAAATATAAGCAGGACCATGGTGATGGCGGATAAAGAAAGCATACGGGTTAAACTTGAGTTTGGGAATGTGGGGCTGGCAAGCGTTCTTTTCGGTCCCCAGAATTCCAATCTGGAACTAATTTCGCGGCAGTCCGGGGTAAGGATTGAAAGCCGTGGCAATGCCCTGCAGCTCATCGCTGAAAACGAAGAGCTGATTGATCCCGTAGCGAAATCGTTCACCCAGCTATACTCCCTGCTTAAGTCAGGTAAAGAGGTCTTCCCGCAGGACGTGGAAGCCGCGTACAGAATCCTCTGCCGCGATCCGAAGGCCGACCTTATCAAGATCTTCCGCGACGAACTTTTTGCAGTATCGCCAAAGAAGACTCTTACCCCGCGCACCCTCACCCAGAGGGCCTATTTTTCGGCCATCCGCGAAAGCGACATGGTTTTCGCCATCGGTCCGGCCGGTACCGGCAAGACCTATCTGGCTGTGGCCATGGCCGTTTATGCCTTGCAGCGCAAGGAAGTCAAAAAGATCATCCTGACCCGTCCGGCTGTGGAGGCAGGGGAGAAACTCGGTTTCCTGCCCGGTGATCTTGTGGACAAGGTCAACCCGTACATGCGCCCGCTCTATGATTCTCTCTACGACATGCTGGATTTCGGCAAGGTGCAGGATATGATCGAAGAGAATATCATTGAGATCGCACCGCTTGCATTCATGCGCGGACGGACCCTTTCCAATGCCTTTGTCATCCTCGACGAAGCCCAGAACACCACCCGCGAGCAAATGAAGATGTTCATCACCCGTCTGGGGTTCGGTTCCAAGGCGGTAATAACCGGGGACATCACGCAGGTGGATCTTCCGGGTAAGGAAATGTCCGGTCTTGTGGATGCCGCAAATATTCTTCAGAACGTGTACGGAATCAGCTTCATCAAATTTGAAGAGGCCGATGTTGTGCGTCATCCTCTGGTGGCCCGGATCGTCAAGGCCTACGATTCCTACGAATGCAGGGGTAAATGAGCATGTCCGTCAATCTGAGCATTGAATGCGTCCCTGACGCTGAATTTCCCCTTTCCAGAAGGGAGCTTGTCCACATGTCCGGCATGCTGCTGGATGTACTGGGACTTGGTACTTTTGACTTTGACCTTAAAATCGTAGATGATGCTGTCATTGCCGTGATCAACGAGGAGTTTCTGGGGTGCGTGGGGCCTACCAACGTGCTCAGTTTTCCTTCCTCCGAATCCCCTGATCCGGAAGTGAACTCTTTTCTTGGAGAGATAGTTTTGTCCGTGAACACACTTGCCCGTGAAACAAGGCTCTACGGTCAGTTGCCGGAAGAGCATACCGTAAGGCTGCTGGCTCATGCCATGCTGCATCTTGCCGGTTACGACCACGGGGATGAGATGTATTCACTTACCGACATGGCTGTTGAGTCCGTTGCCCCCGAGTTCCGTCAGCGAACTTCGGGTTGGTTCTGTTAAGAAACCAGCCCGTATTCCGCAGCATGGTTCTTTCATGGAACCGTCCATGTGCTGCGTCAGAATTATTCCTAAGTTGTCCCGTGGTTTAAATGGTAACCGTACTATTTTATGGTTTACAATGGCGGGCCTTATGAGCAATAATCCTCGATTGCCGTTTTTCAGCGGTCATTAATGGCTCACCCAAAGAATTTTACTGGAGTTTTACGATGATCAGACATCTTCTGAAAATAAATGATGTTCCACGTTCAGAACTCGGCCAGCTCCTGCTCCGGGCGAAAGAGCTTAAAGATAATAAGATCAGAAACAATGCCCTCGCAGGCAAGACTGTTATCCTGATTTTTGAAAAAGCTTCCACCCGTACCAGAGTTTCCTTCGACGTTGCTATTGAGCAGCTCGGCGGCCATTCTATTTTCATGACTCCCGCTGAATCCCAGCTTGGCAGAAGCGAACCGCTGGAAGATACTGCAAGGGTTCTCTCCCGTTACGCCGATGCTCTGGTCGTCCGTACTTTCGGACAGGACAAGGTCCGCACCCTTGCCGAGCATGCCAGCATTCCGGTCATCAACGCACTTACCGACAGATACCATCCCTGTCAGGTGCTCAGCGACATGCTGACCATCTACGAGCGGACCCCGGATCTCAGCAAAGTGCATGTGGCCTGGGTAGGTGACGGCAACAACATGGCGCATTCCTGGATCAACGCGGCCATATATTTCCCCTTCTACCTGACCATGGCTTTCCCCAAGGGATATGAGCCCGATCGTGACATCCTGTCCCGTGCGCTTTCCATGGGTGCAAAGATCAATCTGAGCTATGACCCGGTTGAAGCAGTCAAGGGAGCTCATTACGTCAACACCGACGTTTTTGCTTCCATGGGCCAGGAAGAGGAGCAGAAGAAGCGTGAAATCGCTTTTGCGGCTTATCAGGTCAACGCCGAGCTGCTTAAATATGCCGATCCCGACTGCAAGATCATGCACTGCCTGCCCGCGCACCGAGGTGAGGAAGTGACTGCAGAGGTACTCGACGGTCCTAACTCTATCATTTTCGATCAGGCTGAGAACCGTCTGCACATGCAGAAAGCTATTCTCGAATGGGCAGTCAATGGGATTGAAGTTGACCTCGAAGCCGCTGCAAAGGTGATGGGTCCGGTTCAGGCCGTGCCACACATGCATACTGTTGAATAAGATCTTATCTTTATAAGGATAAATACAATGAGCAAGATTGAAAAAGTAGTACTGGCATATTCCGGTGGTCTTGATACCTCCATCATTTTGAAATGGATCAAGAAAGAGTATGACTGCGAAGTCATCACCCTTACCGCCGACCTCGGTCAGGGGGAGGAATTGGACGGTATTGAGGAGAAAGCCCTCAAGACCGGTGCAACCAAGGCTTACGTGGAAGACCTGCGTGAGGAATTCGCCCGTGATTTCATTTTTCCCGCATTCCGTGCCGGTGTCATTTACGAAGGACGCTACCTGCTCGGAACTTCCATCGCCCGTCCGCTGATTGCCAAGAGAATGGTTGAGATAGCTGAGAGCGAAGGCGCTCAGGCTGTTGCCCACGGTGCTACCGGTAAAGGTAACGACCAGGTTCGTTTCGAACTTGGCGCAATGGGCATGAATCCCAGGCTGAAGACCATTGCCCCCTGGCGTGAATGGGATCTGAAGTCCCGCAGCGATCTCATGAAGTTTGCTGAAGAGAATGATATCGACATCCCTATGAACCGCAAGAAACCCTGGTCCATGGATGCCAACCTGCTGCACGTAAGTTTCGAAGGTGCAGAGCTGGAAGATCCCTGGAATGCTCCTTCTCCCGAGTCATACCGTTATTGCACTCCGCTTGAGCAGGCTCCGGACCAGCCGGAAATCATCACCATTGATTTCGAAAAGGGTGATCCTGTTGCAATCAACGGTGTGAAGTACTCTCCTGCAGCTCTCATCGAAAAGCTTAACGAGATCGGCGGCAAGCACGGTATCGGTCGTGTGGATATGGTTGAGAACAGGTTCGTAGGCATGAAGTCCCGCGGTGTTTATGAAACTCCCGGCGGAACCATCATCTACGCAGCTCATCGTGACTTAGAAGGTCTTTGTATGGACCGTGAAGTAATGCATCTGCGTGACAGCCTGATTCCCAAATATTCCGAAATGATTTACAACGGCTTCTGGTATGCTCCCGAGCGCATCGCGCTTCAGGCCATGATCGATGAAACCCAGAAGACCATTACCGGTACCGTAAGACTCAAGCTTTACAAGGGTAATGTTATTCCCGAAGGCCGCAAGTCTCCTTACTCCCTGTACCGTGAAGATCTGGCAACCTTTGAAGAAGACGAAGTATACAACCAGAAAGATGCCGAAGGCTTCATCAAGCTGGTGGGTCTCAGACTCAAGGGAAAGACTTCTTCCGGTACCGAGTGGATTAAAGAATCCGACGTGGAAGAATAATTGAACCAAGTTGCCCGGACGGACCTGAGGTCCGTCCGGGTTTTGAATATTCCCGCCTGTTTCCGGCCCAACCGCTGACGACAGGCTTTTTCATTTGATTAGCTGGTGCGCTTTGCGCCTTAGACAATCAGAGTTCGCCGCCGGAGGCACAAGCGAGGTATATGTTATGGCTGACAATAAATTATGGGGTGGACGTTTTGCCCAGAAGACTGCTGCGTCCGTGGAAGACTACACTGAGTCCGTCAGTTTTGACCGGAACCTTTACCGTGAGGACATTGCAGGTTCTCAGGCGCATGCGCGTATGCTCGCAGAGCAGGGCGTACTTACCGCAGATGAGGCTGAAACACTGGTGAAGGGCCTTGACCAGGTGCTCGATGAGATTGAGTCCGGCAGGTTCGAATGGAAGAAGGAGATGGAAGATCTCCATATGAACATCGAAAGCCGGCTGACCGAGATTGTCGGTGCTGTTGGTGGCAAGCTTCACACCGGACGCAGCCGTAACGATCAGGTTGCCACAGATTTCCGTCTTCATGTTGTCCGTTCCCTTGAGGCATGGAAAACCGCACTGGAAAAGCTCGTTGCTGTTTTTGTTTCCACAGCAGAGGACAATACCGAAGTCCTGTTGCCCGGTTACACCCACCTGCAGCCTGCACAGCCTGTAAGTCTTGCCCATCATATGCTGGCGTACGCCTGGATGTTCAAACGCGACCACAGCAGGGTCTGTGACTGTCTCAAGAGAGCCAACGTGTGCCCGCTTGGAGCCGCCGCCCTTGCTGGAACTACCTATCCTCTCAAGCCCGCTTCTTCTGCAAATTATCTGGGCATGGAAGACACCTTCCGCAACAGTCTTGATGCTGTTTCCGACCGTGATTTCGTAATGGAAGCCATGTTCACCGGCAGCCTTATCATGACTCACTTGAGCCGTATCTGTGAAGAGCTGATCATCTGGGCCAACCCCTGTTTCGGTTTTATCAAACTTCCCGATGAATTTTCCACAGGTTCGTCCATCATGCCTCAGAAGAAGAACCCGGACGTCTGTGAGCTCATGCGCGGTAAGACCGGCAGGGTCTACGGTGATCTCTTTTCACTGATGACTACCTGCAAAGGGCTGCCTCTGGCTTACAACCGCGATATGCAGGAAGACAAGGAGCCCTTCTTCGACTGTGACAAGACTGTGCATGCATCTGTCTCCATTATGACGGATATGATGCTGGCTATGACCTTCATTCCGGCCAATATGAAGGCTGCCCTTAAGAAAGGGTTCCTCAATGCTACTGAGCTTGCTGATTATCTGGTCGGCAAGGGTATTCCGTTCCGTGAAGCCCATCATATCACCGGATCAGCTGTAGCTAAGGCGGAAACCGAAGGGCGGGGGCTTGAAGATATGACTCTTGAGGAACTCAAGACTTTCTCTGATAAAATAGAAGAGGATGTTTTTGTGGTTCTGTCTTACGAAGCAGCAGTAAAACGCAGGGTTTCTCCGGGCAGCACAGGACCTGAGTCTGTGAAATCCCAGATTGCAGAACTTAACGCGTGGCTTGCTGAAAAGAATTAAGTCTGTTCAGTTCTTCTGTTTTTGAAAAACTCCATCCGGCGACGGGTGGAGTTTTTTTGTTGCTCAGGATTGATTAGTTTCCGCTGTATATGTAAGTATGAGTGAGGACTTTATTACTATCGGAGGCCTATTTGCTCAAATTTATCTCGCGAATTTTCAGGCTCAGTTCCGACGATTTGTTTGTGAACAGCAGACAGATCCAGAAGGGTGTGTTTTACAGGTTGGCAGGAGCCAGCATCTTGCTTGCTGTTCTCGTAGGTGTTGCTGCTTACCTGCTGGAAATGGGGGAAGTAACCAGAGAAGTTGAGCAGCTTGCGGCGGAGCAGGTCGCTTTGACTATAGATAAAAGCCTGCCGTTGATTCAGAATCCGAACAAAGACAATGTGAAGATTCTTGAAGATCAGCTTAAGGCTGACCTTTTTACCGGCGACTTTATTCTCCTGGAGATATATACGCCCGAAAAAGAGGAGGTTGCCGATGCTTTTCTTCCGGGCATAGACGTGATTGACCGGCAGGCGGCAAGCCATAGAAAAGAGCTCCTGAATGAGGGGAAAACGGTATTCAGAAATTTTGAAGTTGAAGAGCGGATTTATGTTCAGGTTTTTACTTCACTGGAAGTTGAGGGAGCCGGGCATATAGGCTTTTTGGAAGCTCTTTATATCGTTCCACAGGCAAGAAGCGAACGAATATTTGCAAGAGTGACTCATATTGTCTGGTTTGCGGTTCTTGTTGTTCTTGGAACCGGAGCAATTCTTTATCCTATCATTCTGCGTCTTATTCGTAATCTTTTGCGCTACTCGGCAAATCTGACTGAAGCAAATGTCGGGATGCTTGTTTCAATGGGTGCAGCTATTGCCAAGAGGGACTGTGATACTGATGCGCATAATTATCGGGTCACGATTCTTGCTGTAAATCTTGCCGAGCAGATAGGGCTTTCGGAAGAAACAATCAGAACTCTGATAGTAGGTTCGTTCCTGCATGATGTAGGAAAGATAGCCATCCCTGACGCTATTCTCCTTAAGCCAGGAAAACTGGACGATGACGAATGGAAAGTTATGCGCACTCATGTTGACCATGGTGTAGACGTTGTCAAAGAACATGCATGGCTTGCCCAGGCTACACCTGTAGTGCATGGGCATCATGAAAGATTTGACGGTTCCGGCTATCCGCAGGGCGTTTCTGGTGAGGATATTCCGATTGTGGCACGTATATTTTCCTTGGCAGACGTTTTTGATGCGCTTTATTCAAAGCGTCCTTACAAAGATCCCTTCCCGCTGGACAAGTGTATCGAAATTATCAGGGCAGGCTGTGGAACTCATTTCGATCCGCAACTGGTTGATCCTTTTCTGACAGTAGTGAAGGGTTTTGTAACTATCGACGGACTGGAAAAGACTGAGTTGCTTAAGCCCATACTGGCTGGTTTTACAGATAAATATTTTAAGATTGACCTTCGAATTGACTGAGCACGGAAAGCAATCGTTCTCATCCGGCTCGTGTGAGTCGGTATTTCAAAAAGGTTATATTATTCAGCAGAAATATCTGCGAGATCTAATTTGTCGGTGTTCAGGATATGGTCAACCAGCCATTTTTCAACAAAAGAAGCCAGCTCTTCGGGAAAGCAGGGGTCCTCGAGTATATTCTGCAATACTAATTCTTCAATTTTTTCAATGAACTTTTTGTGTTCCATCTTGTGGGCTTGCAGGTTCTCTGCCCCGGCAGTTTCCATGATTGTTTCCTCTGTTTCAAAATGGAAACGCGAATACAGCTGCAGCTCCTCAAGAATATCCCCAAATGAGCCACAGTCGTTTTCCTGTGATAATTTTCTGATTTTGTGCAGAATAGCAAAAAAAGTCTGGTGCTGGTTGTCAATAATTCCAACACCTGTATACAGGGATTGAGTGGGAAAATTATTGCCTGTCATAGTTCTGTCCCGTTTGGTAAGTTGATTAAACTCTATTAACTGGTAATAGAACATTAACATGTGATTTCTTCAAGTTCAGCTTATTAATTAAAGCAAATAAGCTGTTTTTCATAACTGACCATTCTTTTGAAGTTTTTTGCTTTTAAACTCTAACAGCGGAGGACTTATGGCTACTATTGCAAGGCGCAGGATCATGGCGGTCATGTATGTGTTGGGAGTTTGCAGTCTTTTTTTGCTTCAAGGCTGTCCAATCGCTGTAGTAGCCATTATTGCTGCGTACAGTTCGAATGGAGATGTCACGGTGACAGTGGAAGTCCCTAGAAATGCAGAAATTGTATTCGAGGCTGCTAAAAGACGTGTGAGCAAGGGCGTTTCCGAAACAGGTATTCCCTATAAAATTACAAAAATTAATGATGCCAATTATACGGTTTCGCTTGAGGGCAGTGATGGGTCATGGAGGGGAGATTTT
This sequence comes from Maridesulfovibrio sp. FT414, assembly GCF_050916235.1. GTDB lineage: Bacteria > Desulfobacterota > Desulfovibrionia > Desulfovibrionales > Desulfovibrionaceae > Maridesulfovibrio. The sequence continues at coordinate 3,898,412 of NZ_CP104854.1, forward strand.
ATAGTTGTGCCCCTCTCAGATGATAGAAGTCAGATTATTGGACAGGGTACTGATGACAACAGAACCAGAAAAGAGTCTGAACACCTGATTCTGCTTGGAATTGAAAATCTTTGTAAAGATCTTGGAGTCAAGTACACGGTGATCGAAAGAAATCTGGACAGTTGATATGTTGGTCAACGTGAAAAGGGCCCCACATTATGTGAGGCCCTTTTTTTATTAGCTTTGTTGGCGGAAGTGTATAGGAGTCGAACCTACCGACGAGCGTTAACCCGTCCACTGGATTTGAAGTCCAGGCGCCACACCGGTGACGATACACTTCCAATGTTGAGAAAAATCAGCTACCAATTTTGGGGGCGAAGGGCAAGCATTAATAATATTTCCCTAAATGGCTTGCCTTTTGCTGAATTAGCCTTATTAATAGCTGATTGAAACTGATACTGATGTAAATAAATTCCGGAATTAGCGAATATTTGGCTTGGCTGATTAGCCGGAAACATATCAAGGAGATTAAATTTGAACAGTTTTGCCAAGAATCTCTTGGTCTGGGTAACAATCATGCTGGTTATGATTGTGTTGTTCAATCTTTTCAACCAGCCGCAGGTGTCCCAGCTTAAACTCTCCTACACCGATTTCCTCATGAAGGTTGACGAGGGAGAGGTAATACAGGTCAAAATGCAGGGCCAGAAAATCAATGGAGTCATGGTCGGAGACAAACGTTTTGTGACCTACACTCCTGATGATCCCAACCTTGTTCAGAACCTGATCAAGAAGAAAATCGAAGTTGTTGCGGAGCCTGAAGAAGAGGCTCCGTGGTATATGACTTTATTCATTTCCTGGTTCCCCATGCTGCTGCTTGTCGGGGTATGGATATTCTTCATGCGCCAGATGCAGGGCGGTGGCGGCGGACGCGGCGGTGCCATGTCTTTCGGTCGTTCCCGTGCCAGGATGATCAACGAAGAGACCGCCCGCGTTACTTTTGCGGATGTTGCCGGAGTTGACGAAGCCAAGGATGAGCTTGAAGAAGTTGTTCAGTTCCTCAGCGAACCCCGCAAGTTTACCCGTCTGGGCGGACGTATTCCCAAGGGCGTGCTGCTCGTGGGCCCCCCCGGCACCGGTAAAACCCTGCTGGCACGTGCTGTTGCCGGGGAAGCCGGAGTTCCGTTCTTTTCCATTTCCGGTTCCGACTTCGTGGAAATGTTTGTCGGTGTAGGTGCCGCTCGTGTGCGTGACCTGTTTACTCAGGGTAAGAAAAATGCTCCCTGTCTGATCTTCATCGATGAAATCGATGCGGTAGGACGTCAGCGCGGAGCCGGCCTCGGCGGTGGACATGATGAACGTGAACAGACCCTTAACCAGTTGCTGGTTGAAATGGACGGATTTGAGTCCAACGAGGGAGTAATTCTCATCGCCGCAACCAACAGGCCCGATGTTCTCGACCCCGCACTGCTGCGTCCCGGACGTTTCGACCGTCAGGTCGTTGTGCCCACTCCTGATGTGCAGGGCCGTGCTCACATCCTTAAGGTTCATACCCGCAAGACTCCTCTTGCCGGGGAGATTGACCTCGATGTCATTGCCCGCGGGACCCCCGGGTTCTCCGGTGCCGACCTCGAAAACCTTGTTAACGAGGCAGCCCTCTACGCTGCAAAGAATAATCAGGACTACGTCAAGATGGCTGACTTTGAGGAAGCCAAGGACAAGGTCCTTATGGGACGCGAACGTCGCAGCCTGATCCTTACCGATGAAGAGAAGAAGACCACCGCATACCATGAGGCCGGTCACGCTCTCATCGCCAAGCTGCTTGATAACTGCGACCCGGTTCATAAGGTAACCATCATCCCCCGCGGCCGTGCTCTGGGCGTTACCCAGCAGCTTCCCGTGGATGACCGCCATAACTATAACAAAGCTTACCTTGAGGATACTCTGGTAATGCTGCTCGGTGGTCGCGTTGCGGAAGAACTGATTCTTAATCAGGTTACTACCGGAGCAAGCAACGATATAGAACGCGCTACCAAAATGGCCCGTTCCATGGTCTGCCAGTGGGGTATGAGTGAGAAGCTTGGACCCATGACCTTCGGTGAAAGCCAGGATCAGGTCTTCCTCGGCAGAGAGCTCGTTCAGCATAAGGATTTCAGTGAAGATACCTCACGTCTTATTGATTCCGAAGTAAGGCGTATCATCGACACTGCATATGAAACTGCAAACAGGTTGCTTGGCGATAATGAGAAGGCTCTGCACGCTGTAGCTGAAGCTCTTCTTGAGCGTGAAACCATTGATGGAAAAGATCTTGATACCCTTATGGTCGGCGGCGTTCTGCCTCCGCTTGAGGCGGTATCCTCCAAGAAGTCCGCTTCTGTCGCACGGGCATACGGATCCACTTCAAAGTCCGGATATACTCCGGTTGAAGAAGAGCAGGCCAAGACCGTGGATGTCGAAAAAAGCGAGTTCTCTTTTGAGGCACATCCAGCGGATGAAGCTGAAAAACCGGATGCTGAGTCCAGCGAAGGTGAATCAAAGGAAGTGAAAGCTTCCGAAGACAAAAAAGGTTCCGAGTAAGGTTTGTATGACCCGAGAATATTCATGGACCGTAAAGGGGGGCAGGGTGTTAGGCCCTGCCCCTTTTCTTATTGCTGGTATAGTCAACGTAACTCCTGATTCCTTTTATGATGGAGGCAGGAATTTCGATCCCCGAAATGCTATCGCACATGGTCGACTGCTGGCTGAGCAGGGCGCCCATATCCTTGATGTGGGCGGTGAGAGTACAAGGCCATTTGCCGATCCTGTTTCTGAGGCTGACGAGCTGGCCCGCGTTATCCCGGTGATACGAGAACTTGCCTCAGATTACGTTGTGTCCGTCGACACGGTTAAGAGCGTAGTTGCCCGCAAGGCCATTGAAGCAGGGGCCAGTATCGTGAACGATGTCTCGGCATTCTCTCAGGATCCGGAACTTCTGGAAGTAGTGGCGGAATTAAAACCCGGCTACGTGCTTATGCACAGTCAGGGATCACCGGAAAAGATGCAATTATCTCCGCATTATGATAATGTCCTTGAAGAGATTTTGACATTTTTTAAAAAAAGTCTTGAAAAACTGGTGAAATCCGGCTTACCGGAGAATCGTATAGTGGTTGATCCGGGTATAGGATTTGGCAAGACTCTGGAGCATAATCTGGATATATTGCGGAATATTGACCGGATTATGGAGCTGGGTTTTCCAGTATACATGGGGCTTTCCAATAAGTCCCTCTGGGGAAAGTTGCTGGGACTTGAACCCGATAAGCGCCAGAATGCCACTCAGGCGGCCACGGCAGTGCTGGCGGCGCGTGGGGTTCCCATTCACAGGGTGCATGAGGTCGGGCTGACGAGTCAGACATTGAAGATCGTACAGGAGATAGGCGGGGCGGATTAATGTTCGAGCTGTGGGGCTTTCAAATTTCCTGGAAAGAGCTGCTGGATATAGGTCTGGTAGCCGTAGTCTATTTCTATGTGATTCTGCTGGTCCGCGGAACCCGCGCAGCAGCGGTTATCTGGGGGCTTATGCTCCTGCTGCTGGTATATTATCTGTCCGATGTTTTCGGCCTTTACACCCTGAACTGGCTGCTCACCAACTTTCTTGGTTCAATTTTTCTTGTCATTATTGTGTTGTTTCAGCGCGACATCCGTAAAGGTCTGGCCCAGATGGGAGCAGGCCGGTTGTGGAGTAAAAAGGATTACAATCTGGAAGTCCTTGATGAGATCTGTTCAGCTATGGATTCCATGGCCCGGCAGAAAATCGGCGCACTGCTGGTTGTCCAGAAAAATGTCCCGCTCGGAGACATTATCGAAAAGGGTGTCGAGATAAATGGCCGGGTCAGCAAGCAGCTTCTCATAAATATCTTCTGGCCGGATACCCCCCTTCACGATGGGGCTGTGGTCGTAAATTCCGATAAAATTGTGGCAGCGTCATGCATTTTGCCGCTTGCTCAGGTTTCAACCCGCCAGTCTTCGATCGGGACCCGGCACCGCGCCGCTCTCGGTATAAGCGAGGAGACTGATGCTGTGGCTATTGTCGTTTCCGAGGAGCGGGGGACAATTTCTGTCGCCATTGGCGGCAAACTGACTACCAGTCTGGATATTGTCCGCCTGAAGCGTGTTCTTAAAAACGTATTTACTTAGAATCCAATATGTCTGCACAACGCTGGAAAATAGCCGCACTGGCCCTTATGATGTCTCTGTTGACCTGGTATCTGGTTACCGGGCGTGATCTTGTTGAGACATGGGTCGAGTTTCCGCTTGAAATCATCAATCCGCCGCAGAACATGATCATCCGCAGCGGTATGATTACCAAGGTCTCCGCAAGATTGAGGGGGCCGAAGGGGCTGATCCGCAATCTGGATACAAAGAAGCTGGCCTATTCTCTTGATACAAGTAAACTTGTCGTCGGCAATAACCCCATTGATATTGTCCCGGAAAGGCTGGGACTCGGAAGCGCCCTCGAAGTGGTGGAGATCAAGCCTTCGCATATCAATCTGGTCATGGATATGTACGTGGACAAGAAGGTGGCGGTAATCCCTACATGGAAAGGGGACCTGCATAAGGATTTCACCCTCAAGACGGCGTCCAGTGACCCTGAAGAGGTTGTCCTGCGCGGTCCGGCATCGATCCTTGACAAGGTTGGCCAGATACGTACCCAGACCGTAATGCTCGATACAAATACTCCGGAGATCTGGCAGGGCGAAGTCCCGCTGCATCTTCCGGAAGCAGTGGAGTCAACTCCGGGTATGGTCAAGGTCAACCTTGAATTTACCGTGCGTAAGGGCAAGATGTGGGTTAAGGTTCCGCTTTATATTTTAGGACCGGAAGATGTTGACTTCTCAGCCAGCCAGAATTACGTCAGGCTGCTTGTGGAAGCTCCTAAGCCGTTCTTCCGTGAGAATGATTTCAGAAACGATATAATCGCCTCCATAGATCTTAATGCAACTATTCCCGAAGGCGATAACCTTGTTCCATATGAAGTAAGTCTGCCCAGTGGATGCAGCATTACCAAGAGAAAGCCGGAGCAGATAACCGTAACCATATCCAGGCAGGCAGTTCCATCGCATTAATGCAGGAATTGTCTTTCCTTTTGGAGATTTATAATGAGTAAGCGTTTGTTTGGTACTGATGGCCTTAGAGGACAGGTCAATATTTTTCCCATGACTGCTGAAATTGCATTGCGTCTGGGACTTGCAGCCGGATCATATTTCAGGAACGGCAAACAGCGCCACAAGGTCATAATCGGCAAGGACACCCGTCTTTCCGGCTATGTTTTTGAGTCTGCACTTACTTCCGGGCTCTGCGCCATGGGAATGGATGTTTTTCAGGTCGGCCCTATGCCCACCCCGGCAGTATCCTTTCTTACCCGGAATATGCGCGCAGATCTCGGTATAGTCATTTCTGCATCTCACAATCCCTTTATGGACAACGGGATCAAATTTTTCGATTCCAAGGGCTACAAGCTGCCTGATGATGTTGAAGACGATATATCGGCCATGGTGCTGTCCAAGGACACCAACTGGGATTATCCGCAGGCGGAGAAAGTCGGCCGTGCCTTCAAGATTGAGGATGCCCGCGGGCGTTACATCGTATACCTCAAGTACAGCTTCCCTCAGGATATGACTCTTAAGGGAGTGAAGCTGGTGCTGGATTGCGCCAACGGAGCCACCTACAGCCTCGGCCATATGTTTGAAGAACTTGGTGCAGAGGTAGTAAAAATTGGTAATAAGCCGGACGGCCTGAATATCAACGACAAGTGCGGCTCGCTTTATCCGGAAGTCATGGGCCAGCGGGTGGTGGAAGAAAATGCGGACATCGGCCTGGCACTTGACGGTGACGGCGACCGCCTGATTGTTGTGGACGAAAAGGGGCAGGTTCTTGACGGAGACCAGATAATGGCTCTTTGTGCAGCAGACCTGATGGAGCGTGGTTGCCTGACCAAGAATATGCTTGTTGCCACGGTCATGAGTAACATGGCTCTTGAAAATTTCATGAAGGAACGCGGCGGTGTGATGCTCAGAACTCCTGTAGGAGACCGTTATGTGGTTGAAGCCATGCGCCGCGAAGGAGCCATTCTTGGCGGAGAACAGTCCGGTCACCTTATTTTCAGGGAATACAGCACAACCGGTGACGGACTGCTTGCAGCGTTGCAGTTATTGCGTATAATATGTACAAAAAACAGACCTCTTTCCGAGCTTTCGGGGCTGCTTGAGCTTTATCCCCAGAAACTGCAGAATGTTCACGTCAAACGGAAGATTCCTTTTGAAGACGTTCCTGCGGTTCAGGATGCACTCAAACAGGTGGAGCATGAACTCGCCGGCAAGGGCCGTGTGCTTCTGCGTTATTCCGGTACCGAGTCTGTGGCCAGAGTCATGGTTGAAGCTGAAGACAGTGCCAAAGTTGAACTTTACACTTCCGGTCTTGCGAAAGTTCTGGAAGAGCATTTACGCTAATAATTCTTTCAGTCGTTCTGCAGTACACTGAATCTACCCAAGGAGTCTTAATCGATGGTCATCAAGAAAGTTATTATTCCGGTTGCCGGATGGGGAACCAGATCTCTGCCTGCAACCAAGAACATACCCAAGGAGATGCTTCCCATCTTCAAGAAACCGGTAGTTCAGCACGTGGTTGAAGAGGCAATGTCCAGCGGACTTACTGATGTTGTGTTCATCAACAACCAGAATAAGAAGATCATTGAAGACCATTTCGATTACAACCTTTCGCTCGAAGACGTGCTTGAGCGCGGAGGGAAAACAGAGGCTCTTGCCGAAGTCCGCAAGGTCGCCGAGATGGTAAATATCATCTCCGTGCGACAGAAAAAACAGCTTGGTCTCGGCCATGCAGTTCTCTGCGCCAAAGAAGTCTGCAAGAACGACCCGTTCGCGGTAATGGTAGGTGATGACCTCATGTTCGGCCTTGAGCCGGGCATCAAACAGCTTATTGATGCTGCCCGCACCGAAAACATGGCTGTGGTGGGTGTCATCGAGGTCCCTGCCAACAAGGTTAACCGGTACGGAATCATTCAGGGCGAGGAATTCGCTCCTGGTATGTACCGCGTTCGTTCTCTTGTGGAGAAACCTGCAATTGGGCAGGCTCCTTCCAGACTGGCTATCGTCGGTCGTTATGTTCTTCTTCCGGAAATCTTTGACCATCTTGAAAGGGTCGAGCCCGGTGTGGGTGGAGAAATTCAGCTTACAGATGCACTGCAGGGACTTGCCGAGAACAACAAGCTTCTGGCAGTAAAACTGCGCGGCCAGAGGTTTGACGCCGGGGACTGGGTGGATTACCTTACCGCAAACATCTACTTTGCTCTTCAGGACGAAGAACTTCGTGAGGATGTTGTATCCAGATTGCGGGAGCTTTTGTCTTGTTCTTAGAGAAATTTAATAAGTTTATTGTATTTTCAGTCCTTGCCGCGAGTCTGCTTTTCTGCAGCCCGGCAAGGGCTTTTTTTCCGTCCGATGAGGAAATCAATGACATAATGTACCAGAAATACGGTGCGCTGACTTCCTATGAGGCGGTCTTTACATTTCCTTCAGAACCGGGAACCAGCCTGACAATCCGCCGTGGGCATGACCATTGGCAGCAGGAATTCAGAAGTAGCCCGGACACCAACTCCACTGTTGCAGCCCGGAATATCGGTCAATACTTCAAGACCGTTACTCAATGTCCTGCAGACGGCAACATGCCCGTTTCAGTTCTGCAGATCTGGGCACCGGAGGATCCGGTAAGTGACTGGATATCTATTGGAATGACCAACTCAACCAAGAGTTACGGCTTTCACGAAGACATCCCTGTGTTTGTTTTTGGTGCCGAATCCGGAGACGAAAATTCTCCTCAGATCCGCTTTGATAATGAAAGTTTTGCTCCATTGAAGATTGTTCTCGGTGCAGGTCGGACTGTGACTTTCGGATCCTATTCGAAGTTTGCCGGATTCATGCTTCCGCATAGTGGAAGTTTTAAGGTCGGTGAAGAGGTCATGGAATTCAGGATTGAATGGAAGGAAATCCGTAACAAGTTTTCCCCTTCATTGTTTTCAGCTGCCGGGCTTAAGAAACAGACCGGATGCAGTATTCCTTCCGGACCTGTTTATGACGTGCTTGAAAAATGCCTTAAGCTTAAGCTGAAGGATAGATAATGACAGTTCTCTGGCAGGCCTGCCTCGCCAGTCCGCCTTATTCGATATACACATACGAAGCACCCGCTGCCCTTCCTGATCTGACGGAAGGGCAGCGGGTGCTTGTTCCCTTGGGACGGTCCGTGCGGGTGGCTTTTTTGATTGAAACAGTCGATTCCGCTCCGGACGGCGTTGAACTAAAGTCCATCATCTGGCCTCTTGAAAAAGAGCCGCTTCTAAATTCCAGCCATTTCAAACTTTATCGCAATATCGGTGCCCGCCAGATGCAGCCGCTTGGCAAAGTTCTGGAAAATGTCGTTCCCGCCCGTTTCCGCAGTGCCCGTGTCTCTTTTCGCATTGCAGACAGGGCTTTTCCGGGCCGCCTGAAGGGAATGGACATAGCACGCCTTCCCGAGGATAAACGGATGGAGCTTGTGGCCATTTATAATGATGGACGCATGAGTGTTGTACTGCCGTCTGCCATCGAAAAGGAAGAGTATGTCAGCCTGACTGCCGATCCACCGTGGCCTGTACGTCCGAATGCAGCAAGGCAGTTGCAGATTCTTGAATATCTTTATGAAAACGGGCCGCGCGAGAAAGGTTTTCTCAAGAATATTATGGGAGACTGGACGACCGGCGTAATTAACAAGTTACATTCGGATTCGCTGGTCAAGATCGGCCCGCCGCCGGAAGAGGAGCGGAGTCCAGCTGAAAAATGTGCGGTAGGTTCCCCCGGATGGGATTTTTCCCCTACGGAACAGCAGGAACAGGCCATTTCCACGTTACTTGAAGCTCTTGAGTCAGGAAAGAGCACGGTCAAGCTTCTGCACGGCATTACCGGGTCCGGAAAAACTCTTGTGTACATGACCGCTGCCCGCCGTTGCATGGAGCAGGGGCGGTCGGCGATAATTCTTGTTCCTGAAATTGCACTGGCCTATGCTCTTTGGAACAGTGTCTGCCCCTTGTTTCCGGATGCACGCAAGTATCTTTACCACGGCTACCAGACTCCTGTGCGCAAGGAGGCTATTTTCCGCACACTTGCCGAGGATTCCAGCCCGGCATTGATAATAGGAACACGCTCGGCTCTGTTTTTGCCCGTCAGAAATCCCGGTCTTATTATCGTGGACGAGGAGCATGATGAATCCTACAAGCAGGAGGAACGGATGCCGTATCAGGCCAAGGAGGTTGCATACTTCCTTGCCCATATGACCGGCAGTCTGCTTGTTCTCGGTTCTGCTACACCAGACATCAAGACTTTTTATGCCGCCGAGCAGGGGGCCTTTGAAGTAATTTCCATGGAGAAGCGGGTCGGTGAGTCCGTTCTGCCGGCAGTGCGCATAGTGGATACTTCGGCCATAAAGAACCCGGAGCAGCCTTTTTCGCCGGAAACCGAGGCGCGGCTTAAGGAAGTTGTGGAAAAGGGCGAGCAGGCCGTTGTAATGCTCAACCGTCGCGGTTTTTCCCCTCTTATCTATTGTACCGATTGTGAAGAGCCGTTCAAATGTCCGCTCTGCAATGTCAGCATGACCTATCACAAGGCCAGAGAGCGTGTAATCTGCCATTATTGCGGGAATGCCTATCATTTTCCGTTGCCATGCTCTACCTGCGGCGGCAGTAATCTTATGCCTCTGGGCGGCGGCACGGAGCGGCTGGAGGAACAGGTGACCAAGGCCCTGCCGCAGGGAACGAAGATCCTGCGTATGGACCGCGATTCCACGCGGCGGCAGGAGCGGCTTGACGAGATTCTGAAGAGCTTTGCCCGCGGAGATGCACAGGTTCTGGTCGGGACTCAGATGCTCTCTAAAGGGCACAATTTCCCCGGTGTTACGCTCGTAGTTGTTTCCGAGGGGGACCTGGGACTGAACCTGCCGGACTACCGCTCTGCCGAGCGAACCTTCCAGTTGCTGGTTCAGGTTTCCGGCAGGGCCGGACGTGGTGAAAAGCCCGGCGAGGTTATCATTCAGACCCGTAACCCGGACAATCCTATCTGGTCCGCAGTTACATCCGCTGATTACAAGACCTTTTTTGCTAGGGAAATAGAGAAACGTAAACGGTTTCGTTATCCGCCATTTACCAAGTTGACGCTGATCAGGATCAGCTATCCGCTGGAGTGGGAGGGAGAACCGCTTTGTCCTCAATTCTTCAGTGCTGTGCGCGAAGCGGCCAAGGAGGCCGGAATAATGGCCATGGGACCGGTTCCTGCTCCTCTGGCGCAGCTGCGGGGTCGCAAGAGATTCAACTGTCTGCTCAAATCAGATGATTGGATGAAAACCCGTGAACTCTATGCTCAGATGTTGCGGCTTAATCCGGACAAGAAAAATATCAGGATCACAATGGATCTGGACCCTGTGAATATGCTCTAGTCTTGATATTTAAACAATGTCTGGTTTCGGCGGATCTGTAGGGCTGATTTAAGTTCGTCGACACCTTTTGCAGTTGTCGTTTTCTTAATGAAAAAAGATCGCAGTGTTTTTTTTACACTGTGATCTTTTTTCGTAGGCAGGCATTACGGTGCAGTAGGCGAAGCCTTGTTAAAAGTTTTTTGGGGAAAGGGGAGTCCAGAGATCTGCCGGAGGCATCCCCATAAAATTTAAGTGCTAATATACCGGATTTTTATGCCAGCGGTAGGCTGTTTCGATTATCTCACGCAGATCTGTGTAGCGGGGTTTCCATTTTAGTTCGGCGAGAGCCTTGGAGCTGTCAGCAACGAGTCTGGGAGAATCTCCTGCTCTGGCGGGCTCGAAGTCGAATTCAATTCTGTGCCCGATGACATCTCCTGCAGCTTTGAGCACCTCAAGAATGCTGAACCCCTGCCCGTTTCCGAGGTTGAAACAGTGGCTGCCCGGATTTTGGGCCATGTACACCACCGCAGCAAGATGGGCGCTGCATAGGTCGAGAATGTGTACATAGTCGCGTACGCAGGTACCGTCTGGCGTTGGGTAATCACTGCCGAATATTTTGAGCCTGCGACCCTTGTCGATGCTGCTCAGCAGAATGTTGGGTATAAGGTGCGTTTCTGGATTGTGGGCCTCGCCGATGGTTCCGTCCGGGTGTGCTCCGGCTGCATTGAAGTAGCGGAACCGCACTGAATCCATCCCGTAGGCTGTAGCGTAATCCTCAAGGATTTCCTCCACGAAAAGTTTTGATCTTCCGTACGGGTTGAGCGGCGAAAGCGGATGTGTTTCGGTAATAATATCCATGACAGGGTCACCGTAGACTGCTGCTGTGGAAGAGAATACGAAACGTTTAACTCCGTGTTTGTGCATGGTCTGCAGCAGATTAAGTGTCCCGGTAACGTTGTTCTCATAGTAGTCAAAGGGTTTTTCCACGGATTCGCTGACCACGATGAGAGCTGAAAAATGAAAAACAGCGTCGTAATGTGTCCCTTTGAAGGCGGCATCAAGGTCTGCGGGGTTACGCAGGTCGCCCTGGATGAACCTGCCCCATTTCAGGGCCTCTTTGTGTCCGGTGGAAAGGTTGTCGAAGATGGTGACTTCGTGTCCCGCCTCGGCAATCATTCTGGCCATGTGTGATCCTATATATCCGGCCCCGCCGCATACCAGCAGGGAAAGCTTCCCGTTCAGTGTCATTCCTTATCCCCCGAAGTTTGTTATATTTGATTTCAGGCAAAGCAACTATTTCCCAAATTGATCGGTTTGTCGAGATTGCAATTTGTCCGATATGATTTTCATATGCCATGAACAGTTGTTGTGATGGTTGATGATCTGATACAGTAGGTGATTGATGAAGAGTCCGGGGGTTAATTTTAATTCCTTCAAAAAAGAGGATACTACTTTGCTGAAAAAAATATTTACGCTGACCTTGCTTGTTGTCGGGTGCTGGTGCTGTTCTGCTTTCGCTGCCGGGGAACGGGTTGTTTTTTATCCTAACGGCGCTGATTTTACCGGAAAGGAAACAGTTTCGATTGAGAAAGACGAGAATGGTGAGTTTGTCGTGTTCACCCTTTCAGGGCAGGCCGTCCCCGAGACATTCACCATTGCCGCTCTTACTGACGGGGTGGCTGTTAACGATGTTTCGTGGAGCAGGAGCGATTTATCCCGTTCTCCTGCCGCGCTTGATCTGGGTAAGAAGATTGATCAGCTGAAGCTGAAACTTGCCACGCTGATGTCTGAGAAACAGGCCGTGGAGGGCGGCATCGCCTTCTGGCTGGAGAGGGGAAAGGCGCAGGACACCAAGACTGCCGACCTTGATAAAATTTCCGGAATGGTGGTCGGAAATCTTGCCCGGTTGTATGAAAAAAACGTCGGTCTTGATGTTAAAATCAAGGAAACCGCTGACCTTGTGGCTGAACTGGAACGTAAGCTTGGCGAAATAAGCGGTTCGGATAAGGCTGTATGGGAGGTCAGGGTTTCCGTTGATGCTGGTGGAGCTGACAAAGCCGGATTCAGGATAGGCTACATGCTTCGCAATTGCGGATGGACCCCTAAATACAAGCTTGATGCCTTCCCGGATGCCAAAGCAGTAAAGTTTACCTTTGAGGCGGAAATAAATCAGGGCAGTGGTATGGACTTCAAAGGTTGTGACATCGCTCTGGCCACGGTGAAGAAACAATCCCGCATCGCACCTCCTGAGCTGGAGCGTTGGGTAATTGAACCCGAACCGGAATACCATCCGGAGCCGATGGCAAAGATGATGATGGATGAGTCAGTTTACATGGAAGCGGCCGTTGCTCCGCGAAATGTTTCCGCAACCGGCGCTGCCCGCCGGGTAAGCAAGGCGACGTATTCCCTGTGGGAACTGGGCCGCAAATCCATTCCGGCCGGTGTTACTCGGAAATATGCTGTTGAATCCGAGAGCTGGAAGGCTGACTTTACTTTTCTTGCGCGTCCTTCTTTGACACCGGATATCTTCGTTTCTGCAAAGTCCGTCTTAGGGACCGCACGCGACTATCCGGCTGGACCAGCACTGGTTTTCATGGAAGGAACCATGATAGGGAAGCAGTCATTTATCTTTTCCGGAAAAGAAAAAGAGATGTTTTTCGGCTCAGATCCGATGCTTAAAGCGGAACGTAAGATCCTGGAAAAACAGTCCGGTGAAAAGGGTTTGTTTGGTTCCAAGCAAACTTTCAACTGGAAGTACCTGATCGAGCTCAAGAACAGTCGCAGCAAGCCGGTGGAAGTACTTGTTCAGGAAGCAGCTCCTATTTCAGGGGATAAGCGTATCAAGCTTGAAATAGCTGCAAAGCCGCAGGCTGAAATCAAGGATGACAACTTTGAATGGCAGATTGAAGTTCCTGCTGGCGGTGAGGCCTCTGTAGAGTATGGTGTGGGTATGAAAGCTCCTGACGACATGAGGCTTGATCTGGGAATTGGACGGTAACCACGTAAAGCCGATAAAGTTAAAGGCCCTGCTTTCGATGAAGCAGGGCCTTTTTTATGCTTCTGTCCCGTCCTGATATAGGTCCTTTGGGTGTAAATCTACTTCAGGACGGGACACAATAAAAATAAAAGGCCGCAACAGAGTGGAGTTGCAGCCTTTAAAAGGATTCTGTCTCTGTTAATTAGAAAGTATAACCCAGAGTCAGGCCTACGATGTGGGTAACGGAATCTTTGGTGGTGGTATCAAGGATACCGGTGCTGGCTGCTCTTGCTTCAATGTTACGCTCTTTCATCCAGAGGTACATGTAGGAAGCATCAACAGTGAAGTTCTCATAGTTCCAGCCTAAACCGCCGGAAACGATTTGACGGTCATTGGTGGGCAGCATGTAGTCTTCATAACCTTTGCGGATAGGGCTCTGGTCGTATACGTAACCGGTGCGCAGCGCAAGGCTTTCGATGGGCTTGTATTCAAGACCAACCTGGAATCTCCAGACATCTTCCCACTTTTTCTGGACAGTTACGGAGTTGGCTCCAACTGCATTGGTGTTTTCGAATTCATAGGTGAGTTCGCTGTAATCACTCCACTGAGACCAGATTGCGTCGGCTTCAATGCTCAGGTTATCCAGAATGTCGTAAGAAGTACCGAAGAAGAACATGTGCGGAGTTTTCATGCCCATGGTGACGTCGGTGTCATTGTAGAAAGCTGTTGTCACACCTGCAGGACGGTCATAAACAGCCTTACCATCGGCCTTGTGACTCATCTTGCTGCGCCAGGAGAAACCAATGGCCCATTTATCTGTAGGGGTAATGCGAAGACCGACGTTACATCCTGGTGTAAAGCCATCAACTCTGATGGTCTGGTCAACGTCAGCTGCTGTGGTATTGGGGTCATATACGCGGCTGGCATCAATTTTCTTTCTCAGGTCAGCCTTGACGTACATGAATTCGAGACCCGCAGCCACAGATACATATTCGTTGAATTTGTATGCCAGGTTGGGGTTGATGGAATAACTTTCAATCGTGGTATCGTAGGAAGAATACCTGCCCTGCCAGTTTTCGCTGTAGCTTGTTCCAAGTCCGTATCTGGTAAATGCTCCTACGCCCAACCATAAGTTATCATTAATCTGGTGGGTAATATATGCGTGGGGAACTACGAAAATTTCTTCTTTAACGGAAGTATCCGTGTCAACACCGCCATAAGAGGTTGTCAGTGTGTTCTTGGGAGCAATAGCAGATGCACCGACAAGAGTATGTGTACCTTTAAGCTGTGTAATGCCTGCGGGGTTCCATGCAATAGCAGAAGGGTCATCTGCTTTGGCGATCATTGCGCCACCCATTGCATCACCTCTTGCGCTCCATTCGTAGAGAGCGAATCCGGCAGCTTCTGCTTTGCTGCCAATTCCCGGGACAATTGCGAGTCCCCCCAGTATCATGAGCATGCACAACCACACTCTAAAACTAGCCTTCATAAACACTCCTTCATAAATACTGAAATGCGTGCGACCCGTATGTTAAATTGCAGGTCTCCCCTCACTGAAATAGTGTTTACTGACTATCTTGAATGTTAAACTATGTAAAGTACATTTAACGCAAATGTAAATGCTTGTTAAAATAATCTTCGTATATTCAGAGACATTAACTAATCATGCGCGTGTGTATGTATAATGTGTAAATATACTATCTTAAAAAATAATGCTTCAACATATGTTCATGTAGCTCGTTTTGCTTTGTTTATGCGTGTTTCGTGTGCAATTATGTGTGATAAAATATGTATTTTGTTTGCAATAATATACACACAACATTGTTCTACTTTAGAAAATTTCCTGTATATTGATATTTTGCTTAATGATGTTTTGATTAATGCGCTAAAAACAAAAAAGCAGCCGTGAAATACAGCTGCTTAATTGTTATTAATGTGAAAGGTATTGTTTTAACGCATAAAATAGGCCAGATATTCCTGATTTCCCTTCGGACCTTTTATGCTGGACGGAACCAGACCTTTAAGTTGCAGGCCAAGTTCTGAAGAAGCAAAGCTTACAATCATGTTAACAGTCTGCTGTCTGAGGGATTCGTCTCGGACGATGCCTTTATCAGTCTGGCCCGGGCCGACTTCAAATTGTGGCTTGATAAGGCAGACAATTTCTCCGGAGTCCTTCATGAAACGAACAAGGGCAGGAAGAATCTTGGTCAGGGAGATGAAGGACACATCGCAGACAACCAGATCCACCTTTTCGGGTATCAGGTCTTCTTCCGCGTGGCGCAGGTTGACCCTTTCCAGATTGGTGACCCGCTCATCCTGCTGCAGTTTCCAATGAAGTTGTCCATAGCCAACATCAGCAGCATAGACGCGGATGGCTCCGAATTGAAGCATGCAGTCGGTGAATCCTCCAGTGGACGCTCCTGCATCTAGCGCGACCTTACCTTTCGGATCAAGACCCAGTTCTTCGATAGCCGTAAGCAGTTTGTAACCGCCGCGGCTGACAAAGCGATCCCGTCCTTTGACTACTATTTCAAGGTCAGGATCAAGCTGCATCCCGGGTTTGGTTATCGGAATTTTCTGCCCGTCCTTAAGGTAATGGGCCTGTCCGGCCATTATGATGCGCTTGGCCTGCTCACGGCTCTCTGCAAGATCCTGAGCAAACAGCATCTGGTCGGCGCGCTCCTTCTTCGCCACTTATTTTTTCTCCAGCCCGAGCATGGAAACAACATTATCGGCTGCTTTGGAGATGTATTCCGCTTCGGAAAGCTTTTCCTTTTCGCTGCCTTCGATCACGAGTTCAGGCTTATTGGCTCGTGAAGGATCAGGGATTACTTCGTATTCGGCAGGGAACTGGTTCTGGTAGTACATGTCCTGGAAGCCGACGAATTTGAGCTGATGGGCGGTTGAGTCGAGTACAGCGCATTCGTTTTCGCTGATCAGGCCGAGTTCTTTTGCCCTGATGAGTCCGGCAAAGCACTCTCCGCCCTGGGTACAGGCGATGTGGCCGTGGGCGTTGGCAAGAAGCATGGAGTCCATGATCATCTGTTCGGAGACCTGAACTACCTGAAATGCCTTTTGGCCGCCGATGGCTTCGAACTTTTCAGCAAAGTGTTTAACGCGCGGGAAGGAGACAGGGTTACCAATCATTGCAGCTTGTGCAACGGAAGGCTGTACCTTGACCGGCTTGTATTCGCGTTCGTTGGGATCCTCTACGGAGTAGTAACGGTAGACCGGGTCTGCATGTGCGGACTGGACTCCGAATACTCTGGGCAGTTCATCGATGATTTCCAGCTCGTAGAGCTTGAGGAAACCGGCCATGATAGCAGTGATGTTACCAGCGTTACCGATGGGCACGAAGATGCACTTGTCTTTGAGATTCCAGTCGTACCACTGGGCAACTTCAAAGGCATAGGATTCCTGTCCGAGGATTCTCCATGCGTTCTTGGAGTTGAGCAGGGCAACGCGGTAGTTGTCTGCGAGGTGCTCTACTACTTTCATGCAGTCATCGAATACGCCGGGGACTTCAAGTACCTTTGCTCCGCTTCCAAGAGGCTGGGCGAGCTGCTGCGGGGTAACCTTGCCCTGAGGCAGGATAACTACGGATTTAACAGGACCGTCCATGTAGGATGCGTAAAGGGCGGCAGCGGCGGAAGTGTCACCGGTGGAAGCACATACGGTCAGGATTTCATCCCAGTCGTTCTTGTTGAGCAGGGCATTGATGTAGCTGAATGCGCAGGCCATGCCTCTGTCTTTGAAAGATGCGCTGGGGTTCTGGCCGTCGTTTTTATAGGCGGTCTTTACTCCGGTGACATCGTTGATGGTTTTGCTGGAAGCAACGATGGGTGTGTTTCCTTCACCGAGGTAAAGAATTTCGTTTTCTTCCATGACCGGGGCGAACAGTTCATAGAACCGGAAAATTCCGCGTAGACTGTCATTTTTGGTGGCAGCTCGGGCATCGAATATTTCGCGCCACTTTTTGCCGCTGGTCTTCTTGAGTTCGTCGAAGGTCAGGTCTTCCAGAATGAAAACGGAACCGCATTCGGGGCAGGTGTAGTGCAGCTCGTTGATGTCGTATCTGGCACCGCAGCCCAGGCAGTGATATTCCATTTTGCCACGATATTCAGGGAACTTGTTAGCAAGACTCATTGCTTCCTCCGCAGAAAAGTTTGGTTTGTATGCCTCCGGCGGCCAGAGGGGAAACTTTTTGGAAAAGTTTCCCCTCTGGACTCCCCTTCAAAAACTTTTAACAGGGCTTCGCCGCTGGAGACGTTTAATACGCTGTAATCAATGAAATGCCGTCCCCATGTAAATCAGCGGGGAATTATGTTTTATTAAAGTGACTTACTTTGCTTCACTGATGGTTGTCCATACAGAGATGTGAAGACATATTAAAAAAATTGGGATTCTTAAAGCCTTTTCAAAGGGTTTAAGCCCCCCGCAGGGTCGCCGAAGGCTAATTCAATACAATCAAAAGCGCAGAGCGCATCAAATTCTAAAATTATGCAGGCCAGATGCGGGGCATGCTCATGGCGAACATCCATACACCGAGGCTGATTTTGATGGCCATGCCGAAGGCTTTGCCCCAAAAGGCTCCCCATGCGGAATGCCTTGCTTCCTCAATTGTTCTTCCATGTGTAAGTTCAAGAGCAAAACAGCCGCCGAATGAGCCCAGAAGGGCTCCGGGCAGAGCGCCGAGTCCGAATAAAAATGGTGCTCCAAGTATAGCTCCACCAATAGCGCCGATGAATGCTCCTATGTTGCCGCGGCCGGTTGCACCGTATTTCTTCCCGCCGAAGTATTGGGCCACGAATTCGAGAATTTCACCTGCAAGGGCTATCGCACCGAGTATCATGACGAAATTCCAGGTCATGGCTTCAGGCTGATACAGTTTCCAGCCTGCTACCAGCGCAAGAACCAGCCAGTTTGCAGGCAGCCCGAAAATGTGCAGGGCCAACGAACAGAACATAAGCAGGATCACCAGCACTGCCAGTGCAGTAATCATTATTTAGTCCTCTTCGTCTCTAAGGTCTACAACGCGTTTGGCCTTACCTTCAGTTTTCGGGATAGAGTTGTGCTGTACCAGCTCCACTCGTGGGGTGATGAGGATTTCATCCCTGAGCATGGAAGAGATTTTCTTCTGGATTCCCTGAAGGGCACGCATATCTTCAACGAAAAACTCTTCCTTGATTTCGACTTTGACCCTGATCTGGTCCATCAGGCCTTCCTTGAAAAGCTCAATGACGTAATTGTGACCGACTTCGGGGATTCCCATAATGATTTTTTCGATCTGCATGGGATAGATGTTTACGCCCTTGAGGATGAGCATATCGTCAGCGCGGCCCATGATGCGGTCAATGCGGCGAGATGTACGTCCACATTTGCACTCTCCGGGCAGGAAGCGGGTAAGGTCACGGGTGCGGTAACGGATGATCGGCATTCCTTCGCGTGTAAGGGTGGTCATGACCAGTTCGCCTATCTCGCCCTCGGCAACGTGTTCACCTGTTTCAGGATCAATTATTTCGGCGATGTAGGAATCCTCCCACACGTGCATTCCGTCCTGCTCAGTGCATTCGAAGGCGACTCCAGGGCCGTTCATTTCGGAAAGACCGTAGGAGTTGTAGGCCTTGATGTGCATCATCTCTTCAATTTTGCGTCTGGTGTGCTCGGTATGCGGTTCCGCACCGATTAGTGCTATTCTCCAGGGCATGTCAGCAGGATCAAATCCTTCTTCACGAACTTTTGCTGCGAAGTAGAGTGCAAAAGAGGGGATGATGTGCATGGCTGTCACGTTGAAATCGCGAATCAGCTTGATCTGGCGCTTGGTGTTTCCTGCACCGGCGGGAACGGTCAGGCAACCCAGTCGTTCGGAACCGTAGTGAATGCCGAGGCCACCGGTAAAAAGGCCGTATCCGGACATGTTCTGGAGCACGTCGGAGCGTCTGAGGCCGACAGCATACATGGAGCGGGCCATAAGGTCGGCCCAGGTATCGAGGTCTTTCTGGGTGTAGAAGACGGCTGTGGGGGTTCCGGTGGTGCCGGAAGAAGCGTGCAGGCGCACGAATTCATCAATTGGCTTGGTCAGCAGACCGTAAGGGTACTGGGATCTGAGGTCGTCCTTGCTGGTGAAGGGCAGTTTTTTTATATCATCAGCTGATTTGATGATCGAAGGGTCGATGTTGTTCTTTTTGAAGACTTCACTGTAATACGGAGAGTTGGCCGCCTGCTCGATTGTTTTCTTCAACCTTTCAACCTGGAGTTTTTCCAGTTCATTTCTTTCGAGGGTTTCGGCATCATGGAAATACATATTTACTCTCCGTATAGATGTTAACAGTGATTCACGTCATAAATATGTTTCCGTTTATTCGTTTCCATATTCAGACGGGTAGGGCTCGGCAGCAAGGTTTTCAAAAGCCGTATAGCTGCCGAAAAAGGCCAGTTCGACAATCCCGGTGGGGCCGTTACGCTGCTTGCCGATAATGACTTCCGCCTTGTTGTTGAGCGGTTTGTCCTCTTTCTTGTTGTAGAAATCTTCACGATAGAGAAAGAGAATAATATCGGCGTCCTGTTCGATAGCACCGGATTCACGCAGGTCCGACATCATGGGACGTTTGTCGGTGCGTTCCTCAACTTTTCGGTTGAGCTGTGACAAGGCGATGACAGGGATGTTGAGCTCTTTTGCCAGAGCCTTGAGGGATCTTGAAATATCGGAAATTTCCTGTTCACGGGAATCGGTCCGCGCACTGGAACGCATGAGCTGGAGGTAGTCGATCATGACCAGCCCGAGGTTGTGCTGGGATTTGAGCCTGCGACAACGCGCTCTCAGTTCCATGGTGGAAATCGCTGGGGTATCATCAATAAAGATGGGGGCTTCTGTCAAGTCCTGAGCTGCATCATATAGCTTTGCCCAGTCCTCGTCGTCCAACTGTCCGGTTCTCAAGCGCGAAAGATCCACCTTGCCGTGGCAGGCTAGCATACGGGTCATGAGCTGACCCATAGCCATCTCAAGGGAAAATACGGCAGTAGTCACCCCGGCATGGAGTGCTGCGCGCATGGCTACGTTCAGCGCGAAGGCTGTTTTACCCATACTCGGACGTCCGGCGATGATGATCAGGTCAGAGTTCTGAAGTCCTGCGGTCATCTCGTCGAACTTGTGGTATGTGGTGGTTATACCGGTAACCAGCGACTTTTGGGAAACCCTGTTTTCGAGCTCCTGAAAAACGTCCTTGATCAGCTCCTTGCTGCCTTTGATGGTGGTGTTTTTCTTGGCATCGGTGATTTCGAAGATGGCCTGCTCGGAATGGTCGAGCAGTTCCTTGACGTCCTGTGCTTCGAAGCTCTCATTGATGATTCCTGCGGCAGTGTCGATCAATTTGCGCTGTATTGCTTTTTCAGCAACAATTTCCGCGTGATATATGGCGTTGGCGGAGCTGACTACTGAGTTGGCCAGCTCGGCAAGGTATACGGGGCCGCCTACACTGTCGATTCTCTGGCCGGCGGTCAGGTATTCATTGACCGTAACAAGGTCTATGGGAGCGTTTTTGGAATAGAGGGCTTCGAAGGCTCGGAAAATTTCCCTGTGGGCAGGGGAGTAGAAATCGTCGGAATTGATAATATCGACGAGATCGTTGAAGATGGTGTTGCTTAAGAAAACCCCGCCGAGAACAGCCTGTTCGGCTTCGAGGTTGTGTGGGGGGACTTTACGCAAAAGATCGGACGAAGCGTCGTTAGACGCTCCGCCCGATTTATAGTCTGAGCCCGAATTATGCTTCTTCGGTTTCTGCATCAGCAGCAACTTCTTCTGCAGGCTCTTCAACGGGTGCGCCAACTTTGGCAACAACCACTTTCACTTCACCGCGAACTTCGGGGTGGAGTTTGATTTCGACGTCGTATGCGCCGAGAGAACGGATCGGATCAACCAGCAGGATCTTTCTGCGGTCAATGTCGAAGCCCAGTTCTTCAAGGGATTCAGCGATGTTGGAAGCGGTAACGGAACCGTACAGCTTTTCGCCTTCTCCAACGCGTACTTCGATTCTGACTTCAGCTTCAGCAAGTCTGTCTCTGAGGCCTTCAGCCTGGGTGCGCAGGTTGTCTGCCATTTCCTGAAGCTTTCTTTTCTCAAGTTCAAACTGCTTGAGGTTGGCTTCGGAAGCAGGCATGGCAAGTCCCTGAGGAATCAGGAAGTTGCGGCCATAACCGGCCTTGACGGATACGATTTCCCCAAGGCGTCCAAGAGCGTCTACATCGGCACGTAAAATAAGTTTCATATCGTCCCCCTAGATGCTCTTTTTCTTTACGTCGGTGCTGTGCACGGTGGTGTAAAGCATGAGAGCCATCTGTCTGGAACGCTTGATTTCAGTGGTCAGACGACGCTGATGCTTGGCGCAGGTACCGGTGATTCTGCTTGCAATGATTTTGCCGCGCTCGGTCACGAAGTCCTTCAGGATGTCAGGACGTTTGTAATCGAGGGGAAGGTTCTTGTCTGCGCAGAAACGGCAGAATTTCCTTTTGGGGGTGAATTTCTTCTTGAATGCCATGATTAAGCCTCCTGTGCCTGTTCTTTCTCGTCAAGCTTGACGGTTACGAACTTGAAGATGCCATCGGTGATACGGATGTTGCGCTCAAGTTCAGCAACCAGCGGGCCGGGTGCAGCGAAAACGAGGCGAACATAGTATCCACGGGTCTGGTTCTGGACAGGGTAAGCCAGCTGGCGGGAACCCCAATCGTCAACTTCTTCCATCTTGCCGCCTTCGCGGTCAATGATTGCGATGAGTCCGTCTACGATTTCTTTGCGGCTGTCGCTCGCAAGTTCGGGGCTCAAAAGCAAAAGTACTTCATACTTTCTGAGCATGATAAATCCTCCTTGTGGTCTGTGGCCCTTTCCTTGGATAAGGGCAAGGCAAAAAGGGATCTTTAGTCCCTTCGCTCAGTTCTGTCAAGCGCGAAGGGACTATATCCCAAAAAGAAAAAAGCCGGAAGCAAAATTGCCTCCGGCTTAAGGACTTTTCATCCTGAAAATTAAATTCCCAGAATATTGTATCCACAGTCTACGAAGTGGGTTTCCCCGGTAACACCGGCGGCAAGATCGGATGCGAAGTATACGGCAGTCTTGCCCACATCTTCGGTGGTGACGTTGCGCTTGAGCGGTGCATGTTCTTCAATGTGGCTGAAGATGTTTTTGAAGCCGGAAATGCCGGATGCAGCAAGGGTCTTGATGGGACCGGCACTGATGGCGTTTACACGAACGCCTTTCTCTCCCAGATCGACTGCGAGATAGCGTACGCTTGCTTCAAGGGCTGCCTTGGCAACGCCCATGACGTTGTAGTTGGTTATGACTCTTGTAGCGCCGAGATAGGTCATGGCCATAACGGATGCCCCGGGGGTGAGCAGGGGCTCATAGGCGTTGCAGAGTGTAACCAGAGAATATGCGGAAACGTCCATGGCGAGGTGGAAGCCGTCGCGGGAGGTTTCAATATAGCGCTTCTTGAGGTCTTCCCTATTAGCAAAGGCAACGGAGTGGATGAGAATGTCAACGTCACCCCATTTTTCCTTTACCTCAGTGACGGAAGCAGCGATATCTTTATCATTCTGCACATCACACTGGAATGTGAATTCTCCGCCAAGCTCTTCGCTGATGGGCTCGACGCGTTTTTTGATGGCATCGTTAACATAGCTGAATGCCAGCCGGGCTCCCTGCGCCTTGAATTGCTGGGCGATGCCATAGGCAATGCTTTTGTCGTTGGCAACACCGAAAATCAGTGCCTTTTTTCCTTCCAGCAGCATTGTTTTCTCCTTGTTTTACTACTTCATTAACAAATAGACAGGGCTTAAGGCCTGTTCTGGCGTAGAACACGGCTTGAGCTGATACGTGAGATTGGAAGACGCCTGTCGGATCAATTGTATAGCTATTAAGCGTCAAGCTCGCTTTCGGTCAAGAGTTTAAACGCTTCCATGTATTTGTCGCGGGTCTTGGTAGCGATTTCAACCGGAATTTCAGGTGCCGGGGGCTGCTTGTTGAATTTGATCTCAGTCAGCCAGTCGCGCAGGAACTGCTTATCAAAGCTGGGCTGAGATTTACCGGGCTCGTAGCCTTCAACGGGCCAGAAGCGGGAGGAGTCCGGAGTCAGCACTTCGTCGATGAGGATCAGTTCACCGTCGATGAGGCCGAATTCGAATTTGGTGTCGGCGATGATGATGCCTTTTTCACGGGCATAGTCGCGACCGCGTTTGTAAATGGACAGAGTTACGTTCTGTACCTTTTCAAGCAGTTCCGTGCCGAGCATTTCCATGGCTTTTTCCACGGTGATGTTCTCGTCGTGTTCACCTAGTTCCGCCTTGGTGGAGGGGGTGAACAGGGGCTGCTCAAGCATATCGGATTCCTTCAGTCCTGCTGGCAGCTTATGACCGCTGACTTCTCCGCTGGCAAGATAGTCCTTCCAGCCGGAACCGGTGATGTATCCGCGCACAATGCACTCTATGGGCAGTGGGCTGGCCTTTTTTACCAGAACGGAACGTCCTTCAAGCTGGTCACGGTATTTATGGAGAACTTCCGGATAATCGTCCACTTTGGAAGCTATCAGGTGGTTGGGGATGATGTCCTTGAACATGTCCATCCAGAACAGGGTGATCTGGTTCAGGATCTTGCCTTTGTCATCAATGGGATTGGGCATGATAACATCGTAAGCCGAAATCCTGTCGGTGGTTACGAGCAGGAGTTTGTCATCTTCAACTTCATAAATATCACGAACCTTTCCGCGGGAAAGGAGCTTGAGTTCCTTAATATCAGTTTCAATTACGTGTGTTTTGGACATCCGTGTATCCTCTTATTTTAAACGTGTTTCAACTGAACGGGCGTGGGCCTCGAGTCCTTCGAGGCGGGCCAGTCGCGCAATTTTTCCGCCGTGGCGGTTTACGTAGTTCTGATCGGTATAGATCAGGCTGGACTTTTTGGTAAAGGTCTCCACCGAAAGGGCGGAAGAAAATCTTGCGGTACCGACGGTAGGCAGTACGTGGTTGGGGCCTGCGAAGTAGTCACCGACCGGTTCAGGGGTGAAGTGTCCCATGAAAATGGCGCCGGCATGCTTGATGAGTCCCAGCGAACTCCAGGGATCTTCAAAGGCCAGCTCAAGGTGCTCAGGTGCCATGTTGTTGACGAATTCGATCCCCGTTTCCCGGTCAGGAACGGTCACGATCGCGCCCCAGTCTTCAAGGGACTTGAGGGCAATTTCGCCACGAGGGAGGAGAGCGGCCTGCTTTTTCAAC
The DNA here is from genome assembly GCF_050916235.1 of Maridesulfovibrio sp. FT414. Lineage (GTDB taxonomy): Bacteria > Desulfobacterota > Desulfovibrionia > Desulfovibrionales > Desulfovibrionaceae > Maridesulfovibrio. Next base: position 3,923,115 of record NZ_CP104854.1, read on the forward strand.
TCCTCTTTAACCTTGTGGCCGAGATCTTTGGCCCAGGTGATCAGGATGGACGCAGCAAGAGGGTCGTGTTCAGCCTGTGAAAGAAGGTCTGCCGCTACCCAGCTCGGATCAGCGTGTTCATCGGCAAGGATGGCAACTTCACTGGGGCCTGCAATCATGTCAATTCCGACTTCCCCGACCAACTGCCCCTTGGCGGTGGCGACAAATATGTTACCCGGACCGGCAATGACATCGCACGGAGCAATTGTTTCGGTTCCGTAGGCAAGAGCGCCGATGGCCCAGGCTGAACCGCTGGCGTATATTTCGCTGATGCCCAGTTCCTGTGCTGTCGCAAGAATGTAGGGGTTCAGTGTGCCGTCTTTTCTTGGCGGGGAGATTACTGCGATGCTTTTAACTCCGGCAACCTGCGCGGGAACAGCATTCATGATCATGCTGGAGATAAGCGGGGTTTCCCCTCCCTGGCCTCCGGGAACGTAGAGCCCGACACGGTCTACAGGGCGGATAAGCTGGCCGAGGATGGTTCCGTCTTCACCGGTTGTCCACCATGATTCCTCTACCTGTCTGCGGTGAAAATTGCGGACATTACGAATGGCTTCTTCAATTATTTCAAGATCATGTGTTTCGACTTCGGTGTAGGCCATGCGAGCCTGGTCCATGGATACTTTCAGCATGTTTTTGCTGAATCCGGGACAGTCGAATTGTCTGGTATAGTCTACGAGGGCCTGGTCACCATCGTTTTTGACTCTGCTCAAAATGTCTTTGACAATGGAGTCTACCTTGCTGTCGGGGTTGACCCTTCCGGCAAGCCATTGTTTGACTTCGCTCCAGTCTTGTTTACCGGAGTAATTGATGTCTCTGCAAGGCATAGGGATGTCCTTCACTTGGTTAGGTGAAAAGAATGTATTGGTTCCGAAGAGTAGTATTTAAGATGTGTCTGTCCTTTAGCCCAATGCTAGGTAAAAGTCGAGTGGAATAGCACTGGTGCGGGAAAGCTCAAATTAAAAGGGCCGGAAGCTTGCGCTTCCGGCCCCCGGCGTCAGGACTTTAAGATCTAAGATTTCTTAGAACTTGTAAACGAGACCTACTGCGAACTTCAGCATGGGATCGTCCTTACCATCACGAGTGGTGTTGTAGGAATCCCAAGTGTCTTTGTCGAGGTCAACGTCTACGTAACCGAATTCAACGATAGCTGCCAGTTCGTCGTAGATCTGGTAGTTGGTGTTGAAGTCGATTTCGAAGAACTGATCTTTGGTGGTCAGGAACATACCGTCAGCGCTGATGTTCTGCAGACCAGTGTTGTTGATGATCAGGTCTTTGTCGTTGGTACCTTTTCCGTACAGGAAGTATACGTCGTGGCTCAGTTTATCGAGGAAAGAGATGTCTTCCAGAGCAAGACCGATTGTCCAGAAACCGAGCTGGTTCTGGCTGTTCAGGTCAGAAGAGGTCAGTGCGGAACCACCGAAGTAAGTGGTGCCCATTGCCCAGTCGTTGTTGATGGAGGGCAGACGCTCGGAACCGTTGTCGGTTTTGTCGTCTTCACCGGTGGAGTATGCGAACATCAGTTTGGGCTGTACGAAGTCCAGACCGGTGTAAGCAAGGCTAGCATCAACGAGCAGACCGGAACGGTCGTTGCGTTTCTGGTTAGCATCGATAGAACCGTAAGCGATGTCAGCGTTGAACACGATGGGATCAAACATGTTCAGGGAGAAGGAAGTACCAAGCCACCATGCGGTAACGTTCTTGTTGAAAGCAGCAGCGCCAGGAGCGGTCAGACCGGAGTTAGCAGCTACTTCGCTGAAGGAGTGCTGACCGATCAGGCCGTACATGAAGTAAGGGGTTGCTTCCAGACCGTCGATGGTAACGGGCAGAGCAGCATAGAACAGGTCGATTTCGTCCTTACGGTTCCATGCGGTTGCGCTGTAGGAGCTGTTGTCGGTTGCGTTGTTGTCGTATGCACGAATGAAACCAACGGTAGCGCCGATCTGGTCGGTGATGGGGGTCTCTACGAAGAGAGCACCAGCATCGAGGTCACCAAGAACCATGTTGCCGCCGGAAGCAGCAGCAGGCAGGTTGATGGAGAAAACACCAGCGGTGGTCAGAACGTCAGTGCCGGGGAAGCGGTACTGCAGGAACATTCTCTTGATGCCAAGAGCACGGTCTGTTGAGCTGGAGCTCACATCGGAGTCGGAACCACCAACGCGGGTTTTGTACTCAACGTACAGTTCGGACATCAGGTTCTCGTTTGCGATGAAACGGAACTGAGTACGAGCGCGGAAGTAGAAGTTCAGGTCGTCTTCCTGAGCGCCGTTGTGTTTGGCGGAGAGGAAGTCGCTGTTGTCCATGATGTTAGCCTGGAACTGGAACTGGCCTTTAGCTTCCAGATCAACTGCGGAAGCAGAAGCGGCGAAGCCCAGTACCAGAGTTGCCAGAATGGCAAGAATGGTAAGTTTTTTCATTAAATTATTCCTTCTTTTGCTGAATAATTGGATTGAGCACTATTGCCTGACGCCTACCTTCAGGGTCCGTTCTATATGTTCGCTTTGGGCATTGCAAGTCAAAAATTACATTTTTTTGACTGGTGTTAAATTTTTTTTACCGTATAAATTTTTTAACTATAATTGTGGATGTGGAAGTGTAGATAATATCTAGAGTTTTAAGTGTACTTGATTATCCCTTTATTGACAGGTGCTGATGTGGGATATAGTTCTGAAATTACCGAATCAAGTGCGGTTTAAAAAATTTTACGGATGTGTATGCAATGAGTTTTGATTTCATAGGTGCGGATTATCCCGGAACTCCAGGCGTTTATTTGATGAAGGATTTGCTCGGGAGAATTATCTATGTAGGTAAGGCTCGTGATCTGCGTAAGAGACTTTCATCCTATTTCCGGGCAGTGGATAAGCATACCCCGAAAACAAGGGTGCTTGTATCCAAGATCGCGCAGATCGATACTTTGGTTACTGGCACTGAAAAGGAAGCTCTTCTCCTTGAAGCCAGCCTGATAAAAAAACACCGGCCCAAATATAATATAGTTCTGCGCGATGATAAGCAGTACGTGCTATTTCAGTTGGACAAGAAATCCGAGTATCCGCGCTTGAGGCTTACCCGCAAGGTTGTTCGCGACGGGTCGGTCTATTTCGGTCCCTACACCTCCAGTTTCTTTGCCCGTGAAACATGGAAACTGTTGGGTAAGGTTTTTCCGTTACGCAAGTGTTCTGATTCAGCATTTAAAAACAGGGTCCGTCCCTGTCTGTATCATGACATCGGCCAGTGTCTTGGGCCGTGTGTAAATTTTGTTCCGCGTCAGGATTACATGGAGATGGTCCGCAAGGTTGAGATGCTTCTCTCCGGGAGGGCTGGGGATCTGCTTTCTTCTTTGCGGCATGAAATGGAAACTGCATCTGAAGCTTTGGAGTTTGAAAAGGCTGCCAAGTTCAGGGATCAGATCAAGGCAGTCAGCAAGACCATTGAGAAACAGTCCGTGGTTCTGGACGAGTGGACTGATATTGATGTCATTGCGCTGGCTGAATCAGAGCAAGGCGTTGGGTTGGGACTCCTTTTCGTAAGGAAGGGCAGGCTTCTCGACAAGCAGAATTTTTTCTGGCCCGGACTCAGTCTTGAGGAAGGGGAAGAGATTCTGCACAGTTTTGTTTCCCAGTTTTATACCGCCACTAAATTTATTCCTGCAAAGCTAATGGTCCCATTTGAATTTGATATGCAGGAGTCCGCAGAGATTCTTACAGAGCGGAGCCGGACTCCGGTGCGAATTGTCACTGCCCAAAGTGGAGAGGAAAAACGGTTGCTTGAAATCGCCCGCAAGAATGCCGCTATCGGGGCTCGAGAAAAGAAGAATGAGAATATTCTTGAGGTGCTGGCTGCAAAGCTTCAGCTGTCAGGTCCGCCGCAGCGCATTGAATGTATTGATGCCTCGCACCTTGGCGGTGAAGGTATGCGAGTCGGCATGGTTGTTTTTGAGGAGGGCAGGTCGGAAAAATCCCAGTACCGCACGTATTCTTTTCCGGAACTTGAGCATTCATCGGATGATTATGCGGCTCTCTACAGCTGGGTTGTCAGGCGTATTGAGTCGGGGCCTCCGTGGGCAGATCTTATCTTAATAGATGGGGGCAAGGGACAGCTTGCTTCTGTGGAAAAAGCACTTGCAGACAGCTGGAGTGAAGGTGAGCCAGCTCCGCATCTGGCTTCCATAGCCAAGGGACCAACCAGGAAAGCCGGAGAGCTTGAGGACCGGATATTCAGGCCCGGACGCAAGAATCACCTTCCGCTCAAGGGCGGGAGTGCTGAACTGCTTTTTCTGCAGCGGATTCGAGATGAAGCACACCGTTTTGTCATCGGCAAGCAGCGCAAATCACGCAAGAAAAAGGTGCTGCAAAGCGAAGTGCTTTCCCTTCCGGGAATAGGGCCCAAAACGGCCCGCTTGCTCTGGGATGCCTTCGGTGCTGTTGATAAGATGAAGTCCGCAACAGTCGCCGAGCTGGAGCAGGTTGACGGGATTGGAAAAAAACGCGCCCGGCAGATATTCGAAGCATTCAGGGATTTGTAGCCGGTATTCGGGAGGACTGTAAAGTCTGGCTCGACGGCCCTTCGGGGGTTTAAATTTCTTGATAACGGATTTTAATCCTATACTTTTTTAGCTGGTCTTCGGCACATTGGCTTCCAAAAGATACTTGACCAACGAGTGAGTAACTGACCTTATTCAAACAAAGACCGCAATATCATATTGATTTTTGCGGTCTATTTTTTCGATTCCTCATAAAATAGCCTGCCGTATCTTGAAATGAAGTTTGTTTTGGAGGCTTTCAGTCTATTGACTTTATTATTTCATATTGAGGTCTTTTTTCAGCATGGTCAGTTCCTTCCCTGTCAGTTCGCGCCATTTGCCCCGTTTTAAGTTGCCCAGCTCAATACGGCCCTGCCTTACTCTCTGGAGTCTGAGTATGGTCTTGTCGAACTCTCCGAACATGCGCCTGATCTGGCGGTTTATGCCCTGATGCAGGGTCATCTCGTATTTGGCAGTGTCTCCGATTTCAGACAGCAGCCTGATGCTTACCGGAGCCAGCGGTTCGCCTCCGTCAAGTACCATTCCGGCTTCCATTATTGAAATCTCGCGGGGACTCAGTTTGCCTCTGATAGTAACATGGTAGACTTTTGGCAGGTGCCAGCGGGGGTGGGTCATGCGGTTGCATAGTTCTCCATCGGTGGTCAGCAGCAGAAGCCCTTCGGAATAGAAGTCCAGTCTGCCAACTGGGAAAACTCTCTTGTTGACGATGTCCTGAGGCAGGAGGTCTATAACTGTTTTGCGTCCCTGAGGATCTTTGGCCGTGGTGACAACTTCAATCGGCTTATGGAGCATGATGTAGGTTTCGCCGGAATCGGTGTCATGCCGAACGGGTTTACCGTTGACCTCGACTACGTCGGTATCCGGATCAACCTGAATGCCCGGAGAGTCAGCTATGACTCCGTTGATTTTTACCTTGCCCTGTTGGACCAGTTCGTCTGCTCCACGGCGTGAAGTAAGTCCTGCTGAAGCGATGTATTTGTTTAGTCTGATTGTTTGTTTTTCGGTCATAATTTTTGTTCCGCTCCGGAGCGGGCGTCAGTTGTGCTGAATTTTACGTATATATTGATTTCGTTCCGTGTTGTGAGCTGTACAGGACATTGGGAGTAACGTCGAACTATTTCAGGTGGGATTATTTGCAGGTGTAGCAGGTCTTATCTTGTCCAAATTGTGTGTGGGCTGAGATTCAGTCTGAAACAATCGGTGATTATTAGGCTGAGGAAGCTCGTGTAAGTTCTTCCCCAGCCTTATGGACAATTTTTATGCTTTAATTACTTTGCTTGCAAGCTGGAGGGAGGTAACCACGTCGAGCATATTTGTGGTTTCGCCGACTTCTTTTTTATCGAGCAGACCAAAATGGTCAAGACAAGTTCCGCAGACAAGAATGGAGACTCCGGATTTTTCAAGATCCTTGAGTTTTTCCAGACAGGGGTTACCTGCAGCAGAAAGTTTGACTGCACTGTTGACCATGATTATACGCCAGAGGGTTTCGCCAAGTTCAGGCAGGGTGGCCAGGAAATTGAACATCAGCTTTGCACCCAGAGTGTCGTCGCCTTTTCCGAGAAATTCGTTATCAAGAAAGACAAGAGTCTTACTGCCTATCCGGGACAGTTCCTCATCACTCATGACAACGCACTCTTCGCATTCTGCCGGGGCATCGGTTGATGATTTTGTCCCCTTTATTGTAAAGAGTGATCCCTGTTGGGAAACGGCCACATTGTAGCCTTTGGTTGCCATGAAACGGGAGACGTTTTCCTTGGCGGCCTCATTATCCACTACTGCTTCGATTGAGGATGGGTTATCTGATTCAATGGCGTTTTTACATTTAATAACCGGTTGCGGGCAGGGCAGTCCCTGACAATCAAGTTTTACTGACATGAATAATGTCCTCCTCTCCGGATTTGAATCATAGTGGAGACTTTGTTGCAAATTGATAAATGTTATTGAACTAACTATGACTTATTGTGATTTTCTATGGAATATGAATAGGCACTTGCGATGAAATCAAATGAGAAGTAAGGAAAAGACGCAATCGGCCTAACGCCATAAACAAGGAGAATATTTTGCCAACAGGCGATAAATATAGCTACGTAAAAAACAAGCATCTTATCAAGAGATGTCTTTCATATTTCGTACCCTACAAATTCAGGATTTTTGTTGCTTTTGTATCCATGGGATTTGTGGCTGCCGCCACCGCCGCAACGGCTTATCTTATTCAGCCGGCCATGGATGATATCTTCATCAACAAGGACCGTCAGGCCTTGATGCTTGTGCCTATTGCCTTTGTTCTGGTCATGCTGATCAAAGGGGTTTTCAGATTTCTGCAGTCTTACCTGATGAATACTGCCGGGCTTCTGGTTCTTGAACGGCTCAGAAACGATCTGTTTGAGAAAATTGTCTGTCTCCCCATGGGATTTTTCGAAGAGAGTCAGGTCGGGATGCTCATGTCCAGAATCCTGAACGACGTTATGGAAATAAGGCAGAGCCTCCCTTCTTTTGTCATGATGATCAGGGAAGTTGTTACCATCATCGGGCTTATCGGCCTTGTTTTTTACCGGGATCCGTATCTGGCCTGTTTTGCTGTTCTGGTGCTGCCGTTGGCGATTTTTCCGTTTTTCTATTTCGGGCGGAAGCTGCGTAAGCTCGGGCGCAAGAATCAGGTCAAGATTTCCGACATCAATGCCCAGCTTCAGGAAGCTTTCAGCGGTGTAAAGGTCATCAAGGCTTTTGCAAACGAGAAGCTTGAGTCCGGCAAGTTTGAGGTGGAGAATAATCGTCTGGTCAGGATTGCCATCAAGCAGGTGCTTCATTCGGAACTTTCCTCGCGAGTTATGGAAATTGTCGGTGCATTCGGTATCGGGCTGGTGCTCTGGTACGGAGGAAAGGAGGTCATTGACGGCAATTCTACTCCGGGTACATTCTTTTCGTTTATCGCTGCCCTGATCATGCTTTACGAGCCGGTCAAGAAGATCAACAACGCGAACCTGACCATTCAGCGTGCTTTTGCCGGGGCGGAAAGGGTTTTCGAAATCCTTGATTCCCCTGATATCCATGTTGAAAAGGGCGGATCAACAGAGCTTGAGCTTCCGTTTGAAAAGCTTGAAATCAAGAATCTCACTTTCAGCTATTCTTCCAGTGACCGGCCTGTTCTGGACAACATCAACCTTGATGTTACCGCCGGTCAGAAGGTTGCAATTGTAGGTCCGAGCGGATCAGGTAAAACCACACTGGTCAACCTTATCCCCAGATTCTATGACAGCGCGGATGGAAAGATACTTCTTAACGGAAGGAATCTTGGTGAGTATTCCCTCAAGTCGCTACGCCTTAACATAGGTATGGTTTCACAGGATACCTTCCTGTTTAATGCCTCCGTGCGTGATAACATTGCATATGTTGACCACGGTGCATCCGAAGACAATGTCATTAAGGCCGCGCAGACTGCTTTCGCACATGAATTCATCGAGAAGCTTCCCGAAGGTTATGAAACAGTAGTCGGGGAACGCGGCGTAAGGCTTTCCGGCGGACAGAAACAGCGTCTGACAATTGCAAGGGCTCTGCTCAAGAACCCCCCGCTGCTTATTCTTGATGAAGCGACCAGCGCTCTCGATACAGAGGCCGAGCGTATTGTTCAGTTGGCCCTTGAAAACCTGATGAAGGACCGTACCAGCATCGTAATCGCACACCGCCTTTCAACGGTGCTTTCTGCTGATGTGATCGTCGTCATGGAAAAGGGAAAGATTGTATCCAAGGGAACTCACAAGGAACTGCTTGAAACGTCTCCCCTGTATCAGAAGCTTTATAACATGCAGTTTCAGGACAACCATTAGCAATGAATATCAACCCGGTTGTTTTTGCTCCTCAGGCAGCCTTTCTGTATAAGTTGTGGGTGCGTTCCATGCGTTTTGAACTGGACGGCTATGACAATATTCTCGGGCTCCTTGAACAGGGGAGGCCGGTCATGCTGGCTCTCTGGCACAACGAGCTTTTCAGTCTGATCGGGCTGGGGTATCTGAAAGGATTGCCGCTTGTAACCATGGCCAGCGACAGCAAGGACGGCCAGATTATTACCGAAGTGCTGGAACGTATCGGATATGAAGTTGCGCGCGGTTCTTCAACCCGTGGGGGGCTGAAAGCCATGCTCGGCGTTGCGCGGGTTATGCGCAAGGACGGAAAGGTCGGAGCCATCACCATGGACGGACCAAAGGGACCGCGTCATAAGGTTAAGCCGGGAATTCTTGCCATTGCGCAGAAAACAGGAGCGGCAATAATCCCGATGCGCGCCAAGCCTTCCAATCCGTTTATTTTCACACGTTCTTGGGATAGGTTTGAATTGCCCAGGCCTTTTCATCGTTGCGATGTCCGGCTTGGTAAGCCCTTTGATGTTACCGAGAGCAAGCTTGATGACGAAGCACTCCAGAATGAAGCCTTTCGTCTGGAGGAAGTCATGGAGAGCATGGGCCGCTGGTAGAATTTTGATAGCAGTAAACAAAGCCCCGCAAGGTGAATGGATACCTTGCGGGGCTTCGTTGTTTTTAGTTTTTGTAATGTTATTCCTGCATTCCTCCGGCAGAGCTGAGTCTGTCTATCAGCTTTTCCAGTTCCTGTGCCGTTCTGGAAAGGCTGGTGATGGACTTGGCTGAACCGCGCATGTCGTTTCTGGTGTCGTCGGCCAGTCTCTTGAGGTCTTCCACGGATGCATGGATCTGGTCGTGTGCAGAGGACTGTTGTTCCGTTGCTTCGGCAATGCGCATGATTTCGGTTGCGGTATCAACGGACATTTCGGAAATTTCCTTGAATGCGCCGACGGATTGTTGAACAAGTCCGCTGGCGTGTTCGACCGCCTGCACAGTCATATCAGTATTCTCAATGTTGTTTCGGGCTGATATCTGGATTCGCTTGATAGCCTCTTCAACTTCTCTTGTGGACTGCATTGTCTTTTCGGCAAGCTTGCGCACTTCATCTGCAACGACAGCAAAACCACGTCCCGCTTCACCGGCCCTTGCAGCCTCAATTGCCGCGTTCAGAGCGAGAAGGTTGGTCTGGTCGGCAATGTCGTTGATTACGCCGATTATGCCGCCTATGGATTCACTGTGCTCGCCAAGGGTGTGCATGTTATCTTTAACGATGTCTGAAAGTGACTGAAGCTGTTTTATGGCAACACTGGTTTCAGTCATGGTCTGCATTCCGCCCTCAGCTCTTGAGCGGGTGTTCTTGGCCTGTTCGGCTGCATTTTCAGCATTCTGGGCAGAATTCATCAGAGTCTGGTTCATTTCGGTTATGGCTTGTGATGAATATTCAATGCGTTCGAACTGCTTATCAGTGTTTGAAGAAACCTGGTCAACCTGATGTTCAATTTCAGAAGCACCTCTGGTCAGATACTGAGATATCGTTCTGGCCTTTTCGGTTATTTCAACCATTACTGCGTTCTGTTCGCGTATTTTTTCCTCTTTGGCCTTAATGTCAGTAAGGTCGACTATGATGGCAAATCCGCCGATGAGTTCTCCGTCGAGATCATAGAGCGGTGCAGCGTCGATGCGGACGTCCCTGAAGTTTCCTTGCTTGGTTTTCCAGCGCCTTTCCACATTCAGCACAGGTGTTTTGTTTTCAAGGCATGTTGTAAGGATTCCCTTCTCTCCTGCAGGAGCCTGCAAAAGCTCCTTAACCGGGCGTCCTATCCAGTTCGCACAGGAAGTTCCACTTTCAAGCAGCATGCATAACTGCTCGTTAATATAGGATATATTTGCGTCTGTGTCAGAGATGAGACAGGGTACGGTCATGCCGTCTAGCACACCTTGAGAGAAGCCAAGTTTGTTCTTGAGTTCCCCTACCATTGCCTGAATACCGTCCGCGAGATTTTTGATTTCTGATTTGAATCTCCCTTCCAGTTCAACCTTGAAGTCTCCGCTGGTTATTTGGCTTACGAAATTTTCAATACGTTTCAGTGGGGTCACGATTGTCCTGTTAAGGAATATGATTGACGATACGCAGACAAATATGGCGGTGACGGCTGATATTGCCAAGGCTGCAAGCCTCAATTGGGATACGGCCTGGAATGCTTCCTCTTTCTGGATTTCAGAGATAAGTGCCCAGCGGGATTCTCCAATCTGGATGGGAGTGTAGGCGGTCAGCATATCCATACCGCTTTTATTGGGCATAATGGCGGTGCTGCTCTTGCCTTCAAGTGCGAGCTTTACAGCATCAGACTCAACCTTGCCATTATCTGGATTTGCAAAGGATGTCTTCACCGAGCGGAAAAGCGGGTAGAGTTCTGAGTCCGAGCGCATGAGGAAATCTGCTCCTACAAGGTATGATTCCCCGGTATAGCCCATGCCAGTGCGCAGGGTCATGATTGAGTTGATTTCTTTCAGGGGAATACGCAGTGCAATAACTCCCTGAATATCCCCAGCATGGGAGTGTACGGGAGCGCAGACAAAAGCGACAGGTTCATTGTTCAGAGGAGCATAGGGTTCGAAATCCGCAAATACAGTTTCGCCTTTTACTGCGCGGTTGAATGCTCGGGCAAGGCTGGAGTTTCTGTACTGTCCTTTTTTGAGGTCTGCTCCAAGGTCTTTTTGTTTTTTATAGGTGTATATTACTCTGCCGTAATCATTTATGAGAATGGCGTCGTCGTAACCGAGAGTTTCAACAAATGGTTTGAAAGGCGGGGTAGCGTACTGGTGGAGTTCCTGATATTCCGGTGAGTCTACATTAAGCCGTTTACCGGGAATTTCGTTTTCCATGGTATATTCGCCGATGAGTCCGACGGTGCTGTATATTTCCTTCACATTGGAAAACAGGGTGGCTTCGTGGAACCATTTTTCCACTAGGTCCTGCAGGTTTTTCTTTTTTGAATCCCGTACGGATTCCAGTTGCCCGAATGCCTGGGCGGAGAGCGCATTCGACGCAAGCTCCACGCTGAATGTCCCGACTATGATCAGCGGGATCAGCCCTAGCGCTGCACAGAACGCGATCAATTTCAATTTTAGCGACATGCCGATTATCCTCCTCAGCTTTTGCTGAGGGCGAAGTTATGTTTACATGGTTAGACACAGGTGTCGGTTGTGTTACGGTTGTGTTAATTTGACTTTTAATTTCATGTGGATAGTGCTTAATCTACTGGTTTCAGATCTCACTGGTCTGAAAATAGACGTGATTTATAAAAGATTCCGGTTAAATTTTAGTATAACTTTCATCTTTTTTTGTAATTGACATTGATATTCAAATTCAATATTTGAAGTGCATCTGAAGGGTTCAAAATACAATGAAAAATGGATTTGAAATACAATGAAAAATAATAACGAATATTGCAGTCCTGCGACCGGAAGCCACAGAGCCTGCCGGGTGAACATGACTGTTCATCAGTTTGCCGAATCCTTGGGCAATGCCATTGATGCCAAGGATCCATATACCTGTTCGCATTCCGAGGATGTGGCGGTTCTTTCCCATAAAATCGGTATGCAGATGGGGCTCGAAGCGGACAGGTGCGATCTGCTGCACATAGCCGGTCACCTGCATGATATAGGTAAAATCGGGGTGCCTGATGCAATTCTGCAGAAGGACGGCAGGCTGACGGACGAAGAATTCAAGGTTATTCAACGTCACCCTCAGGTGGGGGCGGATATTGTTTCACCAGTAACATCCCTGACGGGAATAAACATCATTACCCGGTCGATCCTGCATCACCATGAAAGGTTTGATGGCAAGGGCTATCCATATGGACTCGCCGGTGAGGATATTCCCCTGGAAGCACGGATAATTGCTGTTGCCGACACCCTTTCGGCAATGGCCAGCAATCGTCCATACCGCAAGGCCCTGCCTTTTACGGACATAGTCGCGGAAATCAATCGTTGTTCAGGCACGCAGTTCGATCCGCGTGTGGTTGGCTGCTTCAACGAAATATGCAGCAGTGTGGCGGGGTATTTCCGGTGCACTGCGGAGAATTTTTCAACTTCGCTGCGTTTTCCGAGTGCTGTTTGCTGCAGGAATGTACGGGTCGCGGTGTGATGCCGGTTTATTGTCAGTCCTGTCTGTGATTGTTCATCCGTTTTTCCAGTGCCCTGACGCAGATGGAGCATGGAAAGGTCAGCAGGAAGTACATGATGAGAACAACAGTCCATATTTCAAAGGTCCTGTAAGTGGCGGACATCAGCTCCTGCCCGGAAAAGGTCAGCTCCTGAATGGAGATCACCGACACAATGGAGGAATCTTTGATTGTGGAGATGAATTGTCCGGCAAGCGGCGGGAGTGAACGGCTGAAGGCCTGAGGCAGAATGATGTGCTGCATTTGTCCAGCCCGGGTAAATCCCAGAGCTGAGGAGGCCTCCCACTGCTCGGTTTCAACTGATTCAATTCCTGCTCGGACAATTTCGGTTATGTATGCTCCCTCGAACAGGGACATGGTTATGACTCCGGAGAGGAAGGCCGGAAGTTGTTCCGTAGGTCCGCACAGCAGAACCAGCAGGGGAGAATTCCTGTCATCCAGGGTGTAGGACAGTTCCGTGATACCTGTTGCTTGCATGATCTGGTCCCCAAGAAAAAAATAAAAAATGAAAATAAGCACCAGCGGAGGAATGTTGCGGATGAGGCCGACGTATGTTCCGGAGATCATTCGGAGGAGCGGGTGCGGGCTTACCCTCCAAATCCCCATTAGCGTTCCTATTATCATGCCGAAAGCAATTGACCATATGGAGAGGCGCAGAGTCACAAGCAGCCCCTGTGTGAGCAGTCCTGTCTTCCACTCACCGCTGGCCTGGTCGATCCTGACAATATAGCCGGGCACAACAGACCAGTCCCAGTTGTAGTTCAACTGGGACATTATATGATAGGCAAACCATATCAGGCCTCCCAGGATGGCTGCCAGAAGCAGCACATCCAGGGAGGTTATTTTCGTATCAGAATTATGCATCAGGGGTGTTTTATTCTACGAGAGACTGCCATTCGTCGGTTTTGAACCAGTAGTTGTAGCGTGCTTCAAGCCAGCCTTCGGAATTGGTGACTTTGATCCAGTTGTTGAGGAAGTTGAGGAAGTCCGGATCGCCCTTGCGGACAGCAAAGCCGATAGGTTCCTGCGTAAAGTCGGCCTGCAGCGGGAGATATAATTTGCCGGGATATTTTTTGACCAGATTCTCCGGCAGCGGATTGGATGCTATAAGGCATGCGGCCTTGCCGTTCAGCAGTTCCTGAATGGAAGCCGCTTCATCGTTGAATTTAAGCATTCTGGCTTTAGGCAGAAAATTTCCGGCAGCTTTTTCAGCGGTGGTTCCGAGACGAACGGATACGGTGGTCGATTCGTTGTTGAAATCCTTGAGGTCACTTTTATCCGGTGCCACATCCTTGTTCGCCACAATGGACATGCCGCTGAATTCGTAGGGATCGGAAAAATTGACTTTCAGGTTTCGTTTGGGGGTAATGCCCATGCCGCCGATAATGATGTCGAATTTACCGGTCAGCAGTGCGGGAATGATTCCGTCCCATTTGGTGGGGATAAAGCGGACCTCGACTCCCATATCTTCTGCAAGGCGCTTGGCTACGTCTATTTCAAAGCCGATAAAGTCTCCGTTTTTGCTCTTCATCGCCCACGGTTTGAATGTTGAGAATCCTACCCGCAACGCCTTGCGTTGAAGAACGGTTTCCAGTGTGCTTTCCTGTGCCAGTTCAAGGCGGGCATCTCCTGCCCATACTGCCGATGATACCCCGACGATCAGAACTATTGCTGCTATCCCGATTGTTACTGTTCTCCATAAAGTCATTATTTCCTCCAGTTGTTTTGGGTTTGTTTTACCACCTGCTTTTGAATCTTGCTGCCATTCTGTCCAGACTCCATGAAAGGATCAGAGTTATGCAGAGGTATATGGCTGCTACAGTAAACCAGATTTCAAAAGTCATAAAGGTGTCGGAAATTATGGATTGACCCTGCATGGTCAGGTCGTAAATTGCTACGGTACTGACCAGTGCCGAGTCCTTGACCAGCGAAATTGCCTGTCCTGCCAAGGGGGGGGCTATTCGTGGAATGGCCTGCGGAAGGATAACATTGGTGTATGCAAATCTGCTCCCTCCACCAAGACTGTAGGCAGCCTCCCATTGTCCTTTGTCGATGGACGTAATTCCGGCCCTGAATATTTCTGAAGCATAGGCCCCTTCAAAAAAACTGAGTGAAATTACTGCGGCCCAGAATCCGTTGAGCCCTGCAATAGGGGCCACAACAAAATATACAAAGAACAGTTGGATCAGCAGGGGGGTGTTGCGGATAATTTCCAGATAAGCGCGGGCCAGTCCGTTGCCGACCATTGATCCTGACAACCTCAGTATGGCCGTACCCAGACCGATGGCAAAAGTCAGTACAAAGCTGATTGCTGAAATTTTTAAAGTTACCGCCAATCCCTGCAGCAGCAGTCCGGGTCTTATCCCATCTTCACTTATGCTGATGAGGTATTCAGGTATGCGGAACCATTGCCAGTTATAGCCGAGGCTGGTTGTCCCATCGTACAGAAACAGGCCGGAAAGAACTAGCAGGACAGCGAAAAGTAAGCAGTCCAGAATATATCTCCTGCTCTTGTCCTTGCCTGTCAAAGTGGATTTGTCCTGATACATGATTTTATCTGTTACTATGGAATTGAAAATAAATCTAGCAGGTTATTGAAAAAGGTGAGTCAAGGTTCATATTCGACTGAATGATGGCACTTTTTATTCCTGTGTGGTTGCATGGCAGGATACGTAAAGGACTGACATTGCCCAAATGGTGAATCTATGAATTTCAATGGAGGCTGTATTTTTTTCATGCGGTCCTGCCTTCCTGCTGATTTCGATTTGAAATATATAGTGCTGACCATGTAATGGCAAAGGCCGCAATATCCTTGGGATATTGCGGCCCGTTCTTTTGCTGAGGTATCGCCAGTCATGCGGCGAAGACTTGAGCCTGTGTGTGACCTTCTGTTCCTTTCATAAAAGGCACTCACTCACAGCAGGTGTGCTACATCATGCCGGCTACTTTTTTCATCAGGCGGACAAGCTGGTTGGTGAAGCTTGCTTCGTTGTCGTACCAGATGATGAGCTTGAGCATGGTGCCGTCCATCACTTCGGTAAGGGGGCCATCCACAACTCCACCGTGGGTGTCACCGAGGTAGTCGGTGGAAACCAGCGGTTTTTCAGTGTAGCCCATATGCTCGTTGGCTGCTTTTGCCAGCACTGCGTTCACTTCTTCTTTTGTGGTAGCCCGGCCGAGGTCGCAGGTCAGGTCCACCAAAGATACGTTGGGTGTAGGGACACGGATGGACATACCGTCCAGCTTGCCCTTCAGTTCGGGGATAACCATGGTTACTGCTTTGGCAGCACCGGTGGTGGTGGGAACCATGTTCACGGCACAAGCTCTGGCACGGCGGATATCCTTGTGGGAGCCGTCCAGAACTCTCTGGCTCATGGTGTAGGCATGAACGGTAGTCATCAGGCCGCGTTCGAGGCCGAATGCATCGTTGATAACCTTGGCTACCGGGGCCAGACAGTTGGTTGTGCAGGATGCACCGGAAACAATGTTGTCTTCAGCTTTCAGAGTATCATCGTTAACACCCATGACAATGGTGTTGTCGGCGTCGATACCGGGAGAGCTGATTATAACCTTTTTTGCTCCGCAGGCGATGTGCTTGAGGCAGCTTTCGCGGTCACGGAATTTTCCGGTTGTCTCTGCTACCATGTCACAGCCAAGTTCAGCCCACTGCCATTCACCTGGAGCGCAGCGGGTGACTATAATTTCCTTGCCGTTGATGGTGAAGCCTTTTTCGGTGGCTTCCACTTCGGCGTTGAAGGTTCCGTGGACGGAATCGTGCTTGAAAAGAAGAGCGAGGTCTTCGTTGGAAGCACGGGCATTGATGGCGACAAGGTCGAAGTCCTTGCTGTCGTGAATCAGGCGTACAAGGTAGCGTCCGATTCTGCCGAATCCATTAATCCCAAGTTTTACAGCCATTATCAGTTTTCTCCTTTTCCGCCCCTGTTACACCCTGCGGCAGATCTTCGAAGGACCGTCCGCAGGTTTGCACCCCGGGTAAAAGGGCACAAACAAGCAGTACTTCAGGCAGGCGGGCATCTGTTTCTCCTTCAGATGTTCCGTGTCCTGTTGCGGACTCCGGTTCCCGCTTGCAAGCAGATCAACTGTGCGAAGGCGACGGGGGCAATCTTCCCTTAAAATGCATCGGAACCGATGCGATCCCTTGTTATCATAGATAAGTAAGGCCGCCTTTTCCCTGGAGGCGGCCTTACTTATGGCTAATGCTTATGCTTTGTTGGAACAACCCAGCACGTTAACGATCTTGTGACGGACCATTTCCTTGACGGCCTTGCGAGATTCGCCAAGGTAGCCGCGCGGATCGAATTTAGTGGGGTTCTCGGCGAGGAACTTGCGGATGACCGCAGTCATGGCCAGACGGATGTCTGTGTCGATGTTGATCTTGCAGACAGCCTTGGAAGCTGCCTTGCGCAGCAGTTCCTCGGGTACACCCTTGGCTCCGCCGATTTCAGCGCCGAATTCGTTGGCCATGGTTACGTATTCCTGAACAACGCTGGAAGCTCCGTGCAGAACGATTGGGTATTTGGGCATCATGGAACCGATTTTGTCCAGACGGTCAAAGTCGAGTCTGGCTTCGCCGGTAAATTTATATGCGCCGTGGCTGGTGCCGATGGCGATGGCGAGAGAGTCGCAGCCGCTGCGTTCCACGAATTCTACTGCTTCGTCAGGATCGGTGTAGATGGTCCTGTCGGATACAACGTGTTCTTCCACTCCGGCAAGGCGACCCAGTTCTGCTTCAACCCAGACACCCTTGTCGTGGGCATATTCAACAACTCTTTTGGTCTCAGCGATGTTTTCTTCAAAAGGAAGATGGGAGCCGTCAATCATTACAGAGGTAAAACCGCCGTCGATTACTTCCTTGCAGATCTCGAAGTTTGCGCCGTGGTCAAGGTGGAGCACAACGGGCAGGTCAGTTTCCATCAGGGCGGCTTCCATGAGTTTGGTTATGTAACCCAGTCCGGCGTATTTTTTGGCTCCGGCGGAAACCTGCAGAATAAGGGGAGCTCTCTCCTCGCTGCCGGCTTCCATGATTCCCTGAATGATCTCCATGTTGTTCACGTTAAACGCGCCGATGGCATAGCCGCCGTCATAGGCCCCTTCAAACATTTCTTTAGGCGAAACGAGTGGCATTAACTCCTCCTTGGTGGAATAGCCTGGATTATTCAAGTTGCAGGTTTGTCCGGGGTAGAGCAGCAGACAATTTTCCCTGGCGACTGCTGCGCACCGTAATCCGGAATCAATTACCGCATTCGGTTCAAATTGATTCTTTATATACTATATAGAAACAAAATGTCCACACACAGAACAAATTGTATATGAACTAGCTTTTCAAACATTTCTCCAGTGTGACAATTGCCGCACGGTCGGTGAAATCAAAATGCAGCGGAGTCATGGTTACATATCCGTTGCTTAGAAGATCCCGGTCTGTTCCGGGGCTGATTTTTTCTTTGGGCATAACACCGTCGAGCCAGTAATAGGTGTGACCTCTTGGATCCTGACGGACTTCATACCAGTCCTGCCACGATACCCGGGTGTGCCTGCATATTTCAAGTCCCTTGGTCTCCGAAATTGGGATGGCCGGGAAGTTCAGGTTTACCACGGTCTTCGGCTCAAGGTCCGCCCACGGAATTTTTGAAAGGAGGTCAGCACAATAATCGCCCTGACCGCTGAGATCCTTCGGGCTGAAACTGTCATAGGAGACAGCAATGGCTGGGTAACCCATGAGGGCTCCTTCCGTTGCAGCGGAAACAGTTCCGGAATAAATAATATCAACCCCGACGTTTGCACCGCTGTTGATGCCGGACACCACGATATCCGGTTTATTTTCAAGCAGTGTAGTAAGTCCGAGCTTGACGCAGTCCACCGGAGTTCCGTAAACACCCAGCCCGGAGAAGCCGTCCTCCTCGAATTTTTTAACCCGCAGAGGGGAAGACAGGGACACGGCGTGACCTACGGCAGACTGTTCAGCTACCGGGGCAACCACCTGTACCTTCATTCCCGCCCGTTTCAGGGCATGGTAAAGAGCCCTGAGCCCAACGGCCTGGATTCCGTCATCATTGGTCAAAAGTATATTCATCAGTGTCTCCGTCTAAGAAAGGCGCAAAAAAAAATTGGACGCTTTCATGTGGTTTGACTATGTATACAGATTCCGGACAGTTGTTGTTCAGACAATCCGTTGCCGGTAGAATGACAACGCCTACGGGCGAGGTATCAAAGCAATTCAGGAATAGCAAGAAGTGTCGCAAAAAACTACATATATTAAAGATTTTATAAGCGGGGAAAGGGTGAGAGATCTTTTCCTCGTGGGCGAGGCCCAACTGCGTGAATCAAGGAACGGACCGTTCTGGAACCTGCGTCTTCAGGATAATTCCGGGGCGGTCGAGGCGAAGGTCTGGAGCCCTCTCAGCCAGTCTTTCCCAACTCTTGAGCCGGGTATGTTTGTTGTTGCGGGCGGACTTGTCGGGGCATACAGGGATAAGCCGCAGTTAACCGTAGAGGTTATGGAAATTCTTGACCCTGACAGATGTCGTCTTGACATAACCGCGTTTCTGCCTTCCAGCAAGGAGAAGCCGGAAGACATGATGCAGGAACTGGATTTTCTGATCGCCGAGCACATGATTCATGTCCCGTGGAAGAAGTTCTGCCGCAGGGTGCTCAAGGATGAAGAGATTTATTCCCGATTGCTTACGGCGACCGGAGCCAAGGCTGTGCACCACGCATATGTAGGTGGACTCCTTGAACATACTCTGGCTGTTGCCCGTCTGTGCATGTCCATCTGTGACAATTATCCGCAGGTCGACCGGCAGGTGCTGCTTGCTGCGGCGATTTTTCATGATCTGGGCAAGGCCTGGGAGCTTTCAGGCGGGTTGACCAACGATTATACCGACGAAGGTCGATTGCTCGGTCATATCCACATCGGCGTGGAGGTTCTTGATCCTTTCCTGCGAAAATCACGGGATCTTGATGACAGCCTTAAGCTCCATCTGAAACACTTGATCCTGTCACATCATGGCGAGTATGAATTTGGTGCGCCCAAACGTCCGAAGACCCCTGAAGCATTCATCCTGCATTTTGCGGACAACATTGATGCAAAGATGAATACAATTTTTGCCGAACTTGATAAGCTTGAGGGCGGCAGCTCCAACTGGACTCCTTACCAGAGGTTTCTGGACCGGTATCTGTACAGGCCTGAAAAATCACCGGACGATCCTGGCAGCAAATGTGAACTGAAAAAATCGGAGGCTCAATGTTCATTACCTTTGAAGGGATAGAAGGGACCGGCAAAACCACACAGATCAAACTGCTGAAGGACTGGCTGGAGGAATCCGGCCGGGACGTGATTATTACTCTCGAGCCGGGAGGCAGTCGCATCGGCAAAGAATTGCGTAAGATCCTTCTCAATATGGACAGCACCGATATTACCGGAGAATGTGAGCTGTTCCTTTATCTCGCTGACCGTGCCCAGCACGTCAGTCAGGTGGTGCGTCCCGCGCTTGAAGCGGGCAAGGTTGTCATTTCAGACAGATTTGCTGATTCTACCATCGTATATCAGGGCTACGGCAGGGGACTGGACCCTAAGCTGCTGCGGGAACTTAATGACGTAGCTGTCTGCGGACACTGGCCTGATTTGACTATACTTCTGGATATAGAGCCCGAAATGGGACTAAAAAGGGCTATGACCCGCAACCTGCACGAAAACAAGATGCAGGAGGAGGGCCGTTTTGAGGCTGAGTCTCTGGATTTCCATGGCAGAGTCAGGGAAGGGTATCTCACATGGGCTGCGCTCAATAATGAGCGTATTGTTGTTGTTGATGCCACCAAGACGCCGGATGCAATCTTTGTAGAAATTAAAGCAAAAATTGAGGAATTTATGCTGGATAGAGGATAGATTTCCTTTTTAGACACTGTTGTTGTACTGTTAGTTCTCAGACGCGGCCCATATTTGGGTCGCGTTTTTTTGTGCTTATAGTGCTATGAATTGGTGATTAGTGCGAAATGGTTGTTTGCGACATATTGTTAAAGTGATTTTCCTTAAGTGTGAATCAGTGTATAATTTGTTTGCGCAGTGATATAAGAATTATTATTTTGTGTTATTTGGTGATGTTTTTTTCTATAATTTGATAAAAAAGTCATCCAAATCAATAATTTTGCATTTTGGGTTGACGCTGTCATAGTAAAGTGGTTTAAGAGTAATTAGAATTTTCAATGCGTTGGTAACTGTGTGACAATTGCTATAATTGTGCTGGTTTAGTTGTCTGCATGGGAGCCTATGCTGATAAATTAGTATGCGCTTCGGTTTTGGGTTGGAAATGTTTTCCTGCCCGGATCGAAAATCGGAGTGCCAGAGGGTGATACCCACTGATCTTTAATTAGAGGATGGAGGTTTTTATGAAATTCTCTGTGGGACTCGGAAAGGATGGAGCGGAAAAACGCCTTGAGCAGAATGGCGTATCCCGCCGCGACTTCATGAAGTTCTGCGCTACAACTGCCGCGGTTATGGGAATGGGACCCGCGTTTGCGCCAACTGTAGCTGAAGCTCTGACTCAGAAGAAGCGTCCTTCGGTTGTCTATCTGCACGCCGCTGAATGTACCGGCTGTTCAGAAGCTGTTCTTCGCACTGTATCTCCGTACATTGATGCCCTTATTCTCGACACCATTTCCCTCGACTACCATGAAACTATCATGGCCGCCGCAGGACATGCTGCAGAAGAAGCATTGCATGAGGCCGTTCACTCACCTGAAGGTTTCATCTGTGTTGTTGAGGGCGGAATCCCCACCATCGAAAATGGCGCCTGGGGTAAAGTGGGCGGTAAAAGCATGCTTGAAATCGTGCAGGAAATCGTTCCTAAAGCTAAAGCTACCATCTGTATCGGCACCTGTGCCTGCTACGGCGGTGTTCAGGCTGCTGCTCCCAACCCGTCACAGGCAAAAGGCGTGTCCGCTGCTCTTGGCGGCGTGACTACCGTCAACCTGCCCGGTTGTCCGACCAACCCCTTCAACTTTGTAGGAACTGTAGTTCACTACCTCACCAAAGGTGTTCCTGAACTCGACAGCGACGGTCGTCCGAAAATCTTCTACGGCGAGTCCGTGCATGACAACTGCCCCAGACTCAAATACTTCGACCAGGATCTGTTCGCTCCTTCCTTTGCTTCCGAAGAAGCCAAGAAGGGCTACTGCCTGTACGAACTGGGCTGCAAAGGTCCTAACACCTACAACAACTGTCCGAAAGTCAAGTTCAACCAGACCAACTGGCCTGTTGAAGCCGGCCACCCCTGCATCGGTTGCAGTGAGCCCGACTTCTGGGATGAAATGAGCCCGTTCTACGAGCAGAGCTAGAAAGGTTCCTGCACTGTTATTTGAACTAACTCTCTACTCTATTTGGAGGATTACATATGTCTGGTTGCAAGGCTAAATCGGGTCCTGCTGTAATGGCGACCCCGTTCGATAAGAAATATACCGGTCCGGTAATCGTTGACCCGCTTACCCGAATTGAGGGACACCTCAAGATTGAAGTCGAGGTCGAAAACGGTAAGGTAAGCAATGTATGGAGCTCCTCTCAGCTCTTCCGTGGTCTGGAAATCATCCTCAAAGGTCGTGACCCCAGGGATGCCCAGCACTTTACCCAGCGTTCCTGCGGTGTATGTACCTATACCCACGCACTGGCTTCCACCCGTTGTGTGGACAACGCTGTAGGCGTGGATAAGAAACTGCCCGAAAACGCACGTCTCATCCGTAACCTGGTTCTCGGTGCTCAGTATCTTCATGACCACATCGTGCATTTCTATCATCTGCACGCTCTTGACTGGGTTGATGTTGTAAGCGCACTGCAGGCCGATCCCGTAAAGGCAGCAGCTATCGCCAACAGCCAGTCCTCCCGCGTGACCAAGGCTGAAGACCTCAAGGCAGTTCAGGACAAACTGAAAGCTTTCGTCAATACCGGTCAGCTCGGTATCTTTACCAATGCCTACTTCCTCGGCGGACACGATGCATATTATCTGAAACCCGAAGAAAACCTTATTGCCACTGCTCACTACCTTGAAGGTCTGCACCTGCAGGTAAAAGCAGCCCGTGCAATGGCTGTTTTCGGCGCAAAGAATCCGCACACCCAATTCACCATCGTGGGCGGCGTAACCTGTTACGATTCCCTTTCCAAGGAACGCATCAAGCAGTTCAAGGATCTTTACAATGAAACCATGGCATTCGTTAACGAGTGCTACATTCCTGACCTGCTGATGGTTGCTTCCTACTATAAGGACTGGGCCGGCATCGGTGGTACCCACAACTTCCTGAGTTTCGGTGAATTCCCCGGCGTGGAAGCAGACATCAACAGCCGCTTCCTTGAGCAGGGCGTAATCATGAACCGCGACCTGTCCAACGTTGGCGATTTTAACCCCGATTCGATTAAGGAAGATATCAGCCACAGCTGGTACAACGGCAAATCTTCTCTGCACCCGTATGACGGCGTGACAGAACCCAAGTACACCACTTACGAAGACCGTGACCGTTACTCCTGGATGAAGGCTCCCAGATATAAAGGCGAGTCCATGGAAGTAGGTCCGCTGGCTCAGACCCTTATTTCCTACGCACGTGGAAATAAGGATGTTGTGCCTGTTGTCAATCACGTTCTGGGCACTCTCGGTGTCGGACCCGAAGCACTGTTCTCCACCCTCGGAAGAACCGCTGCTCGCGGTATTGAAACCGTTGTTGTCGGTACCAAGATGGTTGATTGGGTTAACAACCTTGAGGACAATGTTGCTTCCGGCAATACCGACCTCGCGGTTGACTGGGAAATGCCTGATGAGGCTGAAGGTGTCGGATTTGTCGGCGCTCCCCGTGGTGCTCTGTCTCACTGGATCAAGATCAAGGGCGGCAAGATCGAAAACTTCCAGCTCGTTGTTCCTTCAACCTGGAACCTCGGTCCTCGCTGTAACCAGAACAAGATGTCTGCGGTTGAAGAAGCCCTCATGGGAACACCCATCGCAGATCCCAAGCGTCCGGTTGAAATCCTGCGTACTGTTCATTCCTATGACCCCTGTATCGCCTGTGGTGTCCACGTCATTGATGCAAGAACCAACGAAGTTCACAAGTTCAAGGTTCTCTAGCAGTATAGAGTCAAATATTAAAAAGGAACCCGGCTTGCCCGGGTTCCTTTTTATTTTTCTGTTAGCCGTTTATGTTTTCTCGGTATAAGTAGGGTTTTCCTCATTAATTATCTGATATTTTTATTGAATTGTGGATTGGAAGTGCGCTATGGAGTTCTTTAAGGAAACGCAATGAGCTATCTGTTTTGTAGTGGGAATTTTTGGGTGAAGTCCACAAAAGGGTTTTGAAAAAGGGGAGTTCGGGCTGATTGCATCTGTAAAGTAATTTTTGCCTGACCGCCGGAGGCATTCGTATGGATAAGAAGATTTTGGTGCTGGGTGTTGGAAACATCCTGTTTACTGATGAGGGTATTGGAGTAAAGGTTGTAACTGAACTGCAGAAACAGTATTCGTTTTCGCCTAATGTTGAGCTGATGGATGGCGGTACACTGGGTACCAAATTGATGGGCCCCATGATGGAATGCGATTTTCTGATTGTGGTGGATGCAGTGCTTGGCGATGATGAACCCGGTTCTGTTTATCGCTTGACAGGAGATGATTTGCGTAGGAGTCTGGCTTTTAAGGATTCAATGCATCAGACCGACCTGCTTGATACTATGGTTCTGTGTGAACTTTGTGATCGGCGTCCGGAATGTGTGGTTATCGGTGTAGAACCTAAGGATTACCAGACAATGCACGACGAAGTTTCTGATGTTACTCTTGCCCGTCTTCCGTTTATGATGGAGAAGGTACTTGAAGAAGTTGCCGCAGCAGGCGGAAGTTTTGAAAAGCAGGCATAAATTTCAGATAAAGGGGTGTTTTTCATGTGTTTAGCTATTCCTGTAGAAATCCAGTCCATTGAGAATCAGGTTGCCCGTTGCCGAGTAGGTGAGGGTGAAACCTACCTTGACGCTTCTCTTATGCTTATGGGTGAAGAAGTTGAGGTCGGTGATTACCTTATAGTTCATGCCGGATTTGCTCTGCGTAAGCTCGATCCCAAAGAAGCGGAAGAAACCCTTAAAATTTTGCGTGATATGGTCAAACTTACTGAAGGAGCCGGGTCTGAGGCCTGTTCCTTCTAGATTTTAATTAAATCGTGGTAAATAAAAAATCCCGGCAGTCTCAAAGGCTGTCGGGATTTTTTATTGCTGATATTCTTCTTGAATTACTTTTTGAACTTGCGCTTGAAGCCCAAAAGAGCTGCAAGGGAAGCTCCGAGAATCCAGATTGCGCCTGGGATGGGAGTGGGGGCTACATTTGTGGTTTCTACAACGTAGCCTCTGATCTGACCCGGAACGTCAGCTCCTTCGTCGTTCCACTTGAAACCGTATCTGGAGTCAGCACTGAGGTACACTTCGTTGATGTTTCCGGCGTTGTTCGGTTCTACGGGAGACCAGTCTGTGTAGCTCCATTCCTCGCCGGTAACCCAGTTCCAGTTGTCGGTCGGGGTCTTTCTGTTATTATCACCTGTCTGATAAGCGCCTAACCAGTATGCATTTTGCTGATTATTGAAGATAGTGGTTTTGAAGAAATTATTCTCTTCAGCAGAAGTGATTGTTGCTAGATGACCACCTGCCGCTTCAGCAGCAAGTTTTGCATCAGTCCAGGAAATTCCGCTGCTCTGTACAAGTGTATATTGAGAATTCCCGAAAGAGAAAGTAGAGGCCGCCGCTGGAGCAGCCAGCAGGGTCAATAACAGCAATGTTAAGCTAATGATCGAACATCTTTTCATATTTTCCTCCCCAAGGAAAAGTTGACCTAGTTTTAGTCCTTTATAGATAGCCTAAGCCATGTAGCTAATCAAGTATAAATATATGTAATGAAACGCTCTCAGCCTTTATATTTTCATAAGCCGGAATTGACTAAGTCTATTACTCTTTATCGGATTGTTTCGGTGTTTCTTTAGCTGGGGGAGTTTTTCCTGTTCAATGATAAGGTAACGTGATATTTGTCTAAAACGAAATATTCAGTCGCATTGGAGACATTATGATAAATGAAAGTCGTATTTTGAATTTGTTTTTGGAATTAGTTAAAATCGACAGTCCTTCCCTTGGCGAAAAGGAAGTGGCTGTCTTTTTGCGCAGGATGATGGAGGCCAGAGGTTACGAGGTTAAGGAAGATAAGGCAGGAGAAGCGTGTGGCGGGAATTCCGGTAACCTTGTTGTCCGGGTTCCCGGAACAGGTGGTGGCAGGCCGGTTGCATTTTCAGCTCATATGGATTGCGTGCAACCCTGCATCGGGGTTGAGCCGGTTGTTGAAAACGGTGTTGTGCGAAGTGCAGGCAGCACTGTGCTTGGCAGTGACGATAAGGCCGGGATAGCAATGATCATCGAAGCCATTTGCCATCTTGAAGACGAGGGTATTGCTCATCCGGATATCTATTTTGTATTCTCCATCTGTGAGGAATCGGGGATGCATGGAGCCAAAAATTTCGATACCTCGCTGTTGCCGATTGAGGATGTAGTGATCCTTGATTCAAGCGGGGCACCCGGAACAATTGTGGTTGAAGCCCCCGCAAAGGCCGGTATCAAGATGACATTTACCGGTCGTTCAGCTCATGCCGGCATCGCCCCCGAAGATGGAATCAGCGCCATCCAGATTGCTGCTGAGGCGGTTGCGCATATGAATCTTCTGCGCATTGACAAGCGGACTACCGCCAACCTTGGCCGCATTGAGGGTGGAGCTGCCACCAACATCGTGACCAATTCGGTCTCCCTTACAGCGGAAGCACGTTCATCCCTTGATGAATCGCTGACTGCCCAGCTTGAACATATGGAAAAATGTTGCAAGGACGCAGTTGCGAAGATCGGCGGAGAGTATATTTTTGATTATGAAATCTCATATCCTGCATTGCATGTTGCGGATGATTCAGCGCTGCTGCTCAGGGTTGAGGATTGTTGCAGGAGTCTTGGACTCGACCCCAGAAGGATTTCCACCGGTGGTGGTAGCGACGCCAATATCCTTTATGGTAAAGGTTACAATGCCATTACCATGGGTATCGGTATGAGCAAGGTGCATACCACAGATGAGTATATTGAGATCAAGTCCCTTACCGGATGTGCAGAGCTGGTCGCAGAGATTATGAAAGGCTAGGAGCTGTGTAATACTCATAAAAAAGGGAGACCGTCACGATGTCGGTCTCCCTTTTTTCATTTAGTGAATTTCTATAGGCCTAGTGAGGCAAGCAGGTCGTCAACGTCGCCCTGATCAGCTGCTTCGGTGGGGCCTTTAAGTTCGCTCATCTGGTTTTTAGTTTCATTGTCGAGCTGCTCAAGCGATTTTTCAGGTGCCTTTTCGCGGGCTTTGATCTTGAGCCCTGTGGACATGTAAAGATCCAGAACTATCTTTTCAACGCTCTTGATGGTTTCGATAATGATCTTGATGCGCTGACCGGTGAGGTCCTGAAAGGACAGGGTGGTCATTATGGTCATGATGTCCTGCCCCAAGGTATCATTGATTTCGGACAGTTTTTCACGCTGTTCTTTCTTTACCCCGCCGGATTCAAAAGCCTTGATGATAGCAGCAAGAGCGGCCTGGGTTTCCTGGGTTTTTTCCAGAATATCCATGATGTCCTGTGTTGCTTTTTCGGTAGTGCGCATGATTGCATCAAGCTGGTCAGACGCTTCGTTGAAAAGTTCATCCGGATTTGCATCAACGGATACCTGCATTGTGCTTCCAGCAGGCCCCTTCTTGGCCTTTGCCACTTCCTGATATATGTCGCGAAGGCCGTTCTGCAGATCGATGTTGATTCGGCGGTAGAATTCACCCTCAAGGAGAGTCTGGGACATGCTTTTGGAGATTTCCCTCTGCACTGCCTGAGCAATGCTTTCCCTGAGGCTTTTTGCAAGGTCGTCCGAGACCTTTTCCATCATTTCCCGCACAATCTGATCATCATGAATCACAGCCTACTCCTTCACTTTTTATATACAAGTACAAGGCTAGCCAAGCTTGACTGCCCTGATCTGTCCGCGTTGTTCACTGAATACAAACTGGATGATGGATTCGAGATCATGTTCTCTGATTGTTTCGAATTTCATTGTCCAAGTGTTGCTTGGGGAACCCGGCTGAATCGGGCCGAGAGCACCGGCCAGTCGTAATGGAATCTGTTCGATTTCGATAACAGCTTCCATGCAGCATGGAAGCTGTATTTCCGTGTCCGTTTTGAAAAGCATCCCGTTTCCGGAAATCTCCACAATTTCAAGCTGTACCGGAAAATCTGCGGTCAAGTCTTTCTTGCTCTGCATTCCGAGCAGCTGATCCAGCTTACGGTCGATTTCAATTACATAGACTTTTAACCATTCCGGGACCTTTGAATCGTCAAGATCCTCAGACGGATGTTTTTTAAGACCGCTGAATCCTCGGAACATAGGCTCTTCTCCGGCCGATCTGCATATTCGGCTGTGTCCTTTGATCCGTGTTTTTACACTTGCGTAATGTTCAGTGCGGTCCATTTATCTGCTCCTGAAGGCCCATTAATCTTGCGGATCAATTTCCATGGCCCGAACAGGACAGATTTTGGTGCAAAGTCCGCAGGCGGTGCATTTATCCATATCGAAAACAACAAGCCTTGTATCCGGGGCAAGTGAGAGAGCTCCGGTCGGGCACATGGCGAGACACATGCCGCAGTGCATGCAGGACTCCTCGTCGCGGGAAATCTTCTGGGCAACAGGAATCAGTTTGATTCCGTTTTCTTTCAGGTAATTGATTCCCTTGTGGTAGTCTTCTTCCAAGCCGATTATTTCGAGGGTCATGCTTCCTTCAAGGCGGGGGTTGATGTCTGCCTTGAGAATGTTGAAGCTCAGATTGTAGATTTTTCCCAGATTACAGATAACCGGGCGGCCGGAAACAGTGGAAGGGAATGAAAGATGGATGATCTTGTTAAATGTCTTTTTTTCTGCCATTGGTCTATCCGTTTATATTGTTATTTTAGGTTCTTAAGTATTGATTTGGCCCTGTTTGCCTCTGCAGAGTCCGGAGCTTTTTTGATCAGGTCTTCAAGAATGAAGCGGCCTGATTTAGTCTTGCCCAGTTTAATGAGACATAATCCCTGCTTGAGCAGTGAGGATCTGTACTTGTTGCTGTCGGGGTGCTTGGCGATTACGACCTGATATTTGAGGGCTGCGTTGGCGTAGTCTCCGAGCTGGTAGTAACATTCACCTTCCCAGAAAACGGCGTTGGGGACAAGGTCGTGCTTGGCAAAGGTTTTGGTGAATTCAGCCCAGTCGCGAATTGCTTCCTTATACTTACGTTCCTTGAAGAGTGCCAGTCCCTTGTCGTACAGAGCCTGTGCAGGATCGGCAGGTGCCGGTTGTGCTGCTTCGGAAGCGACAACAGCAGCTATTCCGCCTACTGCTTCAGTTGCATTTGCAATGGCCAACTGTGTTGCTTCATTCTTGGGCGCGGTTGCCTTTATCAGACCAAGGTCAATAGCAAGCTGGCTTTCCAGCGCCAGGCGCATGTTTTCAACCTTATTTGAAAGTTCGCTCAGTGAAACCGTGCTGTTGCTGTCGCCAGCCTCCATGCGGTCCACAATTTCCGACATGGTATTTACTGTGCCCTGAAGTTTGGCCACCTGCATTTTGAGGGCATTAACTTCCGCATACATGTCGGCCTGTCTGGCCTGCATAGGTGAGCTGGAACTTTTTATTTCACTTTTCAGCAGTTCGTCAGATTCACGGAGCTGCCGATCAAGGGTTTCAATTTTACTGTTGAGCTGGGCCCTTGTCTGGCGGACTTCCAGACGGAGGCTGTCCATGTCTGAAGTTGTCACACAACCGCCCAGACCTGTTGCCAAGGGAAAGGCGATAAGTGCGGCAACTACTGTTTTGGTAAGCTTACTCTGCATTGTACTTTTTCCCCCTTTTTCTTCCGAGGATAAAGTAAGCCAGACAGCCTAAAAAGGGAATAAAAATCGCCAGCTGAATCCAGCCGACCTTTTCCATGTTCGAAGGGAATTCCCTGTTGAATGCATCCCAGATAGCGAAGAGGGTCATCGCGGCAAATACACCGACACTGCCGAGGATGATGATCCATGTTTCGAGGGGGAGGGGGGGGATATTTCCGAAGAACATTATAAGCTCCTTTTTTTATTTATGAAAAATAGGTAAATACCAATGCTTAAAAATACAAGTGTTATGATCTGGGTGGTGCTGACCGGTCCAAGTGATCCCCGGTAGTCCGCCCTGAAGAATTCAATAATAAATCTGAAAACAGAAAACAATATCAGGAACAGTCCTGTTATTCTGCCTTCGGACTTGAAGAATTTCTTTGAGGCAAGCAGAATCATGAAAGTCATCAATCCGGCCAGAGAGTGATAAATCTGGGTAGGATGCAACGCCTGAAAGAGTGGGGCAAGGGATTGCGTATCCTTGAAGATTACTCCCCAGGGAAGTTCGGTCGGCTTGCCGTAGCAGCATCCTGCAAAGAAACACCCCAGTCGGCCGACAGATTGCCCGAGAGCTATTGCCGGAGCAAAACAGTCCAGCCAGGGCAGGATGTTCTGGCGGCGTGATTTAAGGTAGAGCACACCTCCGACGGAGCCGAAAATGAACGCACCGGAAAAGACCAGCCCGCCGTTCCAGATCCGAAAAACATTCAGGAGGTCTCCGGAAAATTCCTGCGGATAAAGACCCGCATACAGAAGCCTTGCGCCTATTAGACCGCTGATGATGGCGATAATGCCTGCCTGAGGTGCAAGGAGGTAGTCCATTTCACGGTAACGGGCTTCACGCATGGCCAAGCCAATGGCCAGCAGGCAGCCTGCTGTCAGGTAGACGCTGTAGCTGTATATGTCCAGCGGGCCTATGCTAAACAGAACCGGATTCATCTTTGTTCCTGTAAAGCGAAATTATCATGGCAAATGCACCCACGCAGATGGCTATGTCCGCAACATTGAATGCAGGCCAGTGATATGAACCGTAGTAGAAGTCCAAAAAGTCTGTGACTTCGTGGTAAAGTATGCGGTCAATCAGATTGCCTACTGCCCCACCGAGAATACAGCCGAGTCCTGCGATTTGGAGCGTGTCGCTGTTATTTACAGATTTGAGCAGTAAGCCGATTGCGCCAAGGGCTGCAAAGGTCACAGCAATAAAAAAATTCCGTTGCCAGCTTATGTCCGCGTTGTTCAGAAAACCGAAGGCTGCCCCCCTGTTCACAACATGCACAAGGTTGAAAAATCCGGGAATTATATTATCGGAAGTCCACAGGACCATGCTTTCGCGGACCGCAACTTTTGTCAGCTGGTCAAGAATAAGAACAAGCGAAGAAATTATTCCTGCCAATGCGTATTTATTCATTAAAAACCTTTTTAAATTTGATGCGCTTTGCGTTTTTGACGCTATTTTTCGTATCTGGTGGCCAAAAGAACTGACCTGCACGTTGCATTAAATGACAAGTGAGGCAAGGTGTCACTCAATCAACTCACGCAGCTCACAGGTATTTTTAATTGTTTGTTCAGGGACAAACTGTCGTGCCTTATTGAGAGGTTTTGAGGGATTCCAAAAAAGATACCTTTTGCCACAAATCAGCAATAAGGCGGATTTGTGCATTCCATGAAGGCAACGTCCCCTAAGGGTGACCCATTTGGAGATGGCAAATTAAAAGTATTCTCGTTGGCTCTCGAAAGACGCCGGAGGCGCTGACACGAATGTCCGGACTTTCTTCAAACAGTCTTGGGCTTACTGTGGCACTTAGTGCCGCACTTGTAAATATGCCCCCGGATTCATTAAGAAGCCGGGGGCATTTAATTTCAATTCAGATCGCGTTTGGTTTATTCTGCAGCAAGAACGGATGCGCAACGCGGGCAGAGTTCAGGATGATCCGCATTAGTGCCGAGGGTGTCGTACCGCCAGCAACGGCTGCATTTTTCTCCCTGAGCTTTTTCAACTTTGATGGCCAGCCCTTCGAGTTCCTCTGGCTTGACCGCATCTGCTGGTGCTTCGGAGAGCGGTTTTACTTCTACGCCGGAGACGATAAAGAATTCGCGCTTTTCGATGCCATCGAGCGCCCTGGCGACATCGTCATTGGCGAAGAGGGTTATGTTGGTGTCGAGGGAGTGCCCGATTACCTTTTCGCGACGCAGAGGCTCAATGGCTTTGGTCACTTCGGTACGAACTGCCATGAGCAGTTCCCATCTTTTGCGCTCGGAATCGTCGATGGCGGGCTCAATGAGCTGGGGACGAATGGCGAAGACAGTTTCGGCTCCTCCTTTCATTTCTTCGGGCAGGTAAGAGTAAACTTCTTCTGCGGTGAAGGAAAGGATGGGGGCCATGTCTTTCATCAGCATGATTATGGTCTGCCAGAGCACGGTCTGTGCAGAGCGGCGTTCAAGGCTCTTTTCGCCGGAGACGTAGAGTCTGTCCTTGATTATATCAAGGTAGAAAGCAGAGAGCTCTGTGGTGCAGAGGTTGTGCAGGGTGTGGTAGACCTTGTGGAATTCAAATTTTGTGTATGCCTTCTGGATGGCTTCATGCTGTCGTTTAACCAGATCAAGGGCGAAATGGTCGATGGGCAGCAGTTCGTTGACCGCAACAGCGTCAGTTGCGGGATTGAAGCCGTCGAGGTTGCCGAGCAGGTAGCGGCAGGTGTTGCGCACACGACGGTAGGTATCCACCATGCGGCTCAGGATCTCGTTGGAGATACGCACATCTTCCTGATAGTTAACTGCGGAAACCCACATACGCAGGATCTCAGCACCATGCTGGTCGATGATTTCCTGCGGAGCGATGACGTTGCCGATGGACTTGGACATCTTGCGACCGTCCTTGTCCACCACGTAACCGTGAGTCAGTACGGTCTTGTAGGGGGGCACGTTGCGGGTTCCTACGGAGGCGAGCAGTGAACTGTGGAACCAGCCGCGGTGCTGGTCGGAACCTTCGAGGTAGAGGTCGGCGGGGAAGCGATGTTCCGGGCGTTTTTCCACTACAGCGGCGTAGCTGGTTCCGGAGTCGAACCAAACGTCGAGGATGTCATCCTCCTTGGCCCAGTGGTTGCCGCCGCATTTGGGGCATTTGAGGCCGGCGGGAGCGAGCTCCTCAACGGATTTTTCGAACCAGTAGTCGCAGCCGTGTTCGTGCTTCTCAAATTCGTCCACAACGGAAAAGACCCATTCGGGTTCGTTGTATACTTCATCGCAATCCTGACAGATCAGGGCTATGATGGGCACACCCCAGTTGCGCTGACGGGAGATACACCAGTCAGGGCGATTCTCGATCATCTTGAAAATGCGGTCTTCGCCCCAGGCGGGAATCCACTCGACATCGTCACGGATGGCTTTGAGGGACTTCTTGCGCAGGTCGTTTTGTTCCATGGAGATGAACCATTGGGTTGTTGCACGGAAAATGACCGGCTGCTTGCAGCGCCAGCAGTGCGGGTAGGAGTGGGAGATTTTTTCCTGTGCAAGCAGGTTGCCCAGCTCCTGAAGTTTCTCGATGACCTTGGGGTTGGCTTCAAAAACATTCAGTCCGGCGAAGAATTCCACTTCTTTCAGGAACACTCCATCGTTGTTCATGGGGGAGTAGACTTCAAGGCCGTAACGCAGGCCGGTGTCAAAGTCTTCGCGACCATGGCCGGGAGCAGTGTGAACGCAGCCGGTACCGCTGTCGAGAGTAACGTAGTCGGCAAGTACGATGGGAGATTCGCGATCGTAGATAGGATGTTTTGCAACAGCACCTTCGAGTGTTGCTCCTTCTACTTTGGCAAGAACGTTGTATTTTTCCCAGCCGAAGGTTTCCGCACAGACAGGGAGAAGCCTTTCTGCGAGGATGTAGAAATCGCCGCCAACTTCGGCAAGGGCGTATTCAAATTCAGGGTGAAGTGCCACTGCCATGTTGTCGGGAATGGTCCAAGGGGTGGTTGTCCAGATGCAGACATAGGTGCGGGACAGGTCAACCTTGGAAGCGACATCGCCGGGCAGCGCTGTGAGCACTTTCTCGTCATTCAGCGGAAAGCGTACGTAGATGGAAGGAGAAGTGTGATCTTCATATTCAACTTCCGCTTCAGCAAGGGCGGTGCGGCAGGAACAGCACCAGTGAATGGGCTTCTTGCCGCGTACAACGGAACCCTTTTCCATGAAACGGCCCAGTTCGCGAGCAGTAGCAGCCTCGTATTCCGGTTTCATGGTCAGGTAAGGGTCTTCCCAGTTGCCGAGAACCCCAAGGCGTTTAAATTCCTTGCGCTGGATGTCCACAAACTTGGCTGCGTATTCGCGGCAGAGCTTGCGGATTACGGTCGTGGGAAGTTCTTTTTTCTTTTTCTTTATTTCCTGCTCAACCTTATGCTCAATAGGCAGGCCGTGGCAGTCCCAGCCGGGAACGTATTCGGCCTTCTGGCCCTGCAGGTTGCGGGATTTGACAATGATGTCCTTGAGGACCTTGTTCATGGCTGTACCCATGTGGATATGGCCGTTGGCATACGGGGGGCCGTCGTGAAGTACGTATTTTTCCGCATCCGCGTTGGCTGCGACCATCTTGTCGTAAACGGAAATTTCCTCCCAGTGCTTGAGCATCTCGGGCTCGCGCTGCTTGAGATTGGCCTTCATGGGAAATTTCGTCTGGGGCAGACACAGAGTCTTTTTGTAATCACTCATGGCTTGAAAAGTCCTCCGGAACTCTCTTTGGTACGATATTAAATTAATGGCTGTTTAAGAAACTCTAGCTGCCAGGATACGGATGTTTAAAAACATACGGTATGATTACAGCCTGTTATCCTTACAAGGAACAAAGTCCCGCATCCTGTGGAAAAATTAAACAACCTGTTTGGCGTAAGCTGGAAATATGAAAAAGCTCAAAAAAGAGCGGCGTTATCTTTAAACAAGGCTTGATGGAAGTCAACCCGCTCCGGTCTGTATCTATAAAGAAATGAGCCCTTCGATTGTTGCGGCTTTCTGGTAGATGATAATGACCTCTTCAGAGGATTCAGCTGTAATGGTGGCACTCACGCTGGTATATTTGCCTGTCTTGGAGTCTTTTTCTGTGTGTGGGATTCCATCCAGCAGAGATTTAAGCTCATCAAGGGCTTTTCCCGGAACAATGAATTTGAATGTATATGCGCAAGGCCACTCGTGATGCTCATCAAGGACCGTTTTGAATTTTTCAAGGGACTGTGGCATGTAACCTCCTGGTATATTATATAAATATTTGATCAAAAAATGTCTTTGATCGCTGGGTCGATCTTACTCAAAGCCTGCTATGTGCATGAAAGGCTGAGTTGATATATGACTGATAAACTGTCTGTCAATGGTGTGAAAAAATATCGCCACATATCTAAAGGGATTCTCCGTGCCGACCGATATGCAGTTTAGACAGCTGTATTGTACAATAGTAAAAGAGGACATTGAGAATGAAAAAAAGAAACTTACACGCCGCAAATTTTAGAAAGGTGCTTGAACTGTTTCGTGATAACAACGGTCAGGAGGCAGAAAAACTGTTGAAGATAATACAGGAAGATTATCTTGAACTCTACAACGAAAATAAGGAACTTCGTTCTCAGATTAAAGAGGTTGCAGATATACTTGATCTGGCGGAGTGCATGGAATTCGACGGGCAGAAATACTGGATAGACGAAGACTCTGAGAAGAGCGGTCCCTATTGTCAGGTCTGTTATGATCGTGACGGAGTACTCATCAGACTGCAGGAACGTTCAAAGCACTGGGAGTGTTATTCCTGCCAGAATATGTTCGTAAAAATGCCGACCGGAAATGTCATACACAAGAGCCGTCCCAAAAAAGAAACCAAGCCCCTCTTGAGGCTCTACAGTTAAGCTGTACTACACTTTATTTCATTTTTCAGTCCTTAATCGCAGAAACGGGCTTGATCACTGTTGTGTGGTCAGGCCCGTTTCGTATTTACTGTGTATGAGAAAACCGGTTTCATGAAAACTCAAAAAAATTAACAGTAAAGTGGTGGATAAAGATGTTTTATTGACGTACGGCAGGTCCTGTTCGATAACAAGTTCGAAGGGGGTGTTGAAGTGGTGTTGAATGAGCGGCACATGCAGCTTCTAAAACATATTAAGAGTTACTCGAGAATCCAGCGCTATCACGGTATGCTGCCGGGCCGTGAGGCTGTTTTCTATGACCAGTTTCTGCTTGATGAACTTCTTGCAGCAGGACTGATAGAAAAGGGCAGTGTCTGCACGTCTTGCGGGAACACTTTAGTTGGTTACAGGCTTTCCAAAAAAGCTGAAAGCGAGTTCGAGAAGAAGGGGATCGGGGCCAACGACAGTGACTGGGAGAATATCTGCTGCGTGGATATGGAGATAGACCAGTATCTCGACAGGGTACACGTGAAAGCTCTCATCGACATATATCACCTGACCCGTGTTTCGTTTTTCGGAGGTCTTGCTCCTAAGGGTATGCTGGCTTCCGGTTATGCGGAGACCGTTCTGAATGTGTTGCTCGATGTCGGATTTATTTACAAGATTTCATTGAAAGGGCCGACCATAAAATATGAAAACGGGTTTGTCCTTTCGGATAAAGCTTCACGCATGCTCCAACAGGCCGGATACGTAAAGTAGCTGAACTGGGATGCTGAACTTATTTGTTATTCCGGTACTTTTCATCTGCGTATGTCCGGCTGCGCCGATAATAAATAACATATCATTTCTTTAGGTTGTATTTGCTGCTGCTTTCGGGATAATATGCTGGAAAACACTCCAACAGTGAGGATGTTATATGCCCGGCAAATTTCTGTGTATACATGGTCATTTCTATCAGCCGCCCCGGGAGGACCCGTGGCTGGACATGATATTTCCTGAAGGGAGTGCCGCCCCTTTCCGGCACTGGAACGAGCGTATCTGCCGTGAAAGTTACGGACCGTTGGCCTGGGCGAGGCGGACAGGCAGTGAGGGCATTTTCGACATCCTGAACTGCTATGAGTGGATGAGCTTCAATGTCGGACCTACTCTTTTCCGCTGGATAGAGCGTTCAGAGCCGGCTCTGTATAGCAAGCTCCTTGAGGCTGATGCCAGAAGCCTCGAACGCTGGGGGCACGGCAACGCTATCGCCCAGATTTACCATCACGTCATTATGCCCCTTGCCTCGGAGCTCGACAAAAAGGCCGAAGTTTCCTGGGCCGTTGCCGATTTTAAGTCCAGATTCAACCGGCGTCCTGAAGGTATGTGGTTGTCTGAAACAGCTTGTGATACAGCTTCTCTTGAAGCTCTGGCTGCAGAGGGGATTGCATTCACTTTGCTTGCTCCCAGACAGGCTGAGGCCATTGCCGATCTTGGGTCTGATGATTGGTGCGAGGTAGATGAGTATTCCCTGAACATAAAGGAACCTTATCTTGTAGAACTTCCATCCGGGCGCAGTATTTCAGTCTTTTTTTATGATGGTGGACTTTCGCAGGCTGTGGCTTTTGAAGGTTTGCTGCGTAATGGTGAAGATTACTGGAACAAGCTTGCTGGAGCATCGGCTCCGGGATTGCTTTCCATAGGGACGGACGGGGAGACCTACGGTCATCATGTTGAATTCGGTGAAATGGCACTTGCGTATGTGCTGGCCCAGGGAATTGAGGGGCGCGACGGCATAAATCTCCTGAATTACGGCGCGTATCTGGCGGAGAATCCGCCGAAACAGAAAGTCAAAGTTAGGGAGAATTCCTCTTGGAGTTGCTACCACGGGGTTGAGCGCTGGCGCAGCGACTGCGGGTGCTGCACAGGAGGGCATCCCGGTTGGAACCAGATGTGGCGCAAGCCTTTGCGTGATGGCTTGATTGAAATCAAGTCCCTTATGGACAGCCACTATTTCAATCTTGGTGAAAAGGTTTTTAAAGATCCAGAAAAAGCCTTGATCAATTACGGGGCCTTGTTGAGCGGGCTTGTTTCTGAAGAAGAATTTTTCAAGTATAACTTTAAGGTTTTAGCCGGATCAAAGAATGCCGATCTTGGTTGGAAACTGTTGTCCATGCAGAAATGGGCTCTGTCCTCATTTGCCAGTTGCGGCTGGTTTTTTGATGATCTGGCCAGACTGGAGCCGGTTAATGACATGTCTTTTGCTTTGCGCGCAATGGAGATTGCCAAGGATACCGGATTAATAGGTTTGGAGGAAAAATTCCTTACCGTAATCGGCGAGGCCCGTTCCAATGAAGTTCGTTACGGAACCGGACTTGACCTTTGGAATAACAGGATAAAGACCCAGAGCGAGAGTCCGGGAAGTCTTATTGCACAGGCATTGGTCAGGCTTTATGTAGAAGAAGCCTTTCCCCTCGCAGGTGAGGAGAGCAGAATAGAATGGCCCGGTGTATCCGTTGTTGTAAGAACAGAGGATAACTCGCTGATTCTGGTGCGCGGGGAAGCTGATATTCAGTGGAACCTTGAGTCTGAGGTCCGTACCTACGATTGGAAGTGGACTAAAGAGGGGCGCGCCATTTCCGGAACACTTGAAATTTTTGGTTCAGGCCCAGACTCGGAAGTATTTCCTTTTGCGGATATTTCGTGGAAGAAAAGGCAGTCCCTGTCACTTGCCTGGGTCGAAAAGAATGCTAAAGATGTCTGGAAGGCTAAAATAAGGGATACCGGGTGCGGTCCTGTAATGTTTGGAAAGTTTGAAGATTATCAGACCGAGCAGACTTGGGGTCCAAAGTGGAAGGAATTATGGGTCGGGCTGGTTTGGAATTATGTCTTCTCGGATGACGAGGTAAGTGATGATTTCACGAAGTTCCTTAGGGACACAGGAAGGACTCATCCGGATGCGAATTACCTTGTGGACCAGCTGTCCAGGCGTTTCTGCTTAATGCTGAATGAGGACACCAATCTCTGGAGCAGAATCAGGAACTCTCTTGAACGTGCTTTACTGATTGATATTCCGGTCGATCTCTGGGAACTTCAGAATTGCTACTGGGATAAGGCAATGAGCGGTGCGCGAGATCCGGAATTGGCCCGTATGCTTGGTTTTGATCTTTAGTTGATCAATAGAGTGATAAGGAGAAAGGTCCGTTGGCAGTGGTAGCTGTCAACGGACCTTTTTAATTAACTAATTTGGCGTGATCAGTTGTGATCAGAATTCATAGACAGCGCCTGATCCCATGGGCAGAACCTGACAGGAAAGGCGTTGTTTGAGGAAGTCGTATCCGGCTTTTCCGGTGCAGTGGCCCGGAGAAACTATATCAGGATTGAATTCCTCGATAATTTTAGCTGTGTTCTCGAACTCATCCTCATCAGCTTTGAAAAGGTGAAGGCCTCCGAGGATGGCATGCACTTTTTCAATCCCGGTAATATCACGCAGGTGATAAAGGGAGTTGCCTAGTCCGCTGTGACAGCAGCCAAGGATTACCACCGGCCCTGAACTGCTCATGAACAGCAGGAAAGCATCATCCGGTATGTGGTCGGTTATGCTGAGTTCCTGGTCGGTGAAAAGGCCTGACGTTGCTTCGAAAAAGCCTTCCCGCCGCGGAATTGAGGTGATCATGTACAGGCCGTCGTCGAGTTCAGCGTGATCACGGACAATTATTGTTCCGGGATAATCGCACGGGAAGCCGGCCGCTTTGGCTGAACCGTCGTCCTCTTCCGAGAACCTTTTGGCTGCAAAATCGGGATGTGCGTAAACAGGACCCATGAATTCGGCATCCATAAGGGCGTTCATGCCGCCGGTATGGTCCCAGTGTCCGTGGCTTAGTGCAATTCCTTTTGCCTTGGCAGGCTCAATCTTCATTTCTGCCGCGTTTTTCAGGAAAAGAGGGGTTGCACCGCAGTCCCAGAGCCAAAGTGAATCTCCGGGCAGTTCCACGGCCATGGAGAAGCCCCATTCCTTGCCGAGGGCTGGATTCAGTGTCTCATTGTCGCAGAGAACTGAAATCCTGCCCGGTTCGGTATATTGTCCGGTTATAGTGATGGCCATTTCTGTGGATCATCCTTGAAGAGTTTGTAGTTGATGGAGTCCACAAGGGCCTGCCAACTGGCTTCGATAATGTTGTGGCTAACACCCATGGTGGTCCACTGGGATTTCCCGTCAGTTGATTCAATAAGCAGACGTACGTTGGAACTGGTTCCAGAGGCCTGCCGTACCGCGCCGGAAAGCACACGAACCTTGAAGTCCTGCAGTCGTACTTCCTTGAGTGAGGGGTAGAAGGGTTCCAGAGCCTTGCGCAGAGCCTTGTCGAGAGCGTTAACCGGACCCTCGCCGGATGCTGCGGTATGGTTTTCCTGCCCGTGGACTTTGACGATGACTGTTGCTTCCGAGAAAGGCTCGTCATCATGTTTGCGTTTTGCGTCCACAACAAAGAAGTTGATGAACTCAAAGTAGCGCTTGGACCAGCCCATGGCCTTAAAGAAGAGCAGTTCAAAGGACGCTTCCGCCGCTGAATATTCAAAACCGATGGTTTCGCGTTCCTTGATGTCGGCAAGAATGGTCTGAACAGCCGGATCGTTTTTGTCCAGATCGTATCCGAACTGCTTGGCCTTGTAGAGCACGTTGCTCTTTCCGGAAAGGTCGGAGAGAAGCACACGGCGGTCATTGCCTACCAGCAGGGGATCAATGTGTTCGTAACTGGTGGAATCCTTGAGTACCGCACTGACATGAACCCCGCCCTTGTGGGCGAAGGCAGCCTGCCCCACAAAGGGCTGGCGCAGGAAAGGCCGCAGGTTGGCTATTTCCGTCACGTAGGTCGAGGTTTCCTTCAGCTTGGTCAGTTTTTTTCTGCCGATGGTCTCATAGCCCAGCTTCAGTTCAAGGTTGGGGATGATGGAGCAGAGGTTTGCGTTACCGCAACGCTCTCCGTATCCGTTCATCGTTCCCTGAATCTGGACAGCACCGTTTTTGACTGCGGTCAGTGAGTTGGCCACGGCCAGATCACAGTCGTTGTGGGCATGGATGCCTATTTTGCAGCCGGGTATCTTTTCCAGCACGGCCCTGCAGGACTCGGCGACTTCCTCAGGCATTGAACCGCCATTGGTGTCGCAGAGCACGAGTACATCAGCGCCTGCTTCATAGGCTGCCCTGAGGCAGCTCAGCGTGAATTCCGGGTTGGCCTTGAATCCGTCGAAGAAATGCTCGGCATCAAAGAAAAGTTCTTCCACATGCGGGCGCAGGTAGCCGATACTGTTACTGATGAGTTCGATGTTTCTCTCGAGGGTAACCCCCAGCGCATGCGTGGCATGGAAGTCCCAGGATTTCCCGAATATGGACATGGCCTTTGCACCTGAATCAATCAGGGCCGCAAGGTTGGGGTCCTTTTCCGGGGTGAGCCTGTTCATGTGGGTGGAACCGAATGCGGAAATCTTACAGCTCTTGAAAGCGTAGTTCTGGATTTCCTTGAAGAATTCTTTATCGGTCGCGTTGGATCCGGGCCAGCCGCCCTCGACGTAATGTACGCCGAGGTCGTCCAGCTTGCGGGTGATGCGTACTTTGTCTTGTACGCTGAGGTTGATTTCTTCGGATTGTGTGCCGTCGCGCAGTGTTGTGTCGTATATTTTTATCTGTGTCATTGTTTAGAGCATGTTTTCATCGGACCCGCTTTTATCGAGCCCGAACGTGTTGTGGAGCGTTCTTATGGCCAGTTCTGTGTACTTTTCTTCAATAAGGCAGGTAATCTTAATTTCGGATGTACTTATCATCAGTATGTTGATGTTCTCGTCGCGCAGGGCCTGAAACGCGCGGGAAGCTACTCCGGAGTGGTTGCGCATTCCGACGCCGATGACGGAAACCTTGCAGACGTGCTGATCGTAAAGAACTTCCTGCGCGCCCATTTCATCCTTGATAGCTTCAATGATTTCAAGGGTCAGCTTAAGGTCGGCACGGGGGATGGTGAAGGTCATGTCGGTGCGTCCGTCACGGCTGGGGTTCTGCACGATCATGTCGACCAGAATACCGGCTTCAGCAAGAGGAGTGAACAGGGTTGCGGATACGCCGGGCTCGTCTTTGACTTTTGCAAGGGTTACGCGGGCCTGGTCTTTGTCATATGCAATACCGGAAACAAGCACTGATTCCATATTTTCATCCTCCTGGGTGACGTATGTTCCGATCTCATCGCTGAAAGTGGAGCGGACATGAACTTTTACATTGTATTTCTTGGCAAATTCAACTGAACGGATCTGTAGTACTTTTGCGCCCATGCTGGCCATTTCAAGCATCTCGTCATAGGAGATGGTGTCCAGTTTGCGGGCCATGGTGCAGATGTTTGGGTCGGTGGTGAAAACGCCCGGAACATCGGTGAAAATTTCACAGACATCTGCATTGATAGCTGCGGCCATGGCAACGGCGGAAGTGTCGGAACCGCCACGGCCAAGGGTGGTAATTCGGCCGTTTTCATCACAGCCCTGAAAGCCTGCGACTACCAGGATGTCGTTTTCTTCAAGCAGCTTTTCAATGTTCGCACGGTCGATGTCCAGAATGCGGGCCCGTGAAAAAGAAGAGTTCGTTTTGATGGGAATCTGGAAGCCGAGCAGGGAGCGGGCCTTGATTCCACGATCCTTCAGAAGCATGGAAAACAGGGCGACGGAGACCTGCTCACCGGTGGATACCAGAGAGTCCATTTCTGCGAGGTCGGGTTTTTCGGACCATTCGCAGGCCAGCTCGATAAGGCGGTTGGTTTCACCAGCCATTGCGGAGAGAACTACGATTACTTTGTTGCCTTTTTCGTAAGGCACCAGGACTTTTTCCAGTACTTGCTTCATGCATTCGAGGTTCCTGACCGAGGTTCCACCGAATTTCTGTACTACAATGTTCATTTGAACATAATCTCCTTACCACATGAGTTCAACGGATGTTATTGGAATGACTTGAGAAGTGAGGCAAGCTCTTCAAAGAGGGAGGTCGCTGAACCATGCAGGGTCAATTCTATTGTTCTACCGGAAGCGGCAGGTATCCAAGTGAAGAGCAGTGCGCTGTCAGGCCAGAATTCAATTCTCAGATACTGAATCCACTCTACTACTGTCAAAGATTTTTTGTTGTTTATGAGATCAAAGAAGTCATCGTCGGGTGTTTGCCCCTCCAATCTGTAAAGATCGAAGTGGTTTACCTCCGGTTTGGTCGGGTAAATATTCAGTATATTGAAACTTGGGCTGCTGACCTCTGCATTCTCCGCTCCGGGCAGGGATTCCACAAGTGACCGGACAAGGGTGGTCTTGCCTGAACCTAGGTCTCCGTTGAAGAACAGCGGGATCATGGTTTTGCGGGCCATAAAAAAAGAAGCCAGCGTGGAACCGAGCCTGAGGGTCGATTCCACGTACGGCAGATGAACGGTTATTTTCTTCTCTGTCATTTGGTCTTGGTCAGTGTCTTCAGTACATCTTCCTTGCCCACAACTCCCACCAGCTTCCCGTCTTCAACGACGGGCAGGGTGTAAAGCTTGCGTTCGACCATGAGGTCGGCAATCTGTTCGATGCCTGTTTCAGGGGTTATGGTTACCGGGTTCGGTGTCATCGCATGGGCGACCTTTGTTGCCGCGATCTTGTTCACTTCACGTTCCAGATCCTCGTTGGAGGTAAAGGAAATGAAGCCGTCCAGAATGGTGAAAAGGGAAGGCATTGAGACCGACTTCTGCTGGGCGACAAGGTCACTCTGGCAGATGACGCCGACGAGTTTGCCTTCCTGGTCCACTACCGGAACTCCGTTGAGATGCTTTTCCAGCAGCAGCTTGGCTGCGGTTGCAACATCGCTTTCAGGTTCAAGGGTCAGGGCACCGGATGTCATGATGTCTTTGGCTTTCAGCATAGTTCCTCCTTGAGCACTACGGGCAGCATGTCCGCTATTTCAGTTGCAATGTTTCCACGGTAGGGAAATTTATCGCCAAGATACAGTCCTGCCATTCCATGCCAGTATACGCCGATACACGCACTTTGCATAGGGGGAACCGATCTTGCCAGCAGGGCACCTATCATTCCCGCGAGAATATCCCCGGACCCTGCCGCAGCAAGGTTGGGAGTGGAAATGGGCGAGATCATGGTGCGTCCGTCCGGACATCCGATCACGGTTCCCGCTCCTTTCAGGATCAGGTATATCTTTTTTGAAACCGCATACCTGTGTGCTGTTTCAATACGAGAAGATTCTATTTCTGTGATCGACCTGTTCACCAGCCTGCCCATTTCTCCCGGATGCGGGGTGAAAATGGAATTTCTTGGCACGGATTGCATCAGGTGTGAGTGGCGGGCAAGGACATACAGGGCATCTGCGTCATAAACAGCAGGTGGATGACCGTTATTCACCAGAGCTTCGATCAGCCGATGAGCCCCGTCATCCCTGCCCAGTCCCGGACCTACTACCACAGAATCATACTTATCCAGCTCAGGTAAAAGTTTCGCAATGGCCTGATCATCCCACCTATCAGTGGACCCCAGAGCCTTGGTCATCAGCTCCGGCCTTCCTCCCTTGACTTCGGAGGCAAGGGCTGCCGGGCAGGCCATGGTGGCGAATCCGGCTCCTGCGCGCATGGCGGCGAGTGCAGCAAGGTGCAGTGCCCCGGTAAGTCCGCGGGATGCCCCGATGAGCAGCACATGTCCGGAAGTACCTTTGTGCATGGTCGCAGTGGGTTGCGGAATATGTTTCAACACATCATTGCGGATTATGAAATTTGCCGGAGGATGTTTGTATTTGACTTCTGTTGGAATACCTATGGGAGTTATGATCAGTGTTCCAGTGTATTCAGCCGCCTGCGGGAGTGCAAGACCGACTTTTGCGTTTTCGAATGTAACCGTTGCATGGGCTTTGACCGCAACTGGCTGGGGATTTCCGGTCAGTCCGTTCAGACCGGAAGGGACGTCTATGGAAAATACGTAGCTTTTTTCCCGTGCGCGGTTGACCGCCTCCACGATACCGAGGGCAAATGGGCGCAGCCCTCCGTCAAATCCTGTTCCGAGGAGGCCGTCAATAATGATGTCGGCATCAGGCAGAACTACTTTTGCAGACTCCCTGAAATATTTCATGGTAACGCCAAGACGGGCGGCTATTTTCATGTGGTAAGCCGCGTCGCCTTTGTATCTGTTCCTAGGAGCAGTATGCAGGATCAGCACGTCCGCGCCCATATCGGCAAGTATTCGTCCCATGACAAAGCCGTCACCGCCGTTGTTGCCCGGTCCGGCAATGATCAGGATCTGCTCGCCTGATATTTCCCCGTATTCGTTGATAAGGGCGAATACAGCTTCGCGTCCGGCGTTTTCCATGAGGATCTCGCCACGGATGCCTATCTCGTTGATCGTGACTTTGTCCCAGTTGGACATTTCAAACGGGGTGGGAAGGGGAGATAGCATTTATGCCTCCAGCAGCCTCGCTG
Organism: Maridesulfovibrio sp. FT414; assembly: GCF_050916235.1. GTDB lineage: Bacteria > Desulfobacterota > Desulfovibrionia > Desulfovibrionales > Desulfovibrionaceae > Maridesulfovibrio. The sequence goes on from NZ_CP104854.1 coordinate 3,968,031, forward strand.
GGCTAATTGAGATGCGCTTTGCGCTTTTGACGATTTGATTTCGCCTCAGGCCCATCAGTTCTCCAAAACCACCACGGCGGCGGCGTTGTCACGTGCATGGGTAATGGATATGTGTATTCCTTGTACCCCCATATTGTTGCTTCGTTCAAGGGCTTTGCCCAGAAAGTTCAACTGCGGGGCACCTGATTCATTGCGTGTGATCTCTATGCAGTGGAAGGTTATGCCTTCAGCAAATCCGGTTCCGAGTGCTTTTACAGCCGCTTCCTTTGCCGCAAAGCGTGCTGCCACGTAGGGAACAGGATCTTTTCCCGGTATAAGCTCTATTTCAGCCGGGGTAAGAATTTTTTCCGTAAACCGTTCGCCGAATTTTTCAAGCGAACTACGGATGCGGTCAAGTTCAGTTATGTCTATTCCAAGGCCGATAATCATGTTTAAGTTGTACTAGCCTGGTAGAAGGTTTAATTTTGATAAACAAATAGGCGTTCCAAAGGTAAACCTTTTGTAAAAGTTTTACCTTTGGCCGCCGAAGGCATTTCAAATTTCTTGGTTAATCAACAAAAGTCCTGATCAAGTCTACCATGTCACGTACAGCACGGTCTATGCCGACAATGATGGCCCGGGACATGATGGAGTGGCCGATGGAGTATTCGCAGATGCCTGGAACATCGGCAAAATCTAGGATGTTTACGTAATTGAGTCCGTGCCCGAGGTTTACCTTCAGCCCGAGGTCCTGACTCATTTTGATGCCGTCAATGATGCGTGCCAACTCGGCTTTCTGTTCTGCACGAGTGGGGGCATCAGCAAAGTGTCCGGTATGAATTTCAACAAATTCTGCACCAATTGCTTTTGCAGCCTTGATCTGTTCGGGATCAGCATCTATGAAAAGGCTTGATCCTATACCTTTTTCGTGGAGCGGGGTCAGATACTCAATCAGTCTTTTTTCCTGACCGATGCAGTTGAGTCCGCCTTCGGTGGTCAATTCCTCGCGTTTTTCGGGAACAAGGCATACTGTCGTTGGGACGATGTCCAGGGCAATGCGCTGCATTTCGTCGGTGGCGGCCATTTCAAAATGGAAATCCGTCTGAATGGTCCGGCTGATGAGTTCGATGTCGCGATCCTGCACGTGGCGGCGGTCTTCACGCAGATGCATGATGATACCCGCCGCACCGGCCAGTTCACACATGGCTGCAGCGATTACAGGGTCCGGTTCGGTTCCGAGACGGGCTTGTCTGACAGTAGCGACGTGATCAACGTTGACACATAAAAGGGGCATGTTTATATCCTCCGCTGGATTATTTCATAGTTGTCCGCCGGATTTGCATTCTGTTTTTGCGCCAATCGACATGTTGTCATTTCCGGCACTGAGCCCCATGGGCTTTTTTCGGGATTTTCCGGCCCGTAAAATGAAGGGCTCAACGACCCGGAAGGGCTGCCGGAGGCTTATAATGATTAAAAATACGGCTTGATACGTGGACAATATAGTTAATGGACCTGCTTGGCAACCGTCATATTTTCGTAACCTGGTTGCTGTTGACATCTAAAATGTAATGGCGTTATCCGCTCATGAGCAAAAAAAGACAGAGACGGATAAAACAATCTGCCGTCAGATTATAAACGAAATTATTAATCGAGAGAACTGCTAATGAACATTTGTATTGTCGGGACCGGATATGTCGGTCTGGTAAGTGCTGCATGTTTTGCTGAAATGGGTAACCACGTATGGTGCGTGGATGTTAATCCTGATGTTGTAGAAACCCTCAAGCAGGGAACAATTCACATTTTCGAACCCGGTCTCGAAGATCTGGTCAGACGCAACTATGAAGATGAGAGACTTTTCTTCACCACTGACCTGAAAAAGGGCATGGAGAAAGCAAAGTTTGTGTTCATCTGCGTGGGCACTCCCTGCGGGGCTGACGGCAGCTGCGATCTGCGTTATGTTGAAACCGTTGCCCGCGAGGTCGGTCAGTCCATGACCGAGCCCAAGATTATTGTTGATAAGTCCACTGTTCCAGTAGGAACCGCTGACAAGGTCCGTTCCATCATCAGGGAAGAGCTGAACAAACGCGGTCTCAATATTGAGTTCGATGTGGCTTCCAACCCCGAGTTTCTCAAGGAAGGCGATGCGGTAAGTGATTTCATGAAGCCGGACCGTGTTGTGGTCGGTACCGAGTGCATGGCAACACGCAAGGAGTTTGAAACTCTCTATGCTCCTTATGCCCGCAGTCGTGAAAAACTTATTTTCATGGGTACCAGAAGTGCCGAGATGACCAAGTATGCAGCCAACTGCATGCTGGCGACTAAAATTTCCTTTATCAACGAAATGGCCGGTATCTGCGAGAAGGTCGGTGCAAACGTGCGTGAAGTACGTATCGGCATCGGTTCAGATCACCGCATCGGCTACTACTTCATTTATCCCGGTGTTGGTTACGGCGGATCATGCTTCCCCAAGGACGTGAAAGCCCTGATCAACACCGCTCGTGAAGTAGGAGCCAAACCTGAGCTTATTGAGGCCGTTGATTCCGTCAACAATCGCCAGAAGAAAGTGCTGGCCCGCAAGATTCTCGATTACTATGAGCCTCAGGGCGGAGTTCGCGGTAAAACACTTGCATTGTGGGGACTTGCATTCAAGGCCAATACAGATGATATGCGTGAGTCTTCGGCGCTTGCAATTATTTCGGAACTGACAGCCGCCGGTATGAAGATCAAGGCGTTCGACCCGGTCGCTCACAAGAAGGCGGCAGAGATTCTGCGCGATAATGATCTGGTGGAGATTGTTCACAACCAGTATGAGGTTCTCGAAGGGGCAAATGCTCTTGCGGTTGTAACCGACTGGAACCAGTTCAGGAACCCTGATTTTGACCGGATAAAGGATGCGCTGGTTGCCCCGATTGTGTTCGATGGCCGAAACCTGTACGATCCTGTCTCCATGGGAGATGCCGGATTTGCTTATTTCAGCGTAGGCCGCAGAGCGGTAGGCGCAGATAAATAGTTAATTAAAAGTTAAGGCCCGCCGTAAGGCGGGCCTTAAAATTTTAGGGGTCCAGAGTTTTCATTGAAGACCTTAACTGCAGTTCCTGCAGAATAAGTCTTTCATACTCGGGATTGAACGGAACCTGTTCCTGATTATCCTGATCCAGCATTTTGGCAAGAAATTGTGTTTCTTCCCAAAAGTCCAGAAGTTCTTCATTAGCTAGTGATTTGATCTGGTCTTCCAGAGTCACGTTTTCTGCGGGGGAAAACTGAGCCATGCGAGTTCATACCCTCCTGAATCTTCGCCATTCAGCTTCATTATTAACTTTACAAATTTCAGTAATAGTCATTTATGCTGGGCTAGTCAATTTAAGGTGGGACAAAATAATTCGGATTTGACTTATAATTTGACGATTATCTTGCAAATATTTCAGATCAATAATATTATACAGTCAGTATCAGCCTTGTGCTGTCCATAAGTGTAAAAAAATGGTTACTCATGTTAATCGTCCATCATAAAAGCAACCAAACGGGGGGCAGGTATGGAAGAAGGTAAGAAGATAACTCTAGATGCTGAACTTATTCAGCTTGTTACCTTCAGTATCGGTGATGAGGAATTCGGGGTTGATATACTCAAGGTACAGGAAATTATCAGAACCATGGAAATTACTAAGGTTCCCCGTGCCCCGAAATTTGTTGAAGGTGTCATCAACCTTCGCGGTAAGGTTATACCCATCATAGACCTGAGGAGCAAGTTCGGCCTGAAAACCAAGGATCATGATCAGCAGACCAGAATCATCGTTATTGAAATCAATGACATGATTGTGGGTTTTGTTGTCGATTCCGTTTCCGAGGTCCTGCGAATTCCGGCATCCACGGTAGAGCCGCCGCCCCCTGTTGTTTCCGGTATGGATTCTGAATACATCAGCGGTGTAGGCAAGCTTGCAGACAGACTGCTTATTCTTCTTGATCTTAACAGGCTTCTTTCCAGCGAGGAACAGGACCAGTTGTCACAGGTATAGTCTGTTGACTTTTCCGGGGATCAACCGATTTAACAGATACCCCGACTGAATTTTCTGTTCTCAGGCTGTTAATTCCAGTTTATGTTTCAATTTGCTGGACATCGAAGCAAATACTCTGCAAAAAAAAGTCGTCCGCTGTCTCAGGCAGCCGGGCGACTTTATTTTTATCATTCCTTGGAGCCAAATTGTCCTTACCATCTGAACTTTCCGCTTTTGCCAATGGAAGCGGAAGCAATGTACGCGTTTTCAAGAGCGGGCTTGGAACACAGGCTTTTACCGCTCAATATCTCCATTCCCGCGGACAGGGCGTGGTTATTGTCGCGCCCGGAGCCAGAGAGTATGCGGAACTAAAAGCTCTTCTGACCCTTTTCAGCCGCAATGGCGGGGGAGAGTCCGGGCTTGCAGTTCCCGCGTGGGAGCGCGACTGGGTTTTTCTGCCACCTTATCTCTGTAAATCCCCCACTGCGGCCGAATGGGCCGAGCGCTGGGCCGCGCTGCATGGACTTACCCGTGGAAGCAGGCAATCTGTACTGATGACTGCCGATAACCTGTTGCCTCGCTGGCCTTCCCCGGCAGTACTGGAGAACAACTATATTGCACTCTCCAAAGGGGAGGAAATGGACCCGGAACTGCTCATGGAGCAGGCCGTTACCTGGGGATATACAAGGACCAAACTGGTTTCCGGTTACGGAGAAATGTCCATGCGCGGGGACATTCTCGACATTTATGCACCTGGTTATGACTTACCGGTCCGTCTTGAATTTTTTGGTGACATCCTGGAAGAGATCCGCGTTTTTGATCCTTCCACCCAGCGCTCAAAAGCCGATATGGACGAGGTTACTCTGCTGCCGGTGGCTCCGGCAATGCTCAGCGGCTCAAATGTGGAAGAAGCCTATGCTCATTGGGAGCAGCTTAAGAAGACCGGTGAAATTTCAGCGGAAGGGTATGCTCAGCTCGTGGAAAAGGCCGGAAATGCCGACGGCATGATCTGGCCCGGTCTTTTTTATCCCGAGTCAGTGGATCTCAAGTCATTTTTCTCTCAAAAATCAGTTTATATTCTTTCCTCTGCTTCCAACCTTCGTTCCAAACTTCAGGATCAGGAGTACGGCTGGCGGGCTTTTCTGCAGGATAAATCCGCTCATGGCGGCTGCAAGTGGCCGGTGCATGTGGTCTGCTGGAATGAGGAAAAGGCGCGTGGTTCGTGGAGGGATGAACGGCAGATAGTTTTTGAGGATCTTGTCATCGGCCGCGAAAAGGATGGGGTTGATCTTTCAGAAAGACCGATAACCGCATTTACCGATATTTTTTGGAAGCCGGAGCAGATGAAGCGCCCGTGGGCTGCGTTTGTTACCGCCCTCAAGGAGTGGAGTTCCGAAAGATTCCAGACCGTGCTGAGTTTTCGTTCTGAACGCTCCCGTAGAAAATTCCTGTCTCTCATTGAGCAGGAGCAGTTGGGTATTTCCACAGAATATTCTCCCTTGAACAAGGGTATTTATGCGCTCGTTTCCCCCTTGAAGAAAGGAATGGAGCTGGAGTGGAACCAGACCCTGATTCTGGGAGAAGATGTGATTCAGCCCGAAAGCACACAGTCCTCGCGAGGCAGGGACAAAGCTTTTGAGGGCATGACCAGTTACGAGGATCTGTTGCTGGAGGATCTGCTGGTTCACCGGGATTATGGTTTGTCCAGGTTCGGCGGCCTGCATCATATGAAGGTTGGTGATGTTGCCAACGATTACCTGCTTCTTTTTTTTGATTCGGACGACAAGCTTTATGTTCCGGTAGACCGGCTGAATCTTGTCCAGAAGTTCAAAGGGCCTGAAGGGGCCTGCCCTGCGCTGGACAAGCTTGGAGGATCACGCTGGTCCAAGACCCGCGAGAAGGCCAGAAAAGCTATTGAGAAGATAGCCGGTGAACTTGTGGAGATGTACGCCTACCGCAAGATTGCCAAGGGTTATGCTTACGGCCCGGTGAGCGACATGTACTGGGAATTCGAGTCCACCTTCGGTTTCGAAGAGACCCCGGATCAGGAAAAAGCCATTCAGGATGTGTTCCGTGACATGGAAAGCCCGGAACCCATGGACCGCCTTGTCTGCGGAGATGTCGGCTTCGGTAAGACCGAAGTTGCTTTGCGGGCTGCTTTCCGGGCTGTTCTGGATGGAAAGCAGGTCGTCCTGCTTTGTCCCACTACCGTGCTTGCAGAGCAGCATTACCAGACCTTTGTGCAGCGCATGGAAGGCTTTGCCGTGTCCGTCGGCATGCTCAGCCGTTTTGTTCCCAAACCCCGGCAGAAAAGGGTGCTTGAGGAACTGGCTTCCGGAAAGTTGGATATTCTTATCGGTACGCACAGGGTTTTATCCAAGGATGTCGAAGCGCCAAATCTGGGACTGCTTATCCTTGACGAGGAGCAGCGTTTCGGCGTGCGTCACAAGGAACGCATTAAAGAAATGCGCAAGAATATTGATGCGCTTACCTTAACTGCAACCCCGATTCCGAGAACCCTGCAGTTGTCTCTTTCCGGTGTGCGCAGCCTTAGCACCATTGAAACTCCGCCTGTGGACCGTAAGCCAGTTGATACAGCACTGATAGAGCGGGACGAGGCAATGCTTGCCTCGGTGGTCAAGCGCGAACTTGAGCGTGGCGGGCAGGTATTCTGGGTTCACAACCGGGTTCAGGGGCTTGAAAGGGTGGTTGAGTTTGTCACCAAACTTGCTCCTGAAGCCAGAATCGGAATGGCACACGGTCAGATGACGGAAAAGAATCTGGAGGAGACCATTCACAAGTTCTGGCACAAGGAACTTGATATCCTTGTTGCCACAGCGATTATCGAGTCCGGACTTGATTTCCCCAACGCCAACACCCTGATCGTTGATCAGGCCCAGATGTTCGGTCTCGGACAGCTTTATCAGCTCAGAGGACGTGTCGGTCGCAGCACTAGGCAGGCATATGCATATTTTGTGGTTTCTTCACTGGATTCCCTGTCGGAAAAGGCCAAGCGCAGAATGCAGATTATTCTGCAGCTTGATTATCTTGGTGCCGGTTTTAAAGTAGCCATGGAAGACCTGCGGCTGCGCGGGGCCGGAAATATCCTCGGAGAAGTCCAGTCCGGGCAGATGGCCAAGGTCGGCCTAGACCTGTTCCTGGAGATGCTGGATGAAGAGGTGCGTCGTCTCAAAGGTGATGACTCTGCTTCCGTCAGCGAACCTGAACTGAACTTCGTGTTCAGAGCCCATCTTCCCGAAGATTTTGTTCCGGATGGCCGGGAAAGACTCCGTTACTACCGCGCCCTTTCCTCTGCAGACACTGAAGCGAAGATTGAGGAGCTTGCCGCTGAGATCAAGGACCGTTTCGGTCATTTCCCGGAGGAAGTTGAGAACTTTATCTCGGTACTTTTCCTTAAGCGCACTCTGGCCCGTTTGGGTGTAATGCGTGCAGATCTTTTCCCTGCCCGTGTGGTCCTTTCCTGGGATGAGAAGAGCAATCCCATGGATCCGGTCAAACTGATCGGATGGGTGGGTGATCAAGGTGAAAGTGCAAAGCTGAAACCGCCGGCAAGTCTTGAGATCCGTTTTGATCAGGCCCTGCCAATATCCTGTGGTCTTGATGAAATCTGTAAGAAACTTGAATCACTTCTTTAACTTTTTGTTTAATAAAATAAATGGATTAATTGTTTATGAAGAGATTGGTCGTGTCCGCATTGCTGGTGTCCGTGCTCCTTGGAGGCTGCCAGACCAAGAGTGAAGAACCCGGTGTCATTGCCAGGGTTAACGGTAAACCCATTTATCTTTCGCAGCTCGATTACAAGTATGACCTGAAGCATGACGGCAGTGAGGGGTATGTGCCTTCCGTTGATCAGGTCAGGGCTGAGTACGGTCAGATGCTGGGCGATCTTATTGTTCAGGAGCTTGTTTCGCAGGAACTGGATGCGCGGGGTACGCCTGTTTCCGATCAGGAACTTAAGAAAGCCGAGGACGAAGTTCGCTCCGATTATCCGGATGATTCCTTTGAGCAGATACTTATTGAAGAATACATTGATATAAATGCCTGGAGATCCCAGCTTAAGTATCAGCTTGCCATGGATAAGTTTTACCGGGAGGCACTGCGTCCCGAAATCAAGATTGATTACAAGGAAGCTGAAGAATACTACCGGACCCATCTTTCTGATTTCTACCAGCCCGCTGGGTACAGGATGGTAATGGTCAAGGGCCTTGCCGAGGATCTGGTCCTCAAAGGGGTTGAGCTGTACCGTGAAGGACTCAGTCCGGAAGAAATATCTACAAAGCTTCGCAATGTTTCGGTGCGTGAAGTCTGGATAAGGGATGGACAGATGCCTGCCTCATGGAAGCCGTTTGTAGAAACTCTTGAGCCAGGTAAGGCCAGCCCCATTATCAATCAGGATAAGGAAATTCTCTGCCTCATTCTGGTCGAGAAGAAACCGGCCACTCTCCTCACTCCTTTGCAGGCTTATCCCAAGGTTGAGAAGGTGCTCTTGGAGCGTAAATTGAAAGATAAGTTCGAACAATGGCTGGATGAAGAATTGAAAACAGCCAAAATAAAGATCAGCAAAGAATTGCTTCCGGAGCTTGAGAAGAAGAGAACCGAGGATCCTGTTCAGGAGGAAAGTCAGCAGTAAATCCGATAAGAGGGCGTGGTGCCTTGCATAGTTGGGTGAAAGAGTTTAGTTAGTCAGAGGTATTTGACGGTTCTGAGCTTGTAAGCATTTTGAACCCTGACACATGACTCAAAGTCCGAATTGCCGGAATATATATTTATCGGGAGATTTCAATTGAAGCGCCTTATTGCTGCGATGATGACCGCGATGGTCCTTTTTTCTGCCCAGATCGGCAGTGCTGAAGAGAAAACTGTGGATGGCATCGTTGCCGTTGTTAATGGTGACATAATTACCATGTATGAACTGAACCTCAAGATGGCTCCGATTATGAAGCAGTTCAAGGGCAGGGAACTGTCCGCAGTGGAAGAAGAACAGATCAAGAAGATCAGGTCCCAGATTCTTGACCGCATGATCAATGACATGATCATTGATCAGGAAGCCACGAGACTCAAAATTGACGTAACTGCTCAGGATGTGGATGCTGAGATCAAGAGCATCAAGGAAAGCAGCAACCTGACTGATGAAGAGTTTGAGCAGCGCCTGGCTTTGCAGAAGACGAATCTGGATGAACTCAAGGAAAAATTGAAGAGCGATATCCGCCAGCACAGGCTTTTGTCCTACAAGGTCAAAAGCAAGGTTGTTGTTACCGATGATGAGATCAAGGCCGCATGGAATAGTACCCGTACTGCCGATGACAAGCAGGCAAAGAATGTTCATCTGAAGCTGATACTTTTCCCGGAAAACGTCTCCGCCGAACAGGTCAGGCAGCAGATTCTTGGCGGCGAGACCTCCTTTGAGGAAGCTGCGGACAAGTATACCGTTGGTCCCGGAGCTGGAAGCGGTGGAGACCTTGGTGTGCTTAAATGGGATGATCTCGCCCAGACCTGGCATGATGCCCTGCAGGGACTTAAACCCGGCGGAGTAAGTGAACCGTTTGATGTTCAGTCTTCCAAGGCCTTACTTAAACTGGATTCATACGCTTCGGTGGAGCAGGAAGCATACGAGGAAAGCAAGGACAAAATTTTTGAAAAGCTTTACAGACAGAAACAGGATGATGTTTTTGCTGATTTCATAAAAAAGCTCAGAGAAAAAGCCGTTATTGAGCTTAAGTAGAATAATTCGGGGAGAACTGTAGCGGAGTCGGACACGAAAGCCTTCGGTGGACGTGTATTTCGATCATTCGTCCGGGACCTTCCGGGCGTTCAGCCAGATTTATATCAAGAGGTTCTTATGGATTTGAAAGAGCTTGGTTCCCGACTGAGAGCGGAAAGGCAAAGGCAGGGATTGACAATTGAGCAGGTTATGGAAATCACCAAGATCAGCCGAGTCAATATCAATGCACTTGAAAACGGTGATCATAAAGAGTTTCCCCATGCCGTATATGCCAAAGGATTTATAAAGAATTACGCCAAGGCTCTCGGGCTGAATGCAGAAGAAATCGGTGATGATTTTTCGAGATTTCTGGCAGCCTGCTCTGATGGAGAGGATATTTTTCAGGTAGAACAGCCGCAACAGGATACTTATGTTGATACCGGCAAAAAGGGTTCGCTTGGAATTATTTTGATTGTTGTTTTGTTGGCAGGGATTGTCGGTGGACTCGTTTATTATCTTCATGACAGTTCGCTGCTCGATTTCGGTAAAAAGGACTCGGCAACCGCAACGATAGTCTCCGAGAGTGAGTCTGGTAAGGCTCCTGTAGAACCTTCAGGGTCGGAAGAGAAAGCGTTGGAACCGGCTGCTGTAAAGGAAGCCGATCAGAATGAAGTACCTGCTCCTGCAGAACAGGAAGCAGCTTCCAAGGCTGAGGTTGAGCCTACTCCGGCAGCTCCTGAACAGGAACCTGCTCCTGTCGCAGAAGTTACTGTTCCTGCCGCAACCGGCAACGTTGTGGTTGTTACGGCTAAGCCCGGACAGGCCTGCTGGCTTGAAGTTGTTACTGATGGTACACGCAGTGAATACGTGTTGCAGGAAGGAGACACTCTGTCCTTGCCGTACAGCGAGAATCTGAAGCTCAAGCTTGGCAACGGCGGAGGGGTTGATGTTCTTTCCGATGGAAAGCCTTTTGAGTTTGACGCTTCTAAGGGGAAAGTCGTGAATCTTGAGTTTCCCGTTCGCCCTTAGAAGTTAGTTGAATTAATTGCAAAGACAGGTTCTTGAAAAATGGTGAAATGAAAGGATCGAAAACAGTGCGAAATCGAAGTGTAGTTTTCATTCGTAAGAAGATGAATTTTTCGAATCACTGATACAGAGCTCCGTTCTTCAATAACCTGTTAGGGATAATTTTTCCGGCAGATGGAAGTCACAGAAAAGGTTGTAATACTCAGGACCGGAAAATTTAAGGAAAATGACCTTTGGGTCAAGTTTCTTTCGTCCGGCAGGGGCGTTCAGAATGCATTCGCCTTCGGCGGAAGCAGGAGCCGCAGGCGGTTCGGGGGTTGCTTTGAACCTTTTTCGCAGGTCCTGTTCAAGATCGGGACAAACAGGGTTGGAACTTATCAGGTCCTTCAGGAAGGTAGCCTGATAAAGGCATATCCCGGAATAAGAAGCGACATTCGGAAAATCGGGCTGGCAGCAAATTGCCTTAAATTTGTTGAGGCAGCGGTGCTGGAACGCGAAGGCAGCCGGGGAGTTTTCGAACTTCTTACTGAAACGCTTGATGTTATCGAAGAGGCTGAGCCGGATGATTTTTTCCCGTTGTTCTTCAGGGCCAAGGTCGCTTTTGAGCAGGGATACAATCCGGACTTTACAATTTGCTCTCAATGCGGCAAACCTCTGTTCAGTTCCCGTCCTGTTGTTTTTGACATTGAAAAGGGCGTAGTAGCCTGTCTTGACTGTGCCGATGGACACAGGGGGGACACAATCAGTGCCGGAACTGTGCGGACCTTGGCCTGGATTCAGGATACCGGACCTTCAAGCTGGACATCCCTGAAGCTGCCGGCTGAGATCCGGCAGGAATGTTTTTCGGTCATGGACCGTTTCATGGCTTATCATCTAGGATTGGTCTGGGAAGGAAACGGTTACAGGAAGATATGAATTTTGCTCTGTCTGATGCTGGCAGAGATAGTTTACAGGTCAATGTCTCAGCCGTTCAGGAGAAGACTCTGGAAGCTGAGCGTAAGTATCTGTATATTTTGTTCCCGAAGCGCACATTTTCCGGTTTTTATACAGCGCGAATAATTCGGAAAATGATTTGATAGATGGTTTTGTTTTTTTCTAGACGAGAGGAAAATAAATGAATTTTCAAGATGTTATTCTTAAACTGCAGGACTTTTGGTCTGACTACGGATGCTGCATTGTACAGCCTCTTGATATTGAGGTCGGAGCGGGTACATTCAACCCCTCAACTTTTTTCCGGGTAATCGGCCCCGAACCGTGGAATACCGCTTACGTTGAGCCTTCCCGCCGTCCCACTGACGGGCGTTACGGGGAAAACCCCAACCGTCTGCAGCACTATTTTCAGTTTCAGGTAATCCTGAAGCCTTCACCGGACAACGTACAGGATCTCTATCTCAAGAGCCTTGAAGTTCTGGGCATTGATGCCAAAGAACACGATATCCGTTTTGTTGAGGACGACTGGGAATCACCTACTCTGGGTGCCTGGGGGCTTGGTTGGGAAGTGTGGCTCAACGGTATGGAAGTAACCCAGTTCACTTATTTCCAGCAAGTCGGTGGAATTGACCTCAAGCCCGTATCCGTTGAGCTGACTTATGGTCTGGAACGTCTGTGCATGTACCTGCAGGGTGTAGAGTCCGTCTACGACCTTAAATGGAATGACAAAGTAACCTATGGTCAGATTTACCATCAGAATGAAGTTGAGCAGTCCAAGTACAACTTTGAACTGAGCGATGCCGCCATGTTGCTGGACCTTTTCAACAAGTATGAAGCGGAGAGTAAAAGGCTGTGCGAAGAAGGTCTGCCCCGTCCGGCATATGACTACTGCCTCAAGTGTTCTCACACCTTCAACCTTCTTGATGCCCGCGGAGCAATTTCTATCACCGAGCGCGCATCCTACATAGGCAGAGTCCGCAACCTCGCTTCCTCAGCCGCAAGGCTTTATGCTCAGGAACGTGAGGATATGAATTATCCCATGCTTAACAACGATTAAAAAACGGATACTGAAATGGCCGATTTTATACTCGAGATTGGAATTGAGGAGATGCCCGCCCGCTTTGTTCCCCGTCTGGGCATCGACATCAAGGATATATTCAGCAGCCTGCTTGCCGAAAACATGATCGATTTCGATCAGGTGGAAGCTTTTGCCACTCCGCGCAGGCTCACTGTTCACGTTAAGGATATGGCGCAGAAACAGCGCATGGTTGAGGAGGAAGTGTCCGGTCCTCCGGCAAGAATCGCTTATGATGCGAACGGCAATCCCACCAAGGCTCTTGAAGGTTTTGCCAAATCCCAGGGTATCGAACTTGACGCCATTTACAAGGTTGAAACCGACAAGGGCGAGTATCTTGCGGCGAAGAAAACCGTAGGCGGCGGGGATACCATTTCCATTCTGCCCGCACTGTGTGCCGATGCCATCAAGAAACTCAGCTTCCCAAAGAAGATGAAGTGGGGCGATCTTGATTTTGCTTTCGGTCGTCCGCTACGCTGGATGCTCTGCCTTTACGGTTCTGACGTAGTCGAATTCGACATGGCCGGGCTTCTCTCCGGACGTATGACCTACGGCCACCGCGTCATGGGTGCTGGACCGTGGGAAGTTGCTTCCGCCGACGATTATTTTTCCACCATCAAGGATAAATGTTCCGTTATCATTTCGCCTGTTGAACGAGGTGATTTCGTGCGTTCTGAAGGTGACAGGCTCGCTTCCGATCTTAACGGTTCGGTGGTCTGGAAGGATTACCTGCTGCAGGAAGTCAGCAACCTCGTAGAGTTGCCTGTGCCTATAATTGGTAACTTCGACAATTCTTTCCTTGAACTTCCTAAAGAAGTTCTGCTGACCAGCATGGAAAGTCACCAGAAGTGTTTCGGTATACAGAATGGAAACGGTGAACTGCTTCCGCACTTTCTGTGCACCCTGAACCTTGTTCCCACGGATGTGGAACTGGTTCGCAAGGGCTGGGAGAAAGTTCTCCGTGCCAGACTTGAAGATGCTCGTTTCTTCTGGAAGAATGACCTCAAGACCGATTTCGACACCTGGCTCGACAAACTTGATAACGTTGTATTCCTCGGTCCTTTGGGCTCAATGGGCGACAAGTCCCGCCGTATGGAAAGACTTGCAGCCCGTATCGCTGCCAAGGTTGACAGCTCTCTCCAGACCGAAATGGCCCGTGCCGGTCGTCTTGCCAAGGCCGACCTTGTTTCCGAAATGGTTTACGAGTTCGACAGCCTGCAGGGCATCATGGGCGGTATCTACGCCTCCAAGTGCGGAGAGGAAGACGTCATTTGCAAGGCGATTGCAGAGCAGTACCTTCCTGCCGGTCCGGAAACTCCGGTGCCCTCCACTCTTGGCGGTGCGATTGTTTCCATGGCTGACAAGGCCGACACTCTCGTCGGCTGCTTCGGCCTTAACAAAATCCCCACTGGCGCAAACGATGCCTACGCGCTGCGGCGCGCCGCTCTGGGCATTGTGCGCATGATTATAGATTACGACTTGAGAATTGACATCATTGAACTCATGGAGATGGCCTTCAAAGGTTACTCCACTGACATCAAATGGAAACTCTCCAAGTCTGAAGTGATTGAGAAACTTGGTGAATTCATTGCCAGCCGACTCCGTGCATACTTCACTGGACAGGGCTTTGACACAAGGGTTGTTGATGCAGCTCTCGGTGCCGGGTTCCGTGATGTTACCGCACTCAAGTCAAGGGTCGAGGCTCTGGCCGAATTTGCCAAGGCTGACGGTTTTGAACAGTCTGTTCTGACTTTCAAACGTGCAGCCAACATCATCAAGAAACAGGGAAGCGACGAAGGCGTCGAGCTTACCGGCGGTTTCGAAGCAGACCGTCTGGTTGAGCCGCAGGAAATCAAGCTTGCTGAAAAGCTCGATGAAACTGCAGACCGCTTCGAAGAACTCTGGAGTAATGGTGAATTCGCAAAACTGTTCGCAATCCTCGGCGAACTGAGACCTTTTGTTGACGATTTCTTCGACAACGTCATGGTCATCTGCGAAGACAAGGGCCTCAGGATGAACCGCCTCAATTTGCTCAAGGCGCTCGTCGACAGGCTTTCCAGGCTGGCTGATTTTGGGGCTCTGCAGGTTTAATTCATCCTGCTTTGCTGCGCAGAGTATAAAAATGCATTTTTTGTGTTTTTTTGCGATTAAAAATGTTATCCAGTCTTGACAGTTGTGGGTGTTCTTGGTTAAAGACACTCTTCGTTTGTACACAATCCCGTCTAAGCGGGTTAAAAAAATAGAAATTTAATTTTAAGGAGAAATACCTTGGCGAATCATAAGTCCGCACTCAAAAGGCACCGTCAGAGCGTTAAGCGTAACGAACGTAACACCATGATGCGCACCCGCATCAAAAACGTTGTTAAAGAAGTTCGTGCAGCTGTTGAAGCTAACGATTCCGATCTCGCAGCATCCGCTCTGCGCAAGGCTACCTCTGTTCTCGACAGAGCAGCCACCAAAAAGGTTATCCACTCCCGTGCTGCTGCACGCCGGATTTCCCGCCTTCACGCAGCTGTCAACAAGATGGCTTAGTGTCTTAAAAGATTAATTTTCTTTACAAGACGATCCAGCCCGTCGCATACTGCGACGGGCTTTTTTTGTTTGTATGATTTTTTTGAAGGCGATTAAAAGGCCGTCGGATTTAGTAACTAAAGTATTATCCTGGCATCAGCACAGAGTGGTTTTTCAATCCAGAAGTGAGTGGCAATGTTGCCGGAATTCAGCTATCAAGTTATTAGCAACTGCTGATTTCAACTGCACTTTTCAATTCTTCTGTATCTGGTGTGTCGTGCACAAGGAGTAGCTTTTGAGGGTTATAATTGTAGGGGCCGGGGAAGTCGGGTTCAACGTGGCCAGACGTCTTTCCGGGGAAAGCAAAGATGTTGTTGTAATTGATAAAAATGTACAGGCTCTCAGCAAGGTCTCAGACCAACTGGATGTTCAGACAATACAGGGGTCCGGTGCGAGTCCTGAAATTCTGGAGAAAGCAGGGATCAGCGAAGCCGATATTCTGCTGGCTGTTACAGACAAGGATGAAATCAACCTGATCGCCACTTTTCTTGCCAATCGTATTTCTCCTGACATCATCAAGCTGGCCCGCATTCGAAACGAGGATTACACTAAGTATTCCCACATGTTTTCCGAAGGCGACCTGCGTATTGACACCATCATCAACCCGGATGAAGAGGTTGTCGAGTCCATACTCAGGGTTATGAGTGTGCCAGGCGCCGTTGAAATCAATGACTTTGTCGGCGGTAAGGTCCGTCTGATCGGGGTAAAGCTTCCCGATGACAGCCCGTTGGCAGGGGTCACCCTCATGAACGTCCGTGAACATCTTGGCGATGTGGATGTTGTTATCGCCGCCCTTGTTCGTGATGACCGGCTGATTATCCCCGGTGGTCTGGATACTATTGAAAAGGGAGACATTGTATATTTCACCTGCATCCGAGATCAGCAGGATAAGCTGCTCAAACGTGCAGGAATCCTTTCCGATCCCATCCGCAAAGTGCTGATTGTCGGAGGAGGAAATGTCGGCTTCCTGCTTGCTCAGGCTCTGGACAAGATGAAATGCCATACCCGTCTGCTGGACCACGATCCTGATCGGTGTGCCGATCTTTCCGAAAAGCTGGACAGTGTCATCGTGCTTCATGGTGACGGAACCGATCAGGACCTCCTCAAGGAAGAGAATGTCGGGGAGCTGGATATGGTCATTTCCGTTACCGGGGATGAAGAGATGAACATTCTCTCCTGTCTGCTGGCCAAGAACCTTGGAGCTCGCAAGACCATTACCAGAATTAATAATTTTGCTTACATACCGCTAATTCAACCCATCGGCATCGATCATCTGGTCTGTCCGCGCCTTTCCGCCATCAACTCAATTCTTCATTTTGTAAGGCAGGGTAAGGTCATTTCCGCCGTTTCCATCAAAGGGGAGGAAGCGGAAGCTCTTGAAGCCATCGCTCAGGAAAATTCGGGTATTGTTGGCAAGCCCATTATGGATCTGAATCTTCCGAAGGGAACGCTGATTCTGTGTTTTCAGCGTGGTGATGAAGTTATTATCCCCTCCGGTGTAACTGTTATAGAACCCAATGACCGGCTGCTGATCATCTCCACACACAAGAATATTCCCAAGATCGAGAAAGCCCTGACCACCAAGTTGGAGCTGTATTAATGCGTTGGAAAGTTGTTCTGCACATAATTGGAGCCCTGACTATCTGTGTGGGGCTTACTATGCTGTTTCCGCTTGGTTTCTCTCTTTATTATCAGGATGACGGGATCGTTCCCCTTATCGAATCCACCCTATTTACCACTGTTATCGGGTTGGCTCTATTCTTTGCATTCAGGGATAGGGAAGGGAATAAGGGACTAAGTCATCGTGAAGGAATGGCGATCGTGGCTCTAGGCTGGGTTGCGGCCGGATTTTTCGGTAGCCTGCCATTCTATTTCGGGGAGGTTTTTCCCGGTTACGTTGACTGCTTTTTCGAGTCTCTTTCGGGCTTTACCACCACCGGTGCTTCGGTGATGACCGACATTGAACGTAATTCCAAAGGGATTCTGTTCTGGCGCAGCCTGACCCACTGGCTTGGAGGGATGGGGATAATCGTACTCTCGCTGGCTATCCTGCCTTTCCTGGGAGTAGGGGGCATGCAGCTTTACAAGGCAGAAGTTCCCGGTCCTGTCCCGGATAAGCTTAAGCCGCGCATCAAGGATACCGCTCTGGTTCTTTGGAAGGTTTACGTCCTTTTTTCCGCTATTGAGGCCGGGCTGCTCATGCTGGGCGGAATGGATCTTTTCGATTCTCTGTGCCACACTTTCGGTACACTGGCTACCGGCGGTTTCTCCACCAAGAATTCATCTGTTGCCTACTTCCAGAGTGCTTATATCGATTACGTAATTACCGCATTCATGCTTATCGCGGCGGTTAATTTCAGCTTACATTACCAGATGATCAAGGGCCGTCCGTTACTTATGTGGCGAGATCCGGAATTTCGCTTTTTTGGAGTGATAACTCTGGTGATTACAGCCGTGATTACCATTTCGGTGTACTCGGCCACAGATTATGATTCTTTTTCCGATGCTTTCAGGTATACTTCTTTTCAGGTTGCCTCAATTATCAGTACGACCGGATTTGCCACTGCCGATTACGAAATCTGGCCTGCCGTGGCGCAGGGGCTGCTGCTTCTTTGCATGTTTCTGGGCGGGTGTGCTGGGTCTACAAGTGGAGGCATGAAGCACTTACGTATCATGCTTCTTTTCAAGCAGGCGTATCAGGAAGTATTCCGTATTATTCATCCCCGTTCGGTAAACAGGGTCAAGCTGGGCAAGACTGTAGTTCAGCCGGAGACCATGAACGATATTCTCGGATTCTGTGTGCTCTGGCTGGGTCTTTTTGTTCTCTGCGGACTGATCGTCGCCGCAACCGGAGTTGATGTGGTATCGTCCTTTGCGGCTTCTTTGGCCTGTATCGGAAACATAGGTCCCGGTATTGGAAGTGTAGGTCCTACTGATAACTATGCCCACATACCTGACATCGGGAAGTGGGCTCTGATCTTCAGCATGTTGCTGGGGCGGCTGGAAATATATACGGTTATTGTGCTTTGTGTTCCGGAGTTTTGGCGTAAGTAAAGAAAATCCGGCGGCTCTTACAGGACCGCCGGATTTTTATTTTTTCCACTTACGGGAATATTTCTTCTTTTTACCGTCCTTGCGCCGGGTTTTTTCGGCTATTTCCTCTCGATTTTTTTCGGCTTCTTCCTTCAGCTTCAGGTAGTTCTCCAGCCTTCGCGGATCAATTGATCCAGCCTCAAGACCTTCACGTACAGCGCATCCCGGTTCGCGGTTGTGGCTGCAGTCGGCAAAGCGGCACATTTCTTCGGCTCTGGCAACTTCATGGAAAGTCTTGTTGATTCCGGACATGCAGTCGTGAAGCTGTAGTTCCCGTATCCCGGGCACATCCACAAGTATTGCCCCTGAAGGCATGACGTGCAGGGAACGGGTCGTAGTTGTATGGCGTCCTTTGCTGTCGCCTTCGCGGATGGCCCCGGTTTTCTTCTTTTCAGTACCGTTGACCGTATTGAGCAGGGTTGTTTTGCCGACTCCGGAAGATCCCAGAAGAACAACTGTTTCTCCCTGACGAAACCATTTGTGGAGGACTCTTACACTTTCCGTGTCTTTGCCGTTGATAGTCAGGATTTCAATGTCGGGGAAAAGTTCTTCTGCCTGCCTGCGGTATTCATCCGCTTCCCCTGTCAGGTCTTCTTTGGTCAGAACGAGCACGAATTCGATTCCGGCTTCCAGGGCCAGACAGATGTACCTTTCGATGCGATTAAGGTTGAACTCTTCGTTGCAGGACGAAACAATGAACAAGGTGTCAATATTCGCAGCGATGGGTTGAAGTTTTACTTCTTGCCCCGGTGCCATGCGTTGCAGCAGACTTGTCCGGTCCAGAACCCTTTCAGGTGTCATGGTTTCGCGGTCAAGCAGAAGCCAGTCACCGACAGTGGGTTGTTCGTTTAGGCTGCCCACACCTTTTTCAGCAATCTGAAGCAAATGTTCTTCATGGCCTGTATTAACAACAACATGGCCACGGTGAGTGATGGTTACCCTTGCTGGGATCAGATGTTTTATATCTTTGCTGGATAACTGTTTTTCAAAGACTTCTTTCCAGCCCAGTTCGGCAAGTGAAAATTTAGTGGAGGTCAAAGAATCCTCTGTTTCTGACAGGTTAAAAAAATGGTTGAAGCATAAATTTTTAATATACGTCACAAACAGATAACAGGCAAGTTTGCTGAAGCGTGTGAAAACGGTAGTCGGTTTAAGCTGAATTCTTTTGTTTTGTCAGTCCGGGGCGTGTTGTGCTTTCAATATATTTGTGTGTGTGCTATGTTTGAGGTGAAAAATACCGGTTGGCTTTGATAATAAATTGAACATCGGGGGCGACATGAGCAGTGAAGTACGTGAGCTGATCAAAAAGTTTCTGCCTGATTACAGTATATCTCGGTTTGGGAGTGTTTATACCGATACAACCGAGTTCATGAATATGGATTACGGGGATTTGATCAAGGTTGGCGACGAGCATTTTCTGGTATTGAAGAATGAACAGGAAAGACGTTTCGGCCTCGCTGATCCAAAGTACTGGGTTAAAAGATGTCGGCATCTTGAAACCAATGAGCCGAAGATTATCAAGCTGGTGTTTTACGAAAAGTTTCCCATGAATATCGGCCCGTTCAAGATTCAGTGTTTCAGAAGTCCCCGCAAGGAGGCAAGGATACTTGATCTTGTCCGTGGGGACATGAGGTTCATGCAGGGGTATTCAAACGACGACATCGTTGGGAACAATGTGAGGGTTCTTGACGTTATCCGCGGTAAGCGCCTTGATGTTGTGGTTCATGATATTCCGGTGGATCATCGGACATACTTTTATGAGTATTTCCCGGACATATTTGAGAAATATATTGATTCCTGTGCTGCAATAAAGTTTTTGCATGACAACGATGAAAAGCACGGAGATGTCCGCCGTGACCATTTGTGGGTGGAAAGTGAAACTGGAAATTACCGCTGGATTGATTTCGATTATGCTTTTGATCTTTATGAGAATCCTTTCGGACTCGATATTTTCGGGTTGGGAAGTATTCTCATTTATCTTGCGGGAAAAGCCAACCTCACGCCGCAGACACTGCGTGAGCATGGGGTAGATCCGGCTGTACTTTCAGTTATCGGGGCTGGTGACTACTCGGTTGTCATTGGAAACAGGGTGGTGAATCTGCGAAAAATTTATGAATATATACCATCTTCTTTAAATAATATTCTGATGCATTTTTCATCATCAAGTTCTGTTTTTTACGAATCCGTTGATGAGCTAATGGTGGATATGAATAAGTGTCTTAAGGAGATTAGGGGACTCTAGTCTGGGTGTTTATTACAACGAGGAGGTTAGCACAATGGAATGTATGAAGGTGCTGATTGCTTTTGACGGTTCAGATAACTCATTCAAGGCTGTTGAATACGTTGGTGAAATAGCACGGAATTGTTCTGGGAGCGAAATTTGTCTTCTTTATGTGGAAAGGTTACCGGATAAGGATCTGTTTCCTGATGATGAATCATGGAAAAATAAATGTGGAGATACTGAGCGGGATATTCGGCAGAAGCTTGAAGAAGCTCGCGATAAGCTTGTGGATATGGGTGTTCCGCAGGAAGAGATTTCCGTGGAATATTTTGCCAGCTGCAAATCGCCTTTTCATGATAAGGATATCTGTTCTACCGGGCGCAGTATAGGAATGGATATTCTGAGGATCAGGGAGGAACGTGGTTTCGGGACGATTGTTATCGGCCGGCGCGGTGTGAGCAAAGCCGAAGAATTTCTGTTCGGTTCGGTCTCAACCAAGGTTGTCCAGTCAGCTGTGGATTGTACTGTTTGGGTTGTGAGTTAGTAAGGAAAAAGAAGAAGGTAACCATGCCCCGATATGCGCTTCTTGTTCTCACGATGATTCTTTTGGCTGTGCCTTCCGTTGCACATGCATCCTTCAGGGTGTTACTGGTTGAAAGTTATCATTCCGAATACTTGTGGGATAAGGAAATGATTTCCGGACTTGAGTCTGTGCTGAAAAATGAAGCTGAATTAGTAACTTTTCAAATGGATACCAAGCGTACTCCTGAAGAAAAATATACGGAACAGGCTGAGCTGGCATGGAACAGGTATCTTGAGGTAAAACCTGCTGTTGTTGTTTTGTCCGACGATAACGCCCTCAAATATCTGGGACCAAAGTTTATGGGGACCGAGACTCCGGTGGTATACATGGGGGTGAATGAAAATCCCAGAAATTATATCACGCTAAATAAAAATATTACCGGCGTTCTGGAGCGCCCATTATATAAGCGCACAATCAAATATATAAAAGAACTGCTACAAGTAAATAAGGATGGAAAAATTCTTATATTACTTGATGAGAGTACGACAACAACTGCATTCAAAAAGTCTGTGTTCTATAGTCATGACAGCATGGAAATCAGCGGGGTGACGACTGACATCAAACTGATTTCAAGTTACAGCGAATGGAAAAAGACGGTTCTTGATTCGGTGAAGACCGGATATAAGGCCATTGTCATCGGATTGTACCATCGTGTTTTTGAAGACGGCAAATATATCGACAGCGAGGAGGTTTTGGACTGGACCTCAGCCAATACTCCTGTCCCGTTGTTTGCCTTCTGGAGAATGAGTGTGGGAAAAGAAAAGGCCATTGGTGGAATGGTTATCAGCGGGGAAGAGCAGGGGGCAGCGGCAGGGCGTCTGGTCCTCAAGATTCTCCATGGAACACCGGTTCAAAGTCTGCGGCCTGTTATTCCGGAGCAGGGGCGTTTTGTCTTCAGCAAGTCTGAGCTTGAACGGTGGCGAATCCGGCTTCCTTACAAGATCAGACAGCAGAGTGAGTTTGTTCCGTGATTTCTGCTGGTCTTTGTATGTTTTCTAGTGGCGGGGCAGGAAGACAGCTCCTGCCCTTCTTAATCTTACGATTGTGTTACATCCTGAATGTGTCCTTGACTCAAGGATTTTGCTGAAATATTGATTTTTCCGTTTGGCAAAGTATGCAAGTACTTAGTGTATGAACTATGTAATGCCTTTACGGATTTTATATGAGTGATAAGCTGAATTTATTGTTTTTATGTACAGGAAATTCCTGTCGCAGCCAGATGGCTGAAGGGTGGACCCGGCATTTGAAAGGAGATCTGATCAATGTATATTCTGCCGGGATAGAGACTCACGGGCTTAACCCCAATGCTGTAAAAGTTATGTCTGAGGCGGGTGTTGATATTTCAGGACACTCCTCAACTCATATAGATGAGTTCCGAGATGTTCCAATTGATATAGTTGTGACCGTCTGTGATCATGCACATGAAACATGTCCATTTTTCCCCGGAGGATGCAAAGTTATTCACGTCGGGTTTGATGATCCCCCGCGGATGGCCAGAGAGATGGCGGAAGCAGGAGCGTCTGAGGAAGAACAGCTTGGTTGCTACCGAAAAGTTCGTGACCAGATCAGAGATTTTGTCGAGAGTTTGCCGGAAGGCCTTGTTTAATAAATTTTCAAGGTATTAAGCCGGAATCGCATTTGCGGTTCCGGCTTTTTTTGTTTTAGGCTTACATGTCTGACGAGGTCTCGGCAAAGCGCGTTATTGTTGATCGTAATTATTGTATTTTTTCGACATAAGAAAAATATGCTGTATTTTTTGTTCAACTCGTAATATTAATGGGTCTAGGTTGTGTTTTACGGGTGATAACAGAGAAAGGGTATAGGTGTTTATTATGGAGTCGTTAAGGGAGCTATATAGAATCGGGGTCGGGCCTTCATCAAGCCATACAATGGGACCCAAATTTGCTGCAGAAAAATTTCTTAAAAAAAATCCTGATGCGCCGAGTTTTAGGGTAACCCTGTTTGAAAGCCTTGCTGCTACCGGCAAAGGGCATTTGACTGACTGGGCTGTGCTGAGTGTTCTTGGAGAAGAACGCACTGAGCTTATCTGGAAGGCGGAAGAGAAGATGCCTGAGCATCCCAACGGCATGTATTTCGAGGCCCTGGATGCAGATGGCGGGATTTCCGATTCATGGAAGGTATACAGTGTCGGCGGAGGTGCCATTCGTGAAGAAGGAGCACCTGCCTTGAGTGCCGGTGTTGTTTATTCTCTCAGCACAATTGCTGACATTATGGCTCACTGTGAAGAGAAGGGCATTACTTACTGGGAGTATGTTGTTAAGTGCGAGGGTTCTGAAATATGGGATTTCCTGCGTGAAATATGGCAGGTCATGGATGCGTCCCTTGAGCGTGGACTTGATGCAGAAGGTGTCCTGCCCGGGTCCATAGGATTGCGCCGTCAGGCCAAATCATATTACCGCCGTACCCGTCTTGCCGGGGCTGATATGCAGTTTACCGGCATGACCACTGCGTATGCCCTTGCCGTATCGGAAGAAAATGCAGCAGGAGGAAAAATCGTTACAGCCCCCACTTGCGGGTCTTGTGGTATTGTTCCTGCCGTTCTTAAATATCTTCAGAGAATACATGACCTCAAGGAAAACGACATAATCCGCGCTCTGGCCACTGCCGGTCTTTTTGGAAATGTGATCAAGACCAATGCCTCAATTTCAGGTGCAGAAGTGGGCTGTCAGGGCGAGGTCGGGTCAGCATGTGCCATGGCATCAGCAGCGGCAACCCAGCTTATGGGCGGAACCCTGCGGCAGATTGAGTATGCTGCGGAGATGGGCCTTGAACATCATCTTGGCCTTACCTGTGATCCTGTGGACGGTCTGGTGCAGATTCCCTGCATTGAGCGTAATGCCTGCGCCGCGACCAGAGCCCTAGCCCGTGCACAGATGTCCATCCTGTCGGATGGAACCCATCGCATTCCTTTTGATGAGGTTGTGGCGGTAATGCGCGAAACCGGTCATGACCTCCCCAGCCTTTACCGTGAGACATCTGGGGGTGGGCTGGCAAAGGCATATAACTCCCGGTGCAAGAGATAGTTCTCCCGATTTGAATCAGGCATTTATTTAAACTTAAATTCCCCGGCTGGCTGCAAGCAGGCCTGCCGGGGAATTTCTTTTATTATTTCTGCCCTTTGTTATGGATATGCAGGATAACTTCGACTTCGTCAGTGGTAACCAAACCTTCGGTCATGTTCTCTTTCAGAAATTCCTTGAATTTTTCTATCTTATCAGCGCGGTCAACAATTTCGATGATAAGTGGCAGGTCTTCGGACAGTCTCAGTATGGAGGTTGTACGAACCTGGCTGTTTTCGCCATAGCCCATTACTCCGCGGTATACCGAAGCTCCGGCTAGACCTTGGTGGCGTGCTTCTTCCACGATTACTTCATATAGCGGTCTGTGCCTGATGCGGTTTTCTTCACCAGTATATATTTTGAGTCTTACGGCTTTTTCAGGTAGGGTCATATTATACTCCATTGCTTTCAGATGGATCAGGCTACTATAAGGCGGCCAAGCGCCAGACCTGCTATTACGCAAACAAATCCGAGTGCGGTCTGTCCGCCAACATTAAGGGCAGCCATGGGCCAGTTGCCGGATTTCAGCAGTGTTGTGGTTTCAAACATATATGTGGAAAAGGTTGTAAATGCCCCCATGAATCCGGTAAGAATCATGAGACGCATTTCCGGGGGGAGTCCCAGCCTGTCTTCAAACAGACCGGTAACAAGGCCGAAAAGCAGGCATCCCATCATATTGACCGCACATGTCCCTGCCGGGAATGGGGAGTCTACCATTTTTTGAACGGCACCAGAAACCAGATACCGGCAGAGTGTTCCTGTGGCTCCTCCGGCCGCGATGTAAAAATATTTCTGCATTTTTTTAATCCTTTTATGTAGATCATTTAAATTACGGTACCACTTCAACTCAAGAGAGAAAAGATAAATGGCGCTTGAAACCGAGCTGAAATATGTGAATGCAGACCTGGACGGATGCAGGGAAATCATGGACAGGCAGGGTGGACATAAGCTTTCCCGGCATTATGAAAGGAACTTGGTTCTTGATGATCCGGGGCGGACTTTGTTCAAAAGGTCTGCTCTGTTGCGTGTCCGTCAGGCAGACAGGGTAACTATGACCGTGAAGCGGATTCCAGCCCTGGTCAGCGAAGGTAAGGCTAAGGTTTATGTGGAGCATGAAACGGAAGTTTCAAGTTTCGACGAAACAGTGGCTGCTTTGCAGGTGCTTGGATACCATCCTGTATTCAAATATGAAAAGATCCGTGAGGAATGGGAATTTAAGGGGTGTCATGTCTGTCTGGACCTCCTTCCGTTCGGCCCGTTTATTGAAATAGAGGGTAGTGAGGACAAAATATTGTCCTGTGCTGCATCGCTCGGGTTGGCCGAAAAGGATTCCTGCAAGAAGACTTATCACGAGTTGAACCGGGAATTCAGACTGGTTAATGGATTACCCGCAGATGAAAATTTTGTTTTCAGGCCTGAGGAAGCTAAAGCTCTACTTTAAAAAGAATTGTAGTGTTGGGCTATTTAGAGAAAGTCTAAGCTTAAAAACAGGCAATTCTTCCTCGACAGGTGGGTAAATTGTACTTATTCTTTAATAAAATCAAACTGTAAATAATAAACAAAATTTAAAAAATGCCTGAATATAAAGAAGAATTTGAATCTGATGTCCTGCTGGAGGATAAGCTTAAAGAACCCCGGAAGTTTCGTGTTCTCCTCCATAATGATGATTATACTTCCATGGAGTTCGTTGTAGCCATACTGATGCAGGTTTTCAGAAAAACTGAAGAGGAATCCACGGCTATTATGCTCAAGGTCCACAATGAGGGGGTCGGAGTGTGTGGAGTTTATACGGCAGAAGTTGCTGAAACACGCGTTGAAATGGTCAGGCAGCTTGCAAAGCAGGCAGGCTATCCGCTGAAATGCACAATCGAAGAGGTCTAGTATGCTCAGTAAAGCATTGGAAAAAGCTCTGACTTCTGCGGTTAACGAAGTCAGGCTCAGGAATCACGAGTTTCTCACTCTTGAACACCTGCTTTATGCGATAATTCAGGAAGAAGTCGGCGCAGACATCGTTGCCGGGTGCGGTGCCGAACTCAACAGACTTAAAAGTCAGCTCGAACGTTTTTTTGACGAAAACCTTGAGCCTCTCCCCAGCGGCGTTGATACTGAAGTTATTCAGACACTTGGGGTGAGGCGTGTGCTTCAGCGGGCCATCTGGCAGAAAAAGGCAGCCGGAAAGGATCTCGTGGAAGTCGGTGACGTGATTGCAGCCATGTTTGAGGAAGAGGACTCATATGCGGTCTATTTCCTAAAAACACATGATATTTCACGTCTTGATATTCTTGAATATATTTCACATGCCATAAGCGAAGGGGATTGGGCGGAAGGCCTGGATATAAGCCCCAGCCCAAGGCCGGGAACTAGTACCCCGGGTGGACCCGGAATTGAGCAGAAGCCAGGAGCAGGTAAGGACGAAAAGAAATCCCCGTTGGAGGAGTTCACCACCAACCTTACCCAGAAGGCGCGTGACGGTAAGATCGACCCGCTCATCGGGCGTGATGATGAGATCGAACGCACCCTTCAGGTTCTTGCGCGCCGGCGTAAGAACAATCCCATTTTCGTTGGTGATCCCGGGGTGGGTAAAACCGCAATGGCAGAAGGTCTCGCGCTGGCTATTACCAAGGGTAATATCCCCGCATCCTTCGATAATGTTGATATTTATGCACTGGATATGGGAGCCCTGCTTGCCGGAACCAAGTATCGCGGAGATTTTGAATCTCGGCTCAAAGGTGTTCTGGCCCAGCTTAAGCACAAGGCAGGGGCTATCCTCTTTGTGGATGAAATTCACACGATCGTTGGCGCCGGAGCTGTCAGCGGCGGATCAATGGATGCATCCAATATTCTCAAGCCGTTTCTCGCCTCTGGGGAAATTCGCTGCATAGGCGCCACTACCTATGAGGAATATAAGAATCACTTTGAAAAGGACCGTGCGCTTTCCCGCCGGTTCCAGAAAATCGACATAACCGAGCCTTCTGTGGATGAAACCATCGAAATTCTGCGGGGACTCAAACCATATTACGAAGAACATCATAATGTGGTCTATTCGCCTTCGGCTCTCAAGGCTGCTGCCGAACTTTCGGCCCGCCACATCAATGAGCGTTTCCTGCCCGACAAGGCCATCGACGTTATCGATGAGGCCGGGGCTTATTACGGGCTCAGCCAGCGTAAGCGCAAGGGCGACCGCATTCTTGTGTCTGATGTTGAAAAGGTTATTTCAAAAATGGCCCGCATTCCGGCCAGGCGCATAACCATGTCTGACCGAACCCGCCTTCAGGAGCTGGATCAGAACCTCAAGGGCGTTGTATTCGGACAGGACGAGGCTGTTGATATTATAACCAAGGCTATCCTGCGGTCCCGGGCAGGCATGAAGCAGGTCGGTCGGCCTACCGGTTCTTTCCTGCTGACCGGACCTACCGGGGTCGGTAAAACCGAACTTGCCCGACAGCTTGCCAGTACAATGGGTGTTCATTTCATGCGTTTTGACATGAGTGAATATATGGAAAAGCATGCTGTGGCCCGTCTGATAGGTGCTCCTCCGGGATACGTCGGTTTTGATCAGGGAGGCCTGCTGACCGAGGGAGTGCGTAAGAATCCGCACTGCGTAATTCTTTTTGACGAAATCGAGAAGGCGCACCCAGATGTATTCAACATCCTGCTGCAGGTGATGGACTACGCGACCCTGACCGATAACAACGGGCGCAAGGCAGATTTCCGTCATGTCGTTCTGCTCATGACATCCAACGCCGGAGCGCGGGAGATGGTCAAGGGAGGAATCGGGTTCGGCTCCAGTGTAAAGGGTGGAGAGGACAAGGATCGGGGACTCAAGGCTGTTGAAAAGATTTTCAGCCCTGAATTTCGCAACAGGCTTGACGCCATTGTTCCGTTTAATTCCCTGAAGCTTGAAGTAATGGAAATGATCGTTGAGAAGTTCATCAAGGAACTCAACGGTCAGTTACTTGATAACAAGATAACGGTGGAGCTCGACAAGAAGGCCAGACACTGGCTGGCTGAAAAGGGGCACGATCCTGCTTACGGTGCACGTCCCATGGCCCGCCTGATCCAGACATCCATTAAGGATGAAATTGCTGATGAGATTCTTTTCGGCAAGCTGGTAAAGGGTGGGACTGTAAATGTTTCCACTAAAACCGACAAGAAGAAGGACGAAGAGGTTCTGAGTTTCAAGTTCAAACCTCTTGGCAAGTAAATCGATTCCAATGATCGGGGAGGGGAGCCTTAAGTAATTATGGTTTTCTTCCCCGTTTTTTAGCTGGAAAAATCGTCTGACATGCTGGGTTTTGTTTCTCCCGGCATCATGTGTTTTTCAACTGCAGACTCCGGTATCTATTCCGAAATATTCTTGTTCTATCTATAAATGCGTTCCTTCCGGTTGATTAAATCCGCCGTTCGTTTATTATTCAGTATCAGTCTTTAAAAAAGGAATCGTATGGTAGTTTACAGATTGATAGAGGACCCCATTTTTCCTCATCCTGATGAAGCTGAACCGGATGGTCTGCTGGCGGTGGGGGGCGATCTCAGCCCGGAGAGACTGCTCACGGCCTATGCGTCAGGCATATTTCCCTGGTATGATGACAATTCGCCCATATTGTGGTGGTCACTTAATCCCAGATTGGTGCTTTTTTTTGATAATCTTTACATTTCCCGCCGGGTTAAGCGCAAGATAAGACGCCGTGAGTATACAGTAACCCTTGATAAGGCTTTTGACGATGTGATTGCCAACTGTGCTGCAAAGTTTCGTCCAGGACAGTCCGGAACATGGATTGTTCGCGATATGATCAGGGCTTATGAAAAGCTTCACAGGCTGGGATTCGCCCATAGCGTAGAAGTCTGGAACAGTGAGGGTAAGCTTGCCGGAGGGCTTTATGGAGTCTCTCTGGGGAAGGTCTTTTCCGGTGAGTCCATGTTTTTTCTTGAACCGGACGCTTCCAAGATAGGGTTTTCCTATCTGGTGCAGTTCCTGAATAACCGGGAATTTCATTTTGTAGACTGCCAGCAGCCTACCGATCATTTAAAATCTCTGGGTGCTGAAGAAATGGACCGCAATAAGTTTCTGGATCTTCTCGACGAAGCCCTTGAGTATCCTGCGCTGCGGGGAATGTGGGATTTTATGCCCGGTGAGTACGATTTGATCACGCAGTCTCTGGGAGGCTGACCAATTCCAGTCAAAATCAAGGCCCCTATATGCTTACAGGGGCCTTGATCAGTTGTAATATCTACTCTTCAGGCGATTCTTCTAATCCGGTTGGTTCGATCTGGTCAGCCAGTTCAGGCATTGCGGTCAGGTCCAGCAGCTTCCAGAGCTTGGTGCGGTTCATGCCGCTTTTGCTGGAAGTACAGATCGGTTTGACCTTCAGAATATCTTGCCACTGGTTCTGGACTTTAACCCTGTCTTTCTGTTTGGTCTTGTCTGCTTTGGTCATGATCGGCAGAATCGGCACATTGCAGCGCGTGAAATATGAGATCATTTCAAGATCATTCTTCTGCGGGGAAAGGCGGCTGTCCAGAAGAACCGCTGCGGCTGCTATGTAATTGTTGCCCTGCAGATATTTGTCGATCAGCTTGCCCCATTTGGCGCGCTCCGTCTTGGAACAGCGAGCATAACCGTATCCCGGCAGGTCTACAATGTAGTATCCGTGCGGAATAACTTCGTAATAGTTAAGGCTTCTTGTTTTTCCGGGGGTGGCACTGACTTTAGCCAGTTTTTTCTGACCGGCCAGACTGTTGATCAGTGAGGACTTGCCTACGTTGGAGCGGCCGGCCAGAATGATCTGCGGCACGGCGAGCTCTTCAAGCTGATTGATCTCGTAAACGGTTTTAATTAACGTAAGTAAATTATTCATAAAGGAGTGGTCCTTGATTATTGTTTTGTAAATGCAGCGAAGACTGATCACCCATTTATGATGGACAGTCAAGTTTCATGATGTTTCAATAAACAGTTTCGGTCAACCTGAAAAAAATAATGGTGTAAAATATGAAGACATTTTTGATCTTGAACGGGCCTAATCTGGGCTACGTCGGCAAGAGGCAGCCTGAAATATATGGTTCGGACAAAATTGAGGATATTCCTGATCACCTGAGAAAGATCATGGGAGACCGTGCTGATGAGATTCGGCTTGAATTTTTCCAATCCAATTCCGAAGGAGCGTTAATCGACAGGCTTGAAAAGGCTTGGAAAGATGGCATTGACGGGGTTGCCTTCAATGCCGGTGCATATACTCATACCAGTCTGGCCTTGGCTGATTGCCTTGCCTGGATAGGCATACCCTGTGTAGAAGTTCACATCAGTAATATATGGGCCAGAACTGAAGATCCCGTGCGTCAGAAAAGTTTTATGGGAAAACAGTGTATTGGAGTAATTGCCGGATTCGGAATTATGAGCTATGCCTTGGCCGTTCAAGCATTGTTCTCGCATGTGACAGCCGATTAGGCTTGGGGGAAACCTTGCCATGCGTTGAATTCAGTGGCTTTTCAGCTGTCTGACTCAATGTCAACAAGGATTGGACGAAGTATCGAATCGCTGTCGCTAACAAAGTTTAAGACAGCAGGGCATTGCCCGTTGGAGGCCTTTCACGGCCCTGCAAATTATATTTTATTCGGAGGAAACATGATATCCACTAAAGACTTCAGAAACGGACTTAAAATTGAAATCGAAGGTAAACCTTACGAAATCATTGAATTCCAGCACTTCAAGCCCGGCAAGGGCGGTGCTTTTGTGCGTACCAAACTTAAGAACATGCTCACCGGACGTGTAGTCGACCAGACCTTCCGTTCCGGCGAAAAAGTTGAAAAGCCCGACATGGCTAACAAGGAAATGCAGTTCCTGTACAAGGAAGGTACAGATTACGTACTTATGGATCTGGAAACCTATGAGCAGATGAATGTGCCTGCTGATGTTATCGGCTCCACCGGTGGTTACCTCAAGGAAGGCGAGACCAACAAGGCGCTCCTTTACAACGGTGAAGTCATCGGTGTTGATCTGCCTGCTTCCGTTATTCTGACTGTCGCTCAGACCGATCCCGGCGTTCAGGGCGACCGTGTGAGCAACGCGACCAAGCCTGCTACCCTTGAAACCGGTCTGGTCATCAACGTGCCCCTGTTCATCAACGAAGGTGACAAAATCAAGGTTGATACCCGTTCCGGCGAATATCTCAGCCGCGAAAAATAACCCCCTCTTCATGATTGCTTTGACCGGGGGGCGTGCGCTCCCCGGTATTTATTTTTTATAACCGCCCGCATATACGGGATCAAACGGAGGATGAGACACTGCCCGGCAAAAAGTTCGCAAAAGAAATTTCCGGAATGTTCTGGATTTTTTTAGCTGTATTTCTTTTTATCAGCATGTACTCGTACCATCCGGGTGATCCTACTCTGAATCAGGCAGTCAGTTCCGGCTGGAAAGTCAAAAACATGATCGGTCCGGCCGGGTCCTATGCTGCAGGGCTTCTGGTCGACATGCTTGGCATCGGCTCCTGGTTCATTCCGGTCTATTTTCTTTTTCTGGGAATTTCATCTTTTATTGAAACCCTGAAGCAGCCCTGGTGGCGCTGGCTGGGACTCGGGTTTCTTTATGTCTGCCTGCTGGCATGGGCTGCTCATCCGTGGCTGGTGGATTTCCAGAAAACACTGGCAATTCACGAGGGCGGTTTCATCGGCGCCATTCTTTCCAAGTGGTCATTCCTGTATTTGAAGCCTGTCGGAGCTTTTCTCTTCTGGCTTTTCACCACTATGGCCGGAATTCAGCTTACCCTGAATCTCAGCTGGGCCTCTATAGGCAAGCGCATCAGAACATTTTTTATTGATTTATGGTGCAAGAACATGGAGCGTTTTGACCGTAGGTCCAAGCGCATGAAGGCGGAGCGGGCTATCAAGAAGGCAGAGAAGAAGAGGGCCAAGGCTGTAAAGGAAAACGAAAAAGATTCTCCGGTTGAGCCCGAGCAGGAAGAAGACACCCTGTTAGTCCTCAAACCATTTGAAGATGCTCCTGTCAAAAAAGATAAACCAGTACAGAAGCCGAAGCCCAAAGCCAAAAAGATCGACACCAGTACTGATTTTCCTCCTTTGGAAATGCTGGCCGAGCCCGGTGAGGCCGGAGTTCAGTTCGATGCCAAGGTTCTTGAAGCCAAAACCGAAAGTCTGCGTGAATGTCTTAAAGACTTCAATATTGAAGGAGAAATTCAGCAGGTTACTCCCGGCCCAGTGGTAACAATGTTTGAGTTCAGGCCTGCTCCGGGGATCAAAGTCAGCAAGATCGCCAACCTGACCGATGATATTGCCATGGCCCTTAAGGCTGTGTCAGTTCGTATTGAGGCTCCCATCCCAGGAAAGGATACCGTCGGTATCGAGATTCCCAACGACAACAGACAGACCGTTTATCTGCGTGAAATTTTCGAGCACAAGTGCTTCACTGGTTCCAAGTCCATACTGACCATGGCACTTGGCAAGGATATTCAGGGAGTGCCTGTTTCAGCCGACCTTGCGAAGATGCCTCACCTGCTGGTAGCTGGTGCCACCGGAGCTGGTAAGAGTGTGTGTCTCAACGGTCTGCTGATGAGTATGCTTTACAAGGCCGGACCAGAGGAACTCAAGCTTCTGCTCATTGACCCCAAACGTATTGAGCTGGCCGTATACTCCAGTCTTCCGCATCTTGTACATCCCGTTGTTACTGACATGTCCCTCGCTAAGAGCGCATTGGAATGGGCCGTGTACGAGATGGATAAACGCTATGAGAACATGGCCCAGCTCGGAGCACGCAACATCGCAAGTTACAACGAAAAGCTGGCCAAGATGGAAGGTGATCTGCCTGAGAACCTTGAGCACCTTGAACCCATGCCTTTCCTTGTAATTATTGTTGATGAGCTTGCCGACCTTATGCTTACCGCCGGTAAGGATGTTGAGCAGAGCATCGTCCGTCTGGCTCAGTTGGCCCGTGCTGCAGGAATTCACCTGATCATCGCTACGCAGCGCCCGTCTGTTGACGTTGTTACCGGTCTGATCAAGGCGAACTTTCCCACCCGTATTTCATTTCAGGTAACCTCCAAGCACGACTCCAGAACCATTCTTGATATGATCGGAGCAGAAAAGCTGCTTGGACGAGGCGATATGCTCTTTAAGCCCAGCGGCGGCCAGCTGCGCAGGCTTCACGGTGCGCTTGTCGAGGATGACGAGATCAAGGAAGTAGTGGATTTCTGGAAAAGCAAGTGCCCTCAGGATTTCGAACTTGATTTTACTGACTGGAAGGACACCCCCGGTGGCTCCGGTGGTGGCGTTGAAGGCTTGTCCGGAGATTCTGATGACCCGGTTTACGGCGAGGCCGTACAGTTTGTAATGGAGCAGGGCAAGGCTTCAATTTCCCTGCTGCAGAGGCGGTTCCGCATAGGATTCAACCGTGCAGCAAGGTTTATCGAACAGATGGAGCAGGATGGAATCCTCGGTCCGCAGGACGGGAGTAAACCCAGAAACGTGCTGATAACCCGCGATTAGGGATGTTTTAAGGCCCCCGGCAGGGTCGCCGAAGGCATTCCATAGCTTAATTATGCTCCAAGAGTTATTCCCAGATGAATTCAAAGGGGCAGCAGTCTCCGCCTTCCGCGAGGGTGGTTGCCCGTTTCATGCTCAGCTTATCGCTGTAGCCTTTGGCAAAAGGCTCATCGCGGCAGCATGAGAGAATGGGGCATAATTCTTCCGGCAGACCCATGTCTCGGTATGATTCTTGATACCGGCAGCGGACAACCTTGATTGTGAGTATGTTGTTATCAACTGAGATTTCTTCCACAACAATAGCATCACCTTTCTTCCAGATTTCAACTACCGTTGCAAAATGGGCCAAAGAAGGCTTCTCTACCGTTGCAGCGAATGCCTGTCCCGCTTTGAATGCTGATTTTTTGAGATTTTCAGAAATTATTTCGAGGGCCTTCTCCTTGCCTGAAATTTCGGTCATTGTTTCGTAAAGATGACCGTACAGTTCAGCCTCAATCAGGCGGCGGGTAAGTTGTGATACAGGTTGTTCTTTCATAATTGATCCAAAAGAGTTAAGAATATTTTGTAGATGAACCCAAAATACATGAGGATTACAATGCGTTTCAGGATTTTGATTATTGCGATTTCAATATTGCTGGCCTTCAGTTCCTTTGCTCAGGCAGATGAGCTGACTGCCGAGATTCAGAAAACATATGATTCAATCAAAACCTTCAAGGCAGACTTTAGCCAGACATTGACCAATGCCGCAAGCAAAGAGCAGGAGATACGGTCCGGTAAGATTATCTTCAAGCAACCTTCTCTGTTGCGTTGGGAGTCGGTAAAACCGGAAAAAGAGTTGCTCATTGTTGGGGAATCAGTTGTGTGGGATTATTTTCCCGACGATAAGCTTGCACTGAAATACCGTACAAAACAGCTCTTCAATTCCAAGACCATGATCAAATTCATTTCCGGACAGGCCCGTCTGGAAGAAGATTTCGTGGTTGAAAACCAGGGTGATGATAATGGGCTGATCAAGCTCAAGCTGCTTCCCCTTGAACCGGAAACCGGTCTTGTGCTCGCCTACGTATGGGTGGACCCGATTAAGAAAATGCTGGTTAAAACACTCGTAGTTGATTTCTACGGAAACGGAAATGAAGTGGCTATGTCCAACATCGAGATCGACCCTGAAGTTGCGGATTCCGAATTTCAGTTCACTCCACCCGAAGGTGTAGATGTGGAGGACAACACACCCAATCCGGAATAAAGTCCGGGAGTTGAGTCTTTAGGCGGGCCATTACGTTAATTCGTGATGGCCCGCTGTTTTTTGGGCCGTCCCCAAGGACAGGTTGAGACACAGACCCCGCAGATATACCGCGCAATATGTCCGCTGCCGGAAACCCTGTTTAGATGCGCAACGCATGAGTCCAGATCGACCGCTTCATTGCGGGAGCTGTAGTGCAGGGTCGTGTTGACGTTCTTTATTGCTTTGGCCGGGCAGGCATCAGTGCAGTAAGTACATTTTCCGCAACGATTTTTAATCGGGCTGTCGGCAGTTATGTCCAGATCGGTGAGGATCGTTGTCAGGCGTACACGCGGTCCGTATTTGGGCGTGACCAATAACAGGGATTTTCCCTGCCAGCCCAGTCCTGCATTTATGGCAACCGCTTTGTGCGATATGTATGATGTGAAGCGTTCCTCACAGAGAATCTGGCTGGCAGGAATGGGTAGGGCACGGCCACCGTTATTCTGGATAAAGCTGCTAACTCTGCACGCGATATTGTCCAGCAGTGCGTTAACTCGCTGATAGTGTTGTGAATACAACTCTGTGGGGACATCTGTTATCCCGTCCATTATTCCGTCAGCCAATTGAACTGCGATGGAAATGGCTCGTGGAAATCCATTCAGAAGGCTTGCAGGTCTTGTTTCCATGTTGGCAAGCCTGTTGGTATCGGCAATTCCGATCAGAT
This sequence comes from Maridesulfovibrio sp. FT414, assembly GCF_050916235.1. Taxonomy (GTDB): domain Bacteria; phylum Desulfobacterota; class Desulfovibrionia; order Desulfovibrionales; family Desulfovibrionaceae; genus Maridesulfovibrio. Next base: position 4,003,744 of record NZ_CP104854.1, read on the forward strand.
CTGCTCCCCATGATTTTGCCTCATTAAGCAACTTTTCTTTGAAATTATGCATTCTTCCTCCCAAGTTGAATTTAAACTTTGCGCTGAGATGAAGATACTGGCGATATGTCGGGGCAAATTCTTGAATAAAATTGCTCTATGTGCTTTTAGGTAATTATTTTTCTTCAATTACATCTATCAGCTTACCCAGTACCAGTGGCGTATTGAAGTTCTCAAGTACCCTTGTACGGCCTTTCTTGCCCATTTTTGTTCGCAGTTCCTTGTCGCGAATCAATTTTTCCAGTGCTGAAGCAAGTTGTTCGGAATCTCCGGGAGCTACAAGCAACCCTGTTTCTCCATTGGAGACCACTTCAGGGTTAGAGCTGGTGTCGAACCCGACGACTGGTTTTTCAAGCGTCATGGCCTCTACAAGTGCATACCCGAAACCTTCCCAGAGCGAAGGCAGACAGAATATGTCCTGTGCTGCATAGAATGATTTCATATTTTTAACAAAGCCAAGAAAGGAAACTCTTTCTTCAACGTCCAATTCAGCGGCATAAGCTTTAAGCTCCGCTTCCATTTGTCCTTTACCTGCAATCAGAATTCTGAACTTAAGGCCCTTTTGTTTGAGAATTTTTGCTGCTTCAAGAAGATGTTTCTGGCCTTTCTGAGCTGTCAGGCGGGCTGCATTTCCTATCACTACCACGTTGTCTTCAGTGGAGAAAACAGGTTCAACCGGCTGGCGGTCGAATTCATCAACGTCGAATCCGTTGTAGATCTGGCGTATTTTATCTTCGGAAAGTAGTTCGGAATTGTTGGCTAAAACAGTTCGTTTTGTTTCAAGAGAATTGACAATAAGCCTGTCCACTACGTTGGAAAAAATAAAGCGGTTGAGCCACGAATTTTTTACCGGAACGGCTATTCCGCGGCGGTAGATAACACGGTTTACTCCGGCGCGCTTTGCGGCAAAACCTCCGCTTTTCAGGTCTGAAGGTAGTGCGGTTATCAGTGTTCCTATGTTGTTGCTTCCGAAAAAATGTTTCAAGCGTCCCATGAGAAAAGGATTGAGGAAAGAAAGGTTGCCTATGCTTTCACTGTGAAGTGTGATGCCGGGCTCTTCCTTGAGCCTTTCCCGGAGTTCTGATTTATGGTTTGTAAGGACAAATACGTTGTAGCCTTTATCCCGCAGCAGCAGGGAAAAGTGGTGGTTCCACTTTTCCCCGCCGCCCCAGGCTTTGTTGCTGTTAAAAAAGCATACGTTTTTATTCACCTAATTTTATTCCAAGTGCGTCTGCTGTAAGCTGTGGGATAGACTCAAGGCTTGGACAGACGGTGAAACCTGCCTGGCGCATTTTCTCCAGTTTGCCCTGAACACCTGTTCCTTCCTTGAGGATAGCACCTGCGTGGCCCAGACGTTTGCCCGGAGGAGCTGTCTGACCAGCAATAAAGGAAAGTACGGGTTTGTCAAATCCGGTTTCGATCACGTAGTCGGCGAGATCCTGTTCTGCGGTACCTCCGATTTCACCAAGCACTATGACTGCCTTGGTTTCGTCGTGGTTGCGCAGCATCTCGAAGATGTCGGCAAAGGTGGTACCGATGTACGAGTCCCCGCCGATACCGATGGACAGGGACTGGCCTATGCCGACCTGATTGAGACGGTCGGCGACCTCGTAGGTGAGCGTTCCTGAGCGTGAAAGCACCGCCACAGGACCGGGGGAGAACGGAGTGGTGGGCAGGATTCCGATCTTGGTCTGTCCGGGGACGATCAGGCCGGGGGTGTTGGGGCCGACGATGCGGGATTTTCCGTCCTTGACCTGTTCCAGTACGTTGAGCATAGCTGACTGCACAATGCCTTCGGTAATGCAGACCACCCAGGGGATTTCGCATGAAGTCGCTTCAAGAATGGCGTCGGTGGCTAGTTTTGGTGGAACAAAAATGATGCTGGCCCCGATTTCATGGTGCTGCTGGGCTTCTTTGATGCTGTTGTAAACGGGTACTCCAAGAACTTTCTGACCGCCCTTGAATGGGGTTACTCCGGCTACAATGTTCGAGCCGTATTCCAGCATAAGCCGGGTATGGAGCTGACCTTCCTGGCCGGTAATTCCCTGAACCAGTATCGGGGTGTTTTTGTCTATGGTGAATTTGCACGGAGATTTGTAACCGATGTCCTTGGGTCTGGAGTCAGGCATGGCTGCAATTGGTTCAGCGAATTCAATTTTCTGGGCATTTTCGGGCTTGAGGGTGGCAAGCAGGTCGAGGGCTTCCTGCATATTTCTGGCCCGGTGAAGTTTATCGCCTTTTATTTCCTTGAGAACCTGAAGGCCTTCCTCTGCGCTGTTCCCGGACATGCGAACCACGATTGGTTTTTCCGGTTCTCGACCGCCGAGGGCGGCCACGAGGGCTTTGGCAACAAGCTCACAGGAAAGGATTCCGCCGAAGAGGTTGATAAGGATGGCTTCAACCTGTTTATCGTCGAAAAGCAGCCGCAGAGCGGTTTCAATTCTTTTCTGGTCCGCAGCCCCGCCGAGGTCGAGGAAGTTCGCTGCAGGGAGCCCGGAGAAGTTGAGGGCGTCCATGGAAGCCATGGCAAGACCTGCCCCGTTGGCTATGAGGCCCACCCATCCCTTGAGGGAAACGAAGCTCATACCGGCATCGCGGGCGATGTTTTCAACCGGAGTGGAGTGTTCGGGCTGGTAGTATTTTTCAAAGGCCGGGTTGAGATCGACAATGTTGTCATCCATCTCTATTTTACCGTCGAGGGCAAGGAGCTTTCCGTATCCGGTCAGAGCTAACGGGTTGATTTCAGCCAGAAGCAGGCCGTAGTCGATCATGGTTTTGTAGATATTCTTTACGATGTTGCTGAAATCAGCGAAAAGCTCCTTGGCGATGCCGATGTGGAAGAACGCGGCCCGTATCTGGTTGGGCTGCAGACCTCCGGGAAGGCTTATTTCCTGAATGAGGAGGTTTTCAGGACCCATGTTCTCAATCTCGACTCCACCTTCGCGCCCAACGGTCATAATAACCTTACGACGCTGACGGGACAGGGTCAGGGAGAGATAAAATTCCTTGCGGATATCAACCGCAGGCTCGGCTCTCAGGAAAGGAACCTTGTGCCCCTTGATTTCCATTCCCAGAATCTGACGGGCAACCTTTTCATAGTCTTCTCGGGAATCCACCTTCTGGATTCCTCCTGCTTTGCCTCTTCCGCCTACTGGAACCTGGGCTTTGAGAATCCACGGCAGGGGGAAGTAGGGTTCAAGGCCGGGAAGGTCTTTCTCTGTGATTTTAACCCCGGTGGGGACAGGAAGACCGGCAGCTTCTTTAAGCAGCACTTTGCTTAAGTGTTCGTTGAGCAGCATACTCCCTCCAGTATGTCTACGGTTGAATTGTCAAAAAGCGCAGTTAATTTGAGCAGGTAATTCAATGCGCTGTAATCCCTGAGTAATCACTTTCAGTCGATTTTCAGATGATACTCGTGCCCATAGCGTATAATTCAATTATATGGCACTCTCAAGTTTAATTAATGAATTCATTCAAGGTTTGACGATGTTTTTGTTCATGAACCTTGATAAATAAAAGGAAAAAGCTGAAAAAATATTTTTTCAGAATAAAATTCCCTGTCATTGGGATTTGAAGGAATTTTATGGCTGACTTTAAAGATTTATCTGATGCTTTAACGGATGAAGTCCTGAGCGAGATGGCTGACTCCTTTTTCGGAGCCCGAGTGGATGTGGATGAAGCGCTGGAGTTTTTTCATGAGGTTTCTGAACAGCTTCATGCGAAGCTTTACAGTATTTTCAGGGCTTGCGTTCTGCTGGAAAAAATTTGCCTCGGGCGAAAGGAGTTTGACGATTTCTGGATATCTGCCGGTATAAGTCGCGATCATTTTCATTATCCTCAGGGGGTGGAGTGTGCCGTACCAAATGAATCCCCGTCTTTTTCATTTACGTCAAAAGGTGAGTATATAAAGTGGTTTACCATAGCATATGAGCTTCTTTCCTACCGTATTACCGACTATATGCATGGAATCTACAGGGACGACGGAAACGGGCGCAAGGTCCGTACTGCCAACCGTGAAGATTTCTTCAGTATGGCAGAGGAGATCAATATCAAAATCGAGAAGGTGAACCGCAACGTCACTGCTTCCGATGTTCTCCATTTTACCAAATCCCTCGACCCCACTGAACTACAGAAAGAGAATATTGCCGGCTGTGTAGGGCCGATGTGTAAAGCGATTGATGACGAGATGGCATTCAAGGTGATTACTATAAAGGACATCGAATTTCCGGAATTTCCGGATCTTCCTCATAAGAAGGAAATCAGTTCGTATATTTCTGAATTCTGTTCGATTACCTATTCCAGCGAAAAGGATCGTGTTAAGGCTTTGCTCAAGGAACTAAAGGAAAGTGTGAAATAAGGAGCTGTTATGAATTCAAGAAGACTGGTGACGCTGTTTTGCGGATTGATTTTGACTCTTGTTCTGTCTTCTGCTGCTGTTGCGCAGGACCAGAAGGCTGTTCCTGATTCCAAACCCAAGCAGACGGTGGCTGTTCCGGAAGTAAAGCAGGAGGCAGCTGGTATTCCGGTTGTTGTTGAGCATCTTGGAAATGACGAACTTGGTGGCACTCTTGCTCTGAAGTTAAAGGAGAACTTTAGGAAATCAGTTCTTTTTAAATTTGCTGACAAGAGTGAGAAAGGGGTGAGGATAAAGGTCGTTTCCCGCAGCGAGTTCTCTGAGCGTCCCGAAATTGGTTCGGTTTACGCCGTGGTCTGGACTTTTGCCGAAAGTCAGGATGTTGTTCCTTTCTATCTTGCGGAGGAGTTGGGGCTGGTCAGTCAGCGCAATGTTGAGAGTGCGGCCTCCGCACTGATGAATCGTACTGATAAGATCGCTGAAGAGTACAAGTATTTATTTTAATATATTCTGCCAGACTCGGCCCCGGCGAAAGCATTTCAGCCGTGAGGCTCGTAGGCTGCGCAGTATTTCCCCTGATTTTTCTCCCAGATTTCGGTCTTTGGCTGGCAGGGATACCTTGAGTATCTCTGCCAGATCTTTTGATGCATCCTGAAGCACATCTTCGCCGCGGTCGGCCCGGCACAGTTCACGCATGTTTTCCAGCAGGCCACAGATGTGAAGCTTCATCAGCAGGTCTACTTTGGTTCCCGGCCTGAGCTCATTGTAATTCCCAGCTTTCATGTGCAGAATGGCGGCTGTTTCCCCCGCACGGATGAATCTAGTCGGCAGAAACAGTCTTTCTCCGAGATTTCTGGCCGGGATTGATCCGGCTTTGTCATGGCTGTGGTGGGACGGCAGTTTGTGTTCCGGCGTCAGGAGCTTTCCAAGATCATGACACATGGCCATCCAGCATGTAAGGGAATCTCCTGCCACCCGATCCATTATTTCGGCAATATGTCCAGCAACTGACTTGTCGTGATATTGCGGTGGGCCAGCCGGAATGCTGTCTGCGTTCTTAAATTCAGCGAACCAGTGATCAAGGCAGTCTGTTTCCATGAGCATGCGCAGGAAATTACCGGGCCGTTGAGCGCTCAGCCCTTTGCGCAGTTCTACACCCACCCGGTCAGGCGCAATTGTCGTCAGCCAGCCTTTATGTGCTGCTTCTTTCATGCCTTCCAGAAGGTCGTCATGAGGTGTGAAATCGGGAAATCTGGCCATGAATACGGCCGCCCGGAAAACCCGCAGCGGGTCTTCACTGAACGTTCTGCCAAAGCAGGGACGAAGTCTTTTTGCGTAGAGGTCTTTAAGACCATCTGGGTGGGCATACAGATTTCCTTCCTCGTCAAGGGCAAAACTGTTTACCGTGAAGTCGCGTGCCTGGAGATCAAGATCTATTGTTTCATCCACAGATCGGCCTGTCATTCTAGGCATGGAAAATTCCAGACCTTTCATAAAAAATATTTCGTACGATTTTCCCACGGGGCGTGCCTCAGGAAACTCGCTCAGGAAATCTTCTGCGGAGCCAGATGCAATAAGATAGTCTCTATCATTGGGCTTAAGGCCAAGCAGCATATCCCTGACAGCTCCGCCGACGAGCATGATTTTCAGGTTGTTTTTTGATCTTAGCATGTTCGTTCTTTTGATTATATTTATTTGAAACTGTATGAGGTTCTTGCTAATTTTATCGTTAATGATAACTTACGCAAAATGAAAAATAAAATTTTGCTGCTGGGCCTGCTTGTCTCGATTATTGTCATGTTCTTTGCGTTTGATTTGGATAGGTTCTTTACTCTAGAGTACCTGAAGAATTCAAGGCAGGAATTTCAACTCTTTTATGCTCAGAATCCTTTTTTGAGTGTGTTTGCCTTTTTTCTTCTCTATGTGCTTGTTGTCGGAGTCAACCTTCCGGGAGCTGCTGTGCTTGGGCTGGCAGGGGGAGCTCTGTTCGGTTTTACCGTGGGTGTAATTGCCATCTCTTTTGCAAGCACGATAGGGGCCACATTGGCCTGCTTTTTTTCCCGATACCTTTTCCGTGATTATGTGCAACGGAAGTTTGGAGACAGGCTGGAAAAAGTGAACCGTGGAATAGCCGAGGAGGGAGGTTTCTACCTCTTTTCCATGCGTCTTATTCCGGCTATTCCTTTTGTTGTGATAAATCTGGTTATGGGTCTGACTTCCATGCGGCTCAGGACATTTTACTGGATATCGCAGATCGGGATGCTTCCGGGGACTATGGTTTATGTTAATGCCGGAAAAGAACTGGGAAAAATTGATTCCCTTTCCGGCATAGCACAGCCCGGTCTGATAATCTCATTTGCGATACTTGGACTGTTTCCGCTTGCTGTCAGAAAGGTTGTTTCTTTTGTCAAAGCCCGCAGAAGTGTGTAAGGTCATTCCATTGTTGATCAAATATTAAAACAAATTAAGATATGGTTATGATTCCGAGAACTTCACCGAGTATTCGTACTTTTCACAAAGGCAAAGTTATTTTCGCAGAAGGTCAGGAAAGCAAGGTCGCCTACATGATCAAAACCGGAACGGTAGATATCTACCGTAAGGTGGAGAGTAAGAAAACTGTGCTTGCGACATTGCGCCGTGGTGACATCTTCGGGGAAATGGCTCTGCTTACCGATCAGAAGCGAACAGCCTATGCCGAAGCCTCCAGCTTCTGCGAACTTGTGGTTCTTACCGAAGAACTTATGAACAAGCTTCTGGATGCTTCGCCGGGAACTGTTAAAAAGATAGTGGAACTGCTTGCCAAGCGAGTGGTTGCTACCGACGGCAAGTCCTCCGGGCTGGAGAGAAGCGATTCCTTCATTTCATTGGCAACAATGCTGAATCTTGCTTATAAGGAGTACGCATATACTCCCAAAAACAAGCGTTCAAAAATTGAAAATTATGATCTCGGTCTTTCGGTGAAGTCCTTTACCGATACGGTAAAGGGACTGACCATGTTCTCCTCCCTTGAAATTGAAGCCTTCCTTGACAATGTCTACAAGCTGCGCCTGATTGACCTTAAGACGCCTAAGAAAGGGGACAAGAGCGCTTTTGTCGAAAGGTATATCTTTATAAACAATATCCAGCAGTTCATGCCTTCTTTGCGGGGACTCTACAAGCAGATGAAGGAGATTGGTGCCAATGTCGAATATCGCATGAATTACATGAGTTTTGCCGACCTTGCCCAGAAAACAGGAACAACTCCTGAACTGATCTATAAAAAATTGATTAAGGAGGAGATGCCGGAGAATCTGCTGTTCTTCAACCGTGAAAAGGCAATTGAGTGGAGTAAGGATAAGGAGGACGGGTTCTTCAAGAAGTTCAAGCGTCCGCGCAAGGCTCTTGAAGATCTGGAAAATGCTGATGACCTTATCTACATTGACAATGCGGCCCTTGCTGAAGCCTTGAAAGGGCTGGATTTTTATAAGATTTCGGTTCTTTTCTCCGCAGGAGACAGTCAGAACAAGGAAAAAATCAAACGCAACATCGGACGCAAAATGGCGAGCATTCTGCTCAGCGAGCCGCCGAGAGATCGTTCCATGTCAGATCCCGAAGTTCTCGAGTGCTGTGATGAACTGTTTGATACCGTCAGAAAACTTAAAGGTGTAGGCTAGGATGAAATTATGGACAGACTTGCGGAAAGGAGAAGGGAAATGAGTGCCCAGAAACCTTTATCCAAGACTTTCAACAAGGGTGACGTTATTTTCCGTGAGGGGGAGAAGGGGAACCTTGCCTTTATGATTCAGTCTGGAACCGTTAATATCATTAAGAATATTAACGGTAAACAGAGTGTCCTTGCTACTCTCGGTCCCGGTGAAATTTTCGGTGAGATGGCTATCATATGCAAAGCCCCAAGGGTTGCCGGTGCCGAGGCTTCTTCAGAATGTACGGTCATGATTCTTACGGCCAAGCTGCTTCTGCTGCTTTTGAAAAAAAGCCACCCAACAGTATTCCACCTGACCAGAATTCTGGCTTCCAGGCTTGCAAATTCAAACAGGACTGTTTCTGAAAACCGCAGCGACAATTCATGGATGACCTTTTGCCGGTTGCTCCATCTCAAGCACCGAATCATAGAAACCAGCCCTCCGGATGACCGCCCGCTGGGCATCAATTTCGATGATTTCAGCAAAGAGCTTCTCGATATCACCAACATGCCCAAGGCTGAAATCAGCAGGTTTGTGAAGAACGCGATCGGCTTCAATATGGTTTCAACTACCAAGATTGCCAACCAGCCGTATATCATTATTACCGATCCGGACAATTTCCTCTTTGTTGCGGAAAACCTTTCCGGAGATATAAATAAGTTCGGAGGAAAGGTCAGCCTAGCTGACTATATGGATATTGACGATTTTGCAGCCATGGTCGATTCCACCCCCGAAATGATCTACAAAAAAGTCGGGGTAGCTGAATTTCCTGAGGATATATGCGTTCTGCACAAGGATGCCACTGCACAGTGGGCTGAAAAGAAGGGGGATCGTTACTTCAAGGAAGCCAAGCGTAAACGTAAGTCCATTGATGAACTTGAAGGTGTAGAGGATATCGTCTTTGTTGATATAGGAACACTCAAGGAGGTTTTCAAGCGGCTTGGCTATTATAAACTTGGTATTCTGCTGGCTATAGCTGAAGAAGAGGCAAAAAAACGGATAATGATGTCTATTTCAAAGAAAATTGCGGATGCAATTATGAAAGATGCAAAATCTTCCGACGCAATAAGCCAAAGCGAAATTGATGATGTTCAGGAAGAACTGATTGAGATGATCCGGGAGATCAAGTCCGGCGCGGAAGAATAATATTATTACTGCTTGTAATGAGTTTCAATTGTGTATACCGCTGTATAAATTTTAAAAATCGTGTATTATTGATTTGTGGACCCTTGCCAACAAAACATCTGACACGGGAAAGTGAAACATGATAAGCAGAATTACAATTATAAGCGGTAAAGAGGGTAGCCCCCTGCCCCAAACATCTCCTGAACAGCTTTTTCAGGGGCATCCGTTGTGGGCCAGGGATATTGAAAGTTTCAGTCCCTGGAACATGGATGATGCTGAGTACAGAACCTATTCCACATGGCTTTCCGGTGCCAGAAAAGGTATCCCGGTAGCCATATGCGGATCGTGTGTTTCAAGTCTCGATGTTGCATGGCGGCTTAATGCTCTGGAAGCTCTTGGTGAGTGGGGAAGTGTCCTTGCTCTGGAGCAGGAAACCGGGCGCGGACAGGTTCGCCGGGAATGGATATCCCCTCCGGGGAATATCTACGGCACCATCAAATGGCCGGCTATGGATTCAGGGGAACCCGGTGAGCCCAGACCGGTCTGGAACAGGATTCTTCCACTGGTTGTCGGTTATCTGGTATGCAAGGCTCTTAAGGACCTTGGAGTAGAAATCCAGCTTAAGTGGCCTAACGACATCCTCATTGATGGAAAGAAAGCAGGCGGCATACTCATTGAGGAACGGGATGGAGTTATCATGGTCGGAATCGGGCTTAATCTGGCCTACGCTCCTGATCGTGAGCTTCTTCGTCCTGATCATGCCGTACCTGCCGGTAAGATCAATACCGATGATATGCAGCTCGGTCCACTTGAAACATGGATTGAGATGATCAAGTACTTCCGCAACAACTTTGATGCAATCATCGAGTCCCAGGAAGCGGAGAACTTCATATATGAACTGGCCGATCAACTTGTCTGGTTCGGAGAAGAGGTTCGTATCGTGGATGGCCCTGAAGGCGTTGACCGTGGAGTTATCTGCGGACTCCGCTCAGACGGTGGACTTGTTGTGGAAAAGGATGGAGAAAAACATACTGTTTATTCCGGTTCCGTCATGCCCCTATAGCTTGCATTGCTTGCTAACTCCTGATTTTTCCTTGACATGCGCGGCTTGCTGAGGAAATGCTCTTCTACGGGACAAGGCTGTCAGGGAAGCAGCCTTGTTTTTTCCCGGAAGTGGAAAACTTGGTCCGGAGTTCTTCCGGAAAATCTTTGGATAGACTTTTTTGTCTGACCCCTGTCTTTTTTCTGGGCAGGGTGTTATCTCTATTTATCAACTGTTCTTATAGATTCTTTTAGAATATCGATATCTGATTCAGGCGGGCAGCCAGGTAAAATGCCCGCCTGTAAACTTCATGATGTGCAAGGAGGAAGCAATGGCTGGTAAGACGGAAGAAGCCGGCACCGCTAAGAAGGCGGATGTCGCAGCTCCCAAGAAAGCTCAGAATAAGAAACAGCTTGAAACCAAGCTGGTTCTCACCGGTGCTGATATTGTTGAAATCGGAGAGGAAGCTGAGCTGCTGGTTGGTGGTAAAAACTACAATACTGCACTGATCAGCCAGGTCGAAGGTATCAGGTCTCCCCAGTTCAGGGCAATTTCTTCTATCGCTTTTCACAAACTCCTTGATGAAACCAGAGTTCATGCAAGTGTTGTAAGGGCTGTTGTAGACAGTGAATACAACGCGGTGGACTGGAGCAGTGAAGAGGTAAACAGTGACAGTGAATTTCTTCAGAAATTTGTTCGTTCCATAGCCCATGTGATCAGGGAAGAAGCCAGAAAACATTCTGATGAAACTCAGATCCAGCTCCGGACATTCATCAATAACGTAGTTGAAGGGTTTGCAACCTCCCCTGAAGGTATCGACCAGTTGCGCAAGCGTTCGGTTCTGGTCCAGAGTGCCATCCTGTCCGTTTCTCTTCCTAAAGAGGTCGAAACAGCGGTCAAGGATGCATATCTTTCCATCTGCAAGGACGCAGGACTTGAGAATGAACCCGTTGCCGTTCGTTCCTCTGCTGCCGGAGAGGACAGTCGCAAGAAGGCTTTTGCTGGTCTCCAGGA